>NZ_JBFAJD010000031.1:0-114398 GCF_040655035.1 Streptomyces sp. NPDC050549
ACTGTTGGTTTTTTTTTTTTTATCACTTAACCCCCCATTAAACAAATCACATAAATACTTTTCCCGTTCAATAAAAACCCAACTCGTCGCCCCGCGGCGCCCGCCCCCCCCCCACTCCCATGTTCGGTCCCGCTACGGCGCCCAGCTCCAGATGCCGCCGCCGCTGGACGACCCGGAGGCGCTCCAGCTCCACGAGCCCGAGACGCTCCACGACCCGGAGGCCGAGGTGCTCCACGAGTTGGAGTTGTCGCTCCAGTTGGGGTCGTTGTTCCAGTTCGAGTTGTTGCCGTTGTCGCTGCCGTCCTTCCAGCCCGGACACGGGTCCGAGCAGGACTGCACCCACTGGCCGCCGGTGTCGACGAACGCGGCGCTGGCCCAGCCCTGGGCGCCGACGAGCCAGTACCAGTCGGGATTCCCGTTGACGCTCTGTCCCCTGACCACGCATTGGACGCGGTCCTGGCTGCCTGGTGAGAGCGAGTCGACGGCGGGTGAGCGCGTGGTGGGCGACTGCCGCACGTTCAGATCCGTGCGGGAGACGATGGTGCCCCAGATCGGACTGCCGCCACCGCCACCACCGCCATGTCCTTCGGCGTACGTGGTCGGTGCTGCCGCCGCCGTGGTGCCCGCCGCCGCGACGGCGAGTGAGCCACCGGTGAGCAGGGCCGCGGCCAGAGTCCGCAGGGCCGGAGTGGTGCGCATGTTCGGCCTCCTTCTCCCCGGTTCCAGGAAACACCCGTTCGGGTCAACCCTCCACCCGAGAGCGGAACGGCCAGTTCCGCCAGGGGTTCCGAGGTCAGAGCACCCGTTCGGCTTGACATCGCACCCGAATGCAGCCAAATACGGTCACCCGGCTCGCGCACCACGCGCCCTGCCCGTGTCCTGGGGAGGTGCCCCCACGTCTCCGGAGCGCCCTGTCGGCCGTACTCGTCGCCCTCTCCTGCTTCCTGACGCCCTTCGGCGCGCTGGCGGCCTGGGCGGCGTACGGGCTGACGGACTCCGGCCGGTACGTCACGGCGATGGCGCCCCTGGCAGCCGACCCGGCCGTTCGGGACGTCGTCGCGGACACGGTCGGCGCGGGCATCATGCGCGGGGTCCATGTGGACGGCATGCGCGGCACGGTGGGCGGGATGCGGGGCACGATGGCCCCCTTCGTGCACGACGCGGTGCGCTCGTTCACCAAGACCGAGGCCTTCCGGCTGGCCTGGGACGAGGGCAACCGGGCCACCCACGACGCCGTACTGCACGCCCTGCGCGACGAGGAGCGCAGCGGCGCCGTCACCGTCGACCTCGCCCCCGTCACCGCCCAGGTCAAGCACCGACTCGCCGACGAACACGTGCCGTTGGCGGACCGCATCCCCGTCCAGCACACCGAGGTCGCGGTCCTCCCGGCCGGTGAACTGGGCCCGCTCCGGGAGGAGTTCCACGTGCTCGAGGTCGCCGGCTTCTGGCTCCCCGTCACCGCCGCCGTCTTCGCGGTCACCGGCATCGCCGTCGCCGTGCGCCGCCGCCGCGCGATCACCGCGACCGCGCTCGGCACGGCCCTCGGCGGCGCCCTGCTCGGCCTCGCGCTGGCGATCGGCCGCCAACTGACCGTCGCCGACCTCCCCGCCGAGGTCTCCCAGGCGGCGGGCGGCGCGATCTACGACGCCCTCACCTCGACCCTGCGCACGGTCGCCTGGCTGCTCCTCGGCCTCGGCCTCACGATCGCCGCGACGGCCTGGCTCACCCGGTACGTCCGCCCGGCAAGGGAGTTCGTACGACGCCGGCGAGCACCCGCGGCCGCCGCGGCGGACCGGGCACAGCAGGCGACACGGGCCCAGGCATGACCGATGTCCAATGCCCAAACCAATGCCCAATGCCCAATGCCCAATGCCCGATGACTGCTGGTTGTTGACCGCTGGTTGTTGACCGCTGATTCCTGATTCCCGGGGGATTTCCCGGCACACGTGGGATGATTCGGGCATCTGCGTCCACCGGCGGAAGGTCATCACGTGGGCACCGCGACCTCCGAGTGGACCGCCGCCGACTTCGTACCGGAACGCCACCGGCGCCGGCACTTCACGGTCTGGTGCGCCGGCCTGCTGTTCACCGCCGCGAGCGTGGTCGTCGGCTGCCGTACGGCCGACACCGACGCGGTGACCCCCATCCCCCAACTCCTCGCCTTCTTCCCGTGGTTGCTCGCCCCCACCGGCCTGGGACTCCTCCTCGCCCTGCTCGCCCGGTGGCGGCTCGGGCTGGTGTGGGGAGTGGCGCTGCTCGGACTGCTGGCGTGGTTCATCGAGCCGTACGGGAAGAGCGGTGAGCCGGGCGGGCCCGCGATCGCCGAGTTCCGGGTGCTGACCTCGAACGTCGAGTTCGGGCGGGGGACCGGCTCCCTGGTGCCGGTGATCCGGCGGGAGCGGCCCGACGTGGTGTTCGTGGAGGAGTGCGAGTACACCTGCCAGGCCACCCTGCGCCGGGACTTCGGCGCCCAACTCCCCTACCGGCAGGCCGTGGTGGCGGCCGGCTCGCACGGCTCGGTCGTCCTCAGCCGCTTCCCCTTCAAGGGCACGAAGGGCGTCACCGGCACGATGGGCATGCCCGGCGCGGTGGCGGACGTGGACGGCCATGCCATCCGCCTCCAACTCGCCCATCCCATGCCCCCGTTGCCCGACCAGGTCGGCCTGTGGCGCCGCGAACTGGGCAGGCTGCGCGCCTTCGCCGCCACCGACCCCACCACCCCGACCGTCCTGGCCGGAGACTTCAACTCCTCCCAGGACCATGCCGCGTTCCGCCGCATCCTCGACACAGGCCTGCGCGACGCGGCCCGCCTCGCCGGACACCCCCGCACCCCCAGCTGGCCCGAGCGCCTGGCCCCCACCTTCGGCACCCAGATCGACCACGTCCTCCTCTCCCCGGACTTCTCCGCGAACAGCGCCCGCTTCCTCGACCTCGCCGACACCGACCACCGCGCGCTGCTGGTGGACGTCGCACTCCACCAGCACGAATAACGTGGGGGGGCTGCTCATAATGGGCGCATGTCCCGCGAGTTCACCATCGGCCTCACACCCCCCGACTGGCTGGTGAGGAACCTCCAACCCCAGCAGGCCCCCCTCAACCGCCCGGCGATCGCCCGCGCCGCCGTCGCGATGTCCCTCCCCCTCGCCCTCGGCCTCGCCACCGGACACACCGCCTACGGCGCCCTCGCCTCCATGGGCGCCCTCTCCGGAGTCATCGGCGACACCGCCGACGCCTACCGCATGCGGATCCTCAACATCGCGATCCCCCAGCTCTTCGGCGCGCTCGGCGTCACCCTCGGCGCGGCGGTCTACGGCCACGGCTGGCTCGCGGTCACCGCCCTGACCCTCATCGCGCTGGTCTCCGGAATGATCTCGACGATCGGCGCGGTGGCCTCCGTATCGGGCCTGCTCCTGCTCCTCAACTCGGTGATCGGCGCGGGCCTCCCGCTCCCCGGCGCGTGGTGGCTGGCCCCCGTCCTGATGTCCGGCGGCGGCCTCCTGGTCCTCCTCCTCGCGCTCCTCGCCTGGCCGTTGCGCTCCGGTGTCCCGGAACGGACGGCGGTCGCGGACACCTACCGCACCGTCGCCGACCTCCTCACCACCTGCGGCGACGATCCGGCGGCGGGCTACGACGCCGCCCGCCGGGCCGTCACCCAGTCCCTGAACCAGTCCTACGACCTAGTCCTGGCCCGGCGCGCCCGCCACCACGGCCGCAACCCCGAACTCACCCGCCTGCTGGCCCAGTTGAACGCGATCACGCCGGTCGTCGAGGCGGCTCCGGCGGTCCACCAGTCGGGCCGCTCCCTCCCCCCGCAGATCCGCGACACGGTCCGCCACCTCGCGCACGCCGTCGAGACGGGCTACACCGGCCCGATAGGGCTCGACCTCCCCGCCCC
Source organism: Streptomyces sp. NPDC050549 (assembly GCF_040655035.1). Lineage (NCBI taxonomy): Bacteria > Bacillati > Actinomycetota > Actinomycetes > Kitasatosporales > Streptomycetaceae > Streptomyces > Streptomyces sp. NPDC050549. Next base: position 3,896 of record NZ_JBFAJD010000031.1, read on the forward strand.
CACCAGCGAGACGACCCGCGCGGTCGACCACGCCCTGCGCCACGCGGCCGCGGTCGTCACGGCCCCCGACGTCGACCCCCGGGGCATCGACGACCGCCTGGGCCGCCCGGCGGCCCTCCGCATCCGGGCGGCGAGGGCGGCCCGCAACGTACTGCTCTCCTCCGGCTCCTGGCGCTACGGCCTGCGCCTGGCCCTCTGCATCGGCCTCGCCCAGGTCCTGGTCTCCACGGTCCCGGTCCCGCGCTCGTACTGGATCGCCCTGACGATCACTTTCGTCCTGAAGCCCGACTTCGGCTCCGTCTTCTCCCGGGCGTTGCTGCGCGCGCTCGGCACTGTGGCGGGACTGGTGATCGCGGCGGCGGTGCTGTCGGCGGTCCCGAGGGGCTGGTGGGACGTACTGGTCCTGCTCCTCCTGGCCCCGCTGATCCCGGCCCTCACCCCCCGGGGCTACGGCTACCAGACGATGGCGATCACCCCGGTGATCCTGCTCCTCTCGGACATCCTGAACCACCAGGGCACGGCACTGCTCCTGCCCCGACTGGTGGACTCCCTCATCGGCTGCGGGATCGCGCTGGTCGCGGGCTATCTGCTCTGGCCGGAGAGCTGGCACACGCGGGTGGGGGACCGGTTGGCGGAGGCGGTGGCGGACACGGCGGGGTATGTGGAGTCGGCGTTCGGAGCTCCTCGTACTCCTGGCGCTCCTGGCGCTCCTGGCGCTCCTGGCGCTCCTGGCGTGGAGGCCGATCCGGCAGCCCGTGCCCGGATGCGGCGCCGTCTCTACCGGGACCTGTCCGTCATCCGCACCGAGTTCCAACGCGCCCTCACCGAACCCCCGCCCACCGGCCGCCTTGCCGCCGGCTGGCTCCCCCTCGTCGTCGCCGTGGAACGGATCGTCGACGCGACGACGGCGGCGAGGGTGCGGGTGAAACACGGGGCGCCGCCCCCATCTCCCGCCGAGGTCACCCAAGTGGCGCTCCAGCTCCGGGAGTTGTCGCAGGGCGTACGCGAGTCGGAGGTGCTGGTGGAGGTCCGTGCGGATCTCATGGGGCCCGCGGACAGTGTGCTGGAGCCGCTGCGGCAGGAGGTCGCGGCGGCACGGGCGATCGCTTCGCCGCACTGAGCGCTGCGCCGAGTTCGGGGTTGATCAGGTCAGGGAGAAGTCGGGATCGGGCAGGGAGAAGAAGGCCGAGATCGCCTGGACGGTCCGTTCCTCGTTGTCGTACGGGTCGAGTTCCGCGTGGGGCCCGATCAGCCGCGCGGCGGTGAGGGTGGGTGCCAGCAGATCGGGGTGGCTCCCGACGCCGTAGTACGGGGTCTCGAAGCTGATCCCGCAGACGACGCGTCCGTCGCGGAAGTAGTCGAACTGGGGGCCGTGCGCCTTGGCGATGCAGGGTTCCGTGGTGAAGACGGCGAGTTCACCGCCGTCCCGGCACAACGGCCGGTAGTCGGGACGGTCGTAGTCGTCGTCGTCCCAGCCGAACATGTCATGCATGACCAGCCCCCATTCGCCTTCACCTCCCTTGGCGTAGGCGAGCGGGATGCGCCGTACGGACAGGAGCTCCCGCGTGAGGGCGTCCAACGACATCCCCCGAAAAAAGACGACGTTGACCTCCTCGTGGCTCGCGAGCGGACCGTGTATCCAGTGCGTGCGGTACGTGCGGTGCGTCACGTGCGTCATGGAAGGAACGGTAGAGGGACCCACTGACACTGACCGCCGTTCGGCGAACCGGCAGGTGAACGGGTGAGCGAAGTGGTGGCTGAAACAGGGGGTGTTGACAGAACGCGTCCCACGCGCGTCGCCCCTGCCTAAGATCGCCATCCGGGGCCGCTAACCTTACGTGTCCGTCCTGGCCAGGGATTGACGGCTTCAACTCACGCGAAGGGTTGCGCACATGGGCATTCTCACTCTCCTGCGGAATGCGTTCGGCAGGTCACGCAAGGAGCGTGCCGCCGGAGCAGAGGGTGCGGAACGCACTCCTTCGCAAGAACAGCAGACCACGGTGGCCGCGGAACCGGACGCCAAGGTCCCGTCCCCGTCCACAGAACCCGACCTCACCTCGACGCCGACCCCCGCACCGGCGGCAACGTCCCAGGTCCCGGAACCCCGCCCGTCCTCCACCCTGGAGGACGACGAACACGAACTCGTGGCCCTGGCCTTCGACAACGTGACCGTCCCGAAGCCGACGATGTCGACGGAGGGGACGGGAGGCACGGCGACGACTGAGGCGAAGGCCGAGGCCGAGGTCGAGGTCGAGGTCGAGGTCGAGCCGAAGGTCGAGGAGGCTGCGGCTGAGGCTGTTGTCGAGCCGGTCACGGAGACCGAGGCAGAGACGGTGACCGAGCCGGTCGCGGAGACCGCGCCTGCGGTCGAGGCAGAGCCGGTGACGGAGGAAGCCGAGCCCACGGCCGAGGTGACGCCGGAGCCCGAGGCGGAGCCCGTCGCCGAGACCACGCCGGAACCGGAAGCCGAGCCGGTCGTCGAGCCGACGGCAGAGGAAGCCGAGCCCACGGCCGAGACGACCCCCGAGCCGGAGCCTGCCGCCGAGCCGCTTGCGGAAGCCGCCCCCGAGCCGGGCGTCGAGCCGTCGCTGGAAGAGGCCGACCCTACGGCCGAGGTAACGCCGGAGCCCGAGGCGGAGCCCGTCGCGGAGCCCGCGCCGGAGGCGGAAGCGGAACCCGTCGCCGAGGTCACGCCGGAACCCGAGCCCGAGCCGGTCGCGGAAGCCGAAACCGAGCCGAAGGCGGCGGAAGCGGAACCCGAGCCGGAAGCGGCGGAAGCGGAAGCCGCGCCCGCGGCTGAGCCGGGCGCCGAGGAGGTCGCGCCGGAGGCGGAGCCCCAGCCGGAGCCCGCAGCGGAGACCACAGCCGAAGCCGTCGCCGAACCCACTCCCGAGCCCACCCCCGAACCCGCAGCCGAAAGCGCCCCCGAACCCGTCCCCGCGCTCGCCGCGGCCACCGACGGTGGGTCCGCCCCACAGGGGCCACCCGCACCCGCCGACGAATCCGTCACGGGCGGCGCGGGTGGAGAAACGATCGGGGCCGAGGGTGTAGCCGAGGCCGTGGGCAGCGACTCCGCCGCCGTCGCCCTCGCCAAGGCGACCCTCACCGGTACCCGAGCGAAGCTCTACCTCGTCCTGGACCGCTCCGCGAGCATGCGCCCGTACTACAAGGACGGTTCCGCACAAGCCCTCGCCGACCAGACCCTCGCCCTCGCGACCCACCTGGACCCGGACCCCACCCCCACGGTGCACGTCGTCTTCTTCTCCACCGAAGTGGACGGCACCACTGACCTCACCCCCGCCTCCCCCGAGAACGCGATCGACGAGGCGCACGCCGGCCTCGGCCGCATGGGCCGTACCAGCTACCACGCCGCCGTAGAAGCCGTACTCGCGCACTACGACAAGAACGCCACCCCCGGCTCCCCGGCCCTGGTCGTCTTCCAGACGGACGGCGCCCCGGACGCGAAGACCCCGGCCACCCAGTCCCTCACGGACGCCGCGAAGTCCCACGCGTCGGTCTTCTTCTCGTTCGTCGCGTTCGGCGACCACGACAACAAGGCCTTCGACTACCTCCGCAAGCTGAAGACCGACAACACGGCCTTCTTCCACGCGGGCCCGACCCCCCTGGAGCTCACGGACGCGGAGCTCTACGACGGCGTACTGATCGACTGGCGCCCGTAGCACCACCACCTAGCAGAACCCCCGTGCCGCCCGCTTCCCACCCCGTAAAACGGGAGGCGGGCGGCACACCCATGTCGGCTACGATTTCAAGGTTCGCAACAACAGCAACACACCGACCTGGGAGCAGCCCCCCGATGGCTCGACACCTCATCACCAGCGCCCTTCCGTACATCAACGGGATCAAGCACCTGGGCAACATGGTGGGGTCCATGCTCCCGGCGGACGTCTACTCCCGCTACCTCCGTCAGCGCGGCCACGACGTCCTCTACATCTGCGCGACGGACGAACACGGCACCCCGGCCGAGCTGGCCGCGAAGGAGCAGGGCCTCCCGGTCGCCGAGTTCTGCGCGCAGGCGCACGACGCGCAGAAGGCGGTCTACGACGGCTTCGCGCTGGCTTTCGACTACTTCGGCCGCAGCTCCTCCCCGCAGAACCGCGAGATCACCCAGCACTTCGCCCGCCGCCTGAACGAGAACGGCTTCATCGAAGAGCGCGCGATCCGCCAGGTCTACTCGCCCGCCGACGGCCGGTTCCTCCCGGACCGCTATGTCGAGGGCACCTGCCCCCACTGCGGCTACGACAAGGCCCGCGGCGACCAGTGCGAGAACTGCACCCGCGTCCTCGACCCGACCGACCTGATCAACCCGCGTTCCGCGATCTCCGGCTCCACCGACCTGGAGGTCCGGGAGACCAAGCACCTCTTCCTCCTCCAGTCGAAGCTCCAGCACGAGGTCGAGGAGTGGGTCGCGGCGCACGAGGAGGAGTGGCCGCAGCTCGCCTCCTCCATCGCCCGCAAGTGGCTCACCGAGGGCCTGCACGACCGCGCGATCACCCGCGACCTGGACTGGGGCGTCCCGGTCCCCGCCGACACCTGGCCGGAGCTGGCCGCGGAGGGCAAGGTCTTCTACGTCTGGTTCGACGCCCCGATCGAGTACATCGGCGCGACGAAGGAATGGTCGGACCAGGACCCGGAGAACAGGGACTGGAAGTCCTGGTGGTACGAGTCCGACGCCGGTGAGAACCCCGTCCGCTACACGGAGTTCATGGCCAAGGACAACGTCCCGTTCCACACGGTGATGTTCCCGGCCACCGAGCTCGGCATCCGCGAGCCGTGGAAGAAGGTCGACTACGTCAAGGCCTTCAACTGGCTGACGTACTACGGCGGGAAGTTCTCCACGTCCCAGAAGCGGGGCGTCTTCACCGACCAGGCGCTCAGCATCCTCCCGGCCGACTACTGGCGCTACTTCCTGATCGCCAACGCCCCCGAGTCCGACGACTCCTCCTTCACCTGGGAGCACTTCACCGCCACGGTGAACAAGGACCTGGCGGACACCCTCGGCAACTTCGTCAACCGCGTCCTGTCCTTCTCGAAGAAGCGCTTCGGCGAGGAGGTACCGGCCGGCACCGGGGCCGGCCCGGCGGAGGCGAAGCTCGGCGAGGAGATCGCCGGTCTGCTGGCCGAGTACGAGAGCCAGATGGAGGCCCTCCAGTTCCGCAAGGCCGCGGCCGCGCTGCGCGCCCTGTGGTCGGCGGGCAACTCCTACCTGGAGGAGAAGGCCCCCTGGCTGGAGATCAAGACCGACCCGGAGGCCGCGGCCCTCACCCTGCGCACGGCGATGAACCTGATCCACCTCTACGCGGTGGTCTCGGAACCCTTCATCCCGGCTTCCTCGGCGGCCATGCGCGCGGCCTTCGACCTGAAGGACGACACGGCGACCTGGGTGTCGTCGGACGAAGCGAAGTCCCTCACCACCGTCCCCGCCGGCACCCCCTTCACCGTCCCCCCGGTGCTCTTCGCGAAGCTCACGGAGGAGGACCTGGAGATGTACAAGGAGCGGTTCGGCGGAGATCAGGGGTGACCCGATGACGTACTACTACGTCACCACCCCCATCTACTACGTCAACGACGTCCCGCACCTCGGCCACGCCTACACGACCGTCGCCGCAGACGTCCTCGCCCGCTGGCACCGCCGGCGCGGGGAGGACGTCTGGTTCCTCACCGGCACGGACGAGCACGGCCAGAAGATCCTGCGCACGGCGGAGGCGAACGGCGTCTCCCCGCAGGAGTGGGCGGACCGTCTGGTCGAGGAGTCCTGGAAGCCGCTCTGGGACCATCTCGCCATCTCGAACGACGACTTCATCCGCACCACGGAGCGCCGGCACACGGACCGCGTCCAGGAGTTCGTGCAGGACCTGCACGACAAGGGCGAGATCTACAAGGGCGGCTACGAGGGCCCGTACTGCGTCTACTGCGAGGAGTACAAGCTCCCCGGCGAGTTGATCGAGGCGGAGGACGGCAGCGGGACCCCGCTGTGCGCCATCCACCGGCGGCCGGTGGAAATCCTCAAGGAGGAGAACTACTTCTTCAAGCTGAGCGAGTACGGCGACCGGCTCCTCGCCCACTACGAATCCCACCCGGACTTCATCCAGCCCGCCTCGGCCCGCAACGAGGTGGTGAACTTCGTCCGCCAGGGCCTCCAGGACCTGTCGGTCTCCCGCTCGACCTTCGGCTGGGGGGTCAAGGTCCCCTGGGACCCCTCGCACGTGATCTACGTCTGGGTCGACGCGCTCCTCAACTACGCGACCGCCGTGGGCTACAACGAGAACCCCGGGAAGTTCGCGGCGACCTTCCCCGCGGACGTCCATCTCGTCGGCAAGGACATCCTCCGCTTCCACGCCGTGATCTGGCCCGCGATGCTCATGGCCAACGGCCTGCCGCTGCCCGGCCGGATCGTCGCCAACGGCTGGCTCATGGTCGGCGGCGAGAAGATGTCCAAGTCGAACCTGACCGGCATCAGCCCCCAGACCCTGACCGCGCACTTCGGCGTGGACGCCTACCGCTGGTACTTCCTGCGCGCGATCGCCTTCGGCCAGGACGGCTCCTTCTCCTGGGAGGACTTCACCGCCCGCTACACCAGCGAACTCGCCAACGGCTACGGCAACCTGGCGTCCCGGGTGACCGCGATGACGGCCAGGTACTTCGACGGCGCGCTGCCCGCGCCGGGGAAGGAGAGCGAGGCCGAGCGCTCACTCAAGTCGGCTCTGCTCACGGCGACTTCGGAGGCGGACCGCCGTATCGGCGACCAACTCGACTTCCAGGGCGGCATCCTGGCCGTCCTCGACTTCGTCCGGCAGGTCAACGGCTACCTGACCGACCAGGAACCCTGGAAGGTCGCCAAGTCCGACTCCCCCGAGTCCCGCGACCGCCTGGCAACGATCCTCTACACGGCGGCCGACTCCCTCCGCGCGATCGCGATCCTCCTCGAACCGGTCATGCCGGAGACGTCGGAGCGGCTGTGGGAGTCCCTCGGCGCCTCGACGTCCCTGGGCCCGCTGGTCGACCAGCGGATCCAGGACGCTTCCGTCTGGGGCGCGCTTCCGCCCGGCTCCCCGGTGACGAAGGGAGCGGTTCTCTTCCCGCGCCTCGAGGAACGTACGGACTCCTAGCCGAGCACGCTGAACGTGTCCTCCGCCCGGTCCCGGCGCGCCACCAACTCCCAGGCACCGTCGGCGATGTCGTCAGGGTTGAGGGTCCTGTCACCCACGTTCCCGAACTGCTCCGGGTTGGCCGTCACCAGCTTGTGGATGTCACCGCGCTCGATGAGTCCGCCGATGACCAGGCTCCCGGCGTAGACCCCCGTGTCGGCCAGCGCGGCGCTGAGTGTCAGGTGCCTGGCGTTCTTCCTCGACGGCCTGCGGGCTGGTGCGGCGCATCCCATCGCGGTGCCACCATTGACCCCGGGTCAACTCAGCGAGGTCATGCGGGCTCGGTGACGGACCCCGACGCAGACGTGTTCGCGCCAACCCGTAAGGTGCCGCCATGGCAGTCCCCGAGGTCATTCCGATCGCCTACGACCCGAATCAGCGCAGCGGGGCCGTCGGCCGCTACGCGGAGGGTCAGTTCCTGGCGTCGGTCACCTACGCGTTCCCCCAGGGTTTCCGTCCCGCCGACGGCTGGGAAGAGCAGAAACGTCTCTACACGGTGCTCCACACCTTCGACGCCGCGGGCCGCTACCGCGACTCGGAGATCTGGTGCGCCGGCACCTGGGCCGAGCAGCAGCGCGCCCCGCACGGCGACGACTCGGTCCTCTCCCAGGCCCGTATCCACCTGGCGAAACTGCTCCGCGCCCTCCCCCGCCGCAGCTACACCGACATCGCGGTCCGCCCCTTCCAACGCACCGTGGACGGCGTCCTGTTCGGTCTGCTGATCGAGGAGGACGAGGACGGCAGCTGGGCCGAGCTGTACCCGGACCGGTACGCCTTCGGGCCGCCGTGGGACGGGACTTACGACAGCTGAGTCTCCACCCCCAACTCCCTTACAGCCAAGGGCTTTACACTGCACGCCTGGTGTCGGCGCACAGGGGGTGCGCCTGGGGTGGGAGGGGACTCGCATGAGCAACTCGAAGGCGTACGGCGGAAGATGGAGGGCCGTGGCGGTCGTCGCCGCGGCCCTGGTCGGCGGGGCACTACTGCCCGCCACGCCCGCACTCGCCGTGCACGGAGCGGTCCCCGGCGACTTCAACGGCGACGGATACCGCGACGCCGTCCTGCCCGCGCCGGGCGCGAACGTGGCCGGCAAGGAGGCGGCGGGAGCCGTCGTCGTCCTGTACGGCTCGAAGTCGGGGCTCTCGACCGGCCACCGCAAGACGATCACCCAGAACACCGCCGGAGTACCGGGCACCGCGGAGGCGGGCGACCGGTTCGGCGAGTCCACAGCCACCGCCGACCTCAACCGCGACGGCTACGCGGACCTCGTCGTCTCCGCGCCGTACGAGGACACGGCCCGCGGCAAGGACGCGGGCCTGGTCACCGTGTTGTGGGGCGGCAAGAACGGGCTGACGACGGCGACCGACCTACCGGCGCGGTCGGACTTCCTGGAGCGGTACGGCACCGACGTGGCCGCGGTGAGCATCGGCGCCGGCTCGAAGACGCAGGTCGCGGTCGCTGGATCGGACGGCGTCATGGTCTTCAAGGGACCCTTCAGCCGCACCGGCACCTTCGGTTCGACCGCACCCGACCAGAACACCGCCTCCCCGGCGAGCGTCGCGCTCGGCGACTTCGACGGCAACGCCGTGCTCGACCTGGCCGTCACCACCGTAGGCCTCAGCGACCTGAGCGGTGGCGAGGTCTACGTCGACCCGGCCACCACCGTCATGAAGCCGAAGCAGGGCAACGGGTTCATCGCCGCCTCGGGAGACGTCAACGGCGACGGGTACGCCGATCTCGTGGTCGGCGACCCCCTCGACCCCTATGTCGCCGGTGTGGACGGCGCGTTGGGCGGACGCGTACTGGTCTACTACGGCACGGCGAGGGGTATCGCAGAGAACGCCGAACCCGTGCAGTTCACCCAGGACACCGCCGGGGTGCCCGGCGCGAGCGAGAAGGACGACGAGTTCGGCGCCGCCCTGGCCGTGGCCGACCTCAACCGGGACGGGCTCGCCGACATCGTCGTCGGCGTCCCGTCCGAAGGTGTCGCCGGCAAGGGCCGGGCCGGAGCGGTGACCGTGATCCCCGGCCGCCGCACGGGCGCGCTCGGCGCCGGCTCCTATTCCTTCACCCAGGACACCGCGGGCGTCCCCGGCGCCTCCGAGACCGACGACTTCTTCGGTACGACGGTCTCGGTCGGGGACGTCGACAAGGACGGAAAGCCCGAGCTGTTCGTGAGCGCGGCCTTCGAGAACAACGCCACCGGCGCCGTCTGGGTCTTCCCCGGCGGCACCTCCCGTCCGACGGCCACGGGCACCAAGCTGTTCACCGGACCCGCGGTCGGCCTCACCCAGCAGAGCGACACTGCCCTGGGCGGGTACGGGCTGCTCTGGCTGATCTGAGGCAACGGCCCTTTGCCGAAGGCTACTTGAGGATGCCGGCCCCGGTCGTGGTGGCGAGTTCCGTCGGCAGGTTCTTGGCGGAGGTCTCCAGGCCGGCCGTGAGGGTCGGCGTCCAGTTCACGGTGGTCTTCAGCTTCTTGGAGCTGGCGGCGTTGTAGGCGGCGACGAGGTCGGTGGCGGTTCCGTTGACGAGGTTGCCGCTGCCCGCGATGGACCCGGTGCCGTCACCGCTGAACAGCTTGCCGAGCTTCTGGCTCGCGGACACCTTCCAGTAGTTGTTCTGGACGACGACCTGGGCCTTGGCGCGGGAGTTCACGCTGTAGAGGAGCGTGTAACCGTTGAGGGCAGTCGTGTCGTAGTAGTTGTTGTAGATGTGGATCTGCCCGATCCGGGCCAGCGGCGCCCGCTGCACGATGCCCTTCCACACGTTGTGGTGGATGGAAACGCGCAGCTTGCCGACGCTGTCGGTGTCGCTGCTGCCGATCAGCATCGTCTTGTCGTGGTTGGTGAACTGGTTGCGCTCCACGGTCACCAGGTCCGAGCCCTTGGTGATGTCGAGTTCGCCGTCGTGGATCTGGTACTGGCGGCCGTAGTACGTCGGGTCGGAGGTGTCGAGGCCGGGCGCGTCGGTGAACGTGTTGTGGTCGGCCCAGACATGTGTGGCACCGCGCAGCGTCACGGCGTCGTACTGCGAGTTCCAGTTCCCGCTGTCCCCGTCCGTCGGGTCCCACTGCGGGAAGCAGTCCTGGGTGGCGGCGAAGCTCAGGTTCCGCACGATGACGTTGTCCACGCTCTGGATCTGCAGCATGCCGCCGGTGATCCCGGCGTTGGTGCCGGGCACGCCGACGACGCTGGTGTTGGCGGGCACCCGGAAGATGACGTTCTTCGCCTGCCTGGCCTGGGCGGCGGCCCGCGCCTTCTCCTGCGTGCCGGAGGGCAGCTTTGAGCGGCCGTAGGTGGAGGGGGCGAAGGCCTTGAGGTACGCGGACAGCGAATACCCGGTCCCCGCAGAGTAGTCCGCGCAGGTCAGCTTCTTGCCGGAGTCGTCGGTGTTGGCGTCGATCGTGCCCTTGATCTTGACGATCCGGGGCGTGGTGTCACTGGCGGACCCCAGCGCCTTCACCAGCTGTGCGCGGGTGCTCACGGTGAAGGTGTGAGCGGCATCGGCCTTCGCACCACCGGTGGTCCCGGTACCGGCCGAGGCCCAGCCGTCCTTGGCCGCAAGGGTCTGGTGGTACAGGTCGACGCCGGTACTGGCGGCGTTCGCGTTCAGCACGAGGATGCCGGCGCCGATGCCCGCGGCGGCTACGGCAGCCGTGACGACGATCGTGCGGCGCTTGCGGAGGGAGCGGCGGTGGGAGGGGACGGGTGAAGCGGTGACAGCCACGGGGGAGTCCTCTGGTGCGGTGAGGGGGTTACGACTCCTCAGTGGCCGCGCGGATCAAGAAGGTTGCCGTGAACGGGTTTATTTCTTTCCGCACCCTCTCCTCTCATCGGCTGAGCGACAACCGATGCCAAGCAGACCCGAGTTACCTATGCTGATGGAGGCTCAGACGGGTGGGGGGCGATGGCGGCACCGGGGGAGACGAGGCCGGACGCGGCTTCGGTCCGCAACGAGTTCGCGCTCGAGCGGTATCGGTACATCCTTCAACAGATACACGCGGTCAACGAGAACGCCCACCGCTTCCTGGCCCTCTACCAGACGCTCGCCACGGCACTCGTCAGTGCGGCCCTCGCCCTCTTCGTGGGCTACCGCAAGTGGGACGTGCCGCCCGCCACCGCCCGAGGCGGAGTCATCGGACTGCTGACCCTCGTCACCGTGGTCGCCGCGTTCACCGGCACGCTCATCGTGGTGGGCGCCATGTCCTGGCTCGACTTCCGCAACGAAGAGTGCGACCTCGTCGACGAGATAGTCGGCCCCGGCTTCCGGAAGCGCCCGCGTCCCGGCAACTTCCTTCGCTGGTACGAGACTTACGTGCTGCTCTTCATCCTCGTCTCGGTGATCACCATGTGGGTGCTCGCCGCGTTTCTCCTCCTGCCTGCAATGAGGTGATCGTCCCCGGTGTCAGAGCACGACTACACCAGCACTCCCCTGTGGCAGGACACCCTCGCCCCGCGTCCGAGCGGCGACGCGCAGGCCGAACAGCGTGAACGACTGCGGACGTCGTACGTCGAACTCCGCAGGAAGGCGGCCGTACTCCTACAGGAGAACGAACGCAGCATGCCCGACTTCACCGTGCACGACATCAGCCATGTCGACGCGTTGTGGGAAACGGCCGATCTCGTGTGCGGGCGACAAGTGACGTTGAATCCCGCCGAGGCGTATGTGCTGGGCTGCGCCTTCGTGCTGCACGATGCGGCAATGGGGGAAGCGGCGTACGGGACGAGTGTGCGCGAGACCTTGGGCGAGAAGCGGTGGCGTGACCTGGTGTCGGTGGCCTATTACCAGCAGGAGGGATGCTGGCCGGATCAGGAGGACTTGAACGCGCCGCCCACCGAGATCGCCGATGCCTGCCGGGCGACCGCGATCCGCGAAACGCACGCGGAGCAGGCGCGACGGCTCGTGGACCAGCCCTGGCGCTCCAGCACGGGGAACGAGATTTTCCTCATCGAGGAAGTCCAACTGCGCGAGGTGTACGGTCCGCTGATCGGCGATCTGGCGGCCAGCCACTGGTGGCCGGTGAGCGGATTGGCAGGCGAATTCGGGCACACCATCGGCTCGTTGCCCTGGCAGCCAAGCGAGTGGACCATCGAACCGCTGAAGCTGGCCTGCGTTCTGCGACTGGCCGACGCGACGCAGATCGACAGCCGCCGGGCTCCGACCCTGCTGTTCTCCCTACGCAATCCGCTGGGCACGGCACGCGAGCACTGGCGGTTTCAGGAACACATCAGCCGCCCGCATCTGAAGGGCGACCGAGTGCGGTACACCTCACTGCGCCCCTTCTCCTCGCAGGACGCGGCGTCCTGGTGGCTGGCCCTCGACTATCTGCGCCGAATCGACGAGGAGTTGAAGTCGGTCGACTCCCTCTTGCACGACCTCGGCCGAGACCGGCTCGCCGCCCGCGCGGTCGCCGGGGTCGACTCCCCCGAGCGCTTCGCCGAACTCTTCCGCGTGCAGGGCTGGCGCCCCATCGACGCGACCGTCAAGGTCTCCGACGTCCCTGCCCTGGTCAAGAGCCTGGGCGGGGAGCAGCTGTACGGCGACGAGCCCGAAGTCGCCGTACGGGAACTGATCCAGAACGCTCAGGACGCCGTCCAGGCTCGCCGCGCTCTGCAACCTGGCTTCGCGGAGGGGCGCATCGATGTACGGCTGACGGAGACCGACGGCGGCTGGTGCCTGGAAATCCGCGACAACGGCATCGGAATGGACGAGGAGACCCTCATCCACGGTCTCCTCGACTTCGGCAAGAGCGGCTGGAGTTCCCCGAGTATCCGCAACGGGCTCCCCGGACTGGCCGACGGCGGCTTCCGGCCCAGCGGTCGGTTCGGCATCGGCTTCTTCTCAGTCTTCCTGCTCGGCGACCGGGTCGAGCTGACCACCCGTCGCTACGACTCTTCCACCCACGACGCTCGTCGCCTCACCTTCGACGGTCCCGATCGTCGCCCCCTGCTCACGCCGCTGCCCACCCAGGACTGGGTTCCCGAAGGCACGACCGTGCACGTCAAGCTCAAGAGGAGCCCCAACGACGTAAAGGGAGTGCTCTACAAGACCGATGACGATCGACTCACCCAGTTGGTCCGGCGGCTGGCACTGGAGAACGCGGTGCCCATCCACAGCTGGGAACCCGGCACCACCGCACCCGATGTCCTGGCTCCTTTCTCGCTGGCCGCGGGAGCACCGGACGAGGTATTCGACCGCCTCTACCCTCCCGCTGCCGACAACCGGCGCGTCGGAGAGGAGAAGCAACGCCTCCAGTTGCGGGACGACTTCATCGCGAGGGCCACCGAGTTGTTGGACGCCAAAGGGAGGCGGATCGGACTGGCCACGCTCTGGAACGACATGTACTACCTGTCTCGGCGCCATTTCCAGGGGATCGTCACGGTGAACGGCCTGCTCGCCGACGAGTCGATTTCCTTCGCGGGCTACCTCGCCGGTCAGCCCAGCCGGGCTTCACGGGACCGGGCGGGCCTCGTCGCGAACCAGGACCAGGTCCGGCTCTGGATGCGACGGCAGGAACAACAGCTTCGTGGCAACGGGCAGTTCGGAGACCCGGTCCAGCTGGAGCTGGCCTACACCCTCAATAACGCGTTCAACGAACTCGCCGACGACGTCGCTTTCGCCCTCACGGCGGAGGGTGTCCTGCGCCCGGCCAACATCGCAGACTGGACCGCACGGAAGAACGAGGTTTTCATGGCCACCGGTCTGCCCCTGACCTGGCGAAGCCGACCTCCAGAGGTCTATCACTACCTGTCCGGGCAGACTGTGCAGCTCCCCGACAACTGGATCGTCATCACCGCCAGGGTCCTCAACCCACCGCTGTCCGACGTCTTCCCAGATGTCGAGAACCGCGACCTCGCATACGAGTCCGCGCGCAACGACATCATGCCGACCTGGCAGAAGGAATGGTGGCGTTTGTCGGGCGGCCTCTACGGACGCTTCCTGCGAGCCCTGTGCCAGACATGGTCGTGCACGGTCGAGTCCCTGCTCTCGCCCATCGAACAACGCAACTGGTCCGACGCCCGCCACCTGGACGAGGAGAGCCCGGTCCCCATCTCGGGCTACCTCCTGACTCGTCCCCCGGCCTGAAAGCACTGGAGGAGAGCGGCGAGGCCAGTGGGAGTGAGCGGGAGTATTCGGGCGGGAGAGTCGCTTTCCCTGAGGAGCAACTCACCTTCACCGTGGGCGAGTTCTACACATTCGTTGCCCGCCGCGCCACCCGAGTACGTGGACTTCTGCCACTGAATCACGCCTACAGCTCCTTCGACAGACGGTGAATGAAGTCCCGCGACCTGATGGGGTCAAGGGAAGCTTCTTGAACCTTACGGAAGAGCGTTCGCATGTCATGGAGTTGGGCGGCGGCATCCAGGAAGGCGGAGCCGTACGGGGTGTCCCGCTGCACGGTGTCCAACATCTGCACCCGGCCACCCGCATACATCAACGACGAACTTGCCCCAGCGAACCCGTCGACGTCAAAGGGGATCACCCGCACCGAGACACCGGGATGCTCCGACTGACGTACCAGCTCGTCGAGTTGGGCACGAGCCACCCGCCGGTCCGCGACACGCGTACGCAGTACGGACTCGTGCAGCACTGCCTCGTACGGAACCGCGCTGTCTCGCGAGAGGATCTGTTGACGACGCATGCGATACCCGACCCAAAGCTCCAGTTCTCTGTCCGGGAGCGGCGGAACCCAGTACCCGAACACCGCTCGGGCGTACTCCTCGGTCTGGAGCAGCCCCGGCACATGGGCGGTCGCGATCACCTGGATGAAACGCGCATGGCTTTCCAGCTCCGCCAGATCTAGGAACTCGGCCGGGAGTACGTCCCGGTACTCCTCCCACCAGCCACGCGTACGGTCCGTCGCCATCTCCACCAGCGCTTCGATCAACGCCTCGTCTCCACACCCGTAGAGTGCTGCGAGCCTGCGTAGACGCTCTTCGCTGACTCCCGACAGGCCAGCCTCGACCTGGCTCATCTGTGCCGAGGTCGACGACAGGATCCCCACCACTTCGCGGGCCGACATCCCTGCGGAGACCCGCAACTTGCGCAGCTCAGTCCCCAGTCGCACCTGTCGAGCGGTGGGCTGACTTCTCGGCGCCATGCTGCTCATCCCCTCAACGGCATTGCTCACAGGCCCTGTTTAAGCCCTCGTTCGGGTGTCAGGTTACGCGAACAGCTTGCCCGAGGAGAAAACTCTCCTCTACTGTCAGTGACGCGACGCACACCCTGCGGAACACCGGGACCCCGGAAGCGCACCGCCCCGCCATGCCATGCCGGCCGCGACAAGCCACCGCCTGCCGACCCGCACCACACGCCAACTCCCCCTCCCTGACCAGGAGTCACGCATGCCCGAATCCAAAGAGCCGCCCGCCCCCTGGGAATACACCCTCACCATCCCTCACGACCTCCGCGCCGTCACCGTCAGCCGCCGCACCCTCCGCCTGATCCTGACGATGCACGGACTGATCGGCCTCGTCGACACCGCCGAACTCCTGGCAACGGAACTGGTCTCCAACGCTGTACGCCACGCGAAAGGCCCGGTCATCCTGTGCGTCTTCTGGAAACCCGGCACCCTCCGCGTCGGCGCCTGGGACGCGAACCCCGAACCCCCGGAACCGCCAGGGGAGTTGCCCAAGCTCCTGGACTTGGAGGAGGGCCGGGGTCTGGGCCTGGTCAAAGCCTGTGCCGACCTCTGGGGCTGGCAGCCGCTGTCCAGGAACGGCAGCAAGGGCAAGTACGTCTGGTGCGAACTGACCACGGCCGCCTGACGTCTCCGTCCTCGATCCACCAGGTTGCGCACATGGTCACATCCGACGTACCGGAAAGCTGGAGTAGAGGCATGGAGATGGCCTGCCTGGAAGGCCACGCCGAGGGCAGAATCGAGAACCGTGCCGCTGCCGCGTTCACCCTGCGCGTGCTCGACAAGCGCGGAATCGCCGTCCATGAACACATCCGGGACCGCATCACATCCTGCACCGACTTCGGACACCCTCACCCTCTGGTTCGACCGTTCCCTGACCGCCTCCACGGCGGAGGACCTGTTCGTCGAGACCCCTGAGGCTCCCGAACCCGGTGCATAACCTTTCGTCGGGGCTGGCAGTCAACGCATAGGCTCCACCGCATGCCTGAACCGCCCAGCCTTCACGAAGCCACCGTCGACGCCATCGTCGGACATGCCGGTGGCGCGACCCTGCCCTTCCAGGAAGCCCACCGGGACGGGAGCCACGCGACGTTCTTCTGGTTCAACGAGCTCGTGGAGAGCGCACCGGACGGTGACGTGGTTCGCCAATTCCTTGTGACAGCGGGGGAGTTGACCCGGATCGACCTCGCCGAGGTGACCATACGGCCGTCACTGTGCGACCCCGCCCCGAGCGCCGAAAAGCTGATGCTCACCGACTTCGCCGAGGGCTGGACCCACCTGGGCGACTCGGGCGAGCTGGGCGTCGCGGTGATGCCTGCGGCCGTTCTGCACGCGTACGCCGACCGCAAGGGCTGGCGTTGGAACACCGACGAGATAACCGACGGCATCGCCGCCCGGGACGAGGACATCGCGCGGATCGGCGCCGAGCCCGTCGTAGCGTATGTCCTGGGTCACGACGTGGACCCGGACGACGGCGCTCGCGATCAGGCCGCGGTGGTCGGCGAGGTCGCCCGTGCGGCCGACGGAACCATCCGTTGGGGCGGCCGACTCCCCCAAGGCTGCGTGGGTGCCCCGGTGTTCATGTCCGTCCCCCTCGACGGCAACAGCTTCAAACTGGCCTGCGTGGGAGTCGCGCTGCCGCCCGACGATCGCGACTTCGGCCACCACCCCGTGGCGACCTTCGATGCCATCAGGCGGGCCCTGGACGCACTCGATTCCGAGTTCCCGGCGCCCACCGCCGTCACCCCGCCTCGCAGACGCCGCTGGTGGCAGCGCCGTGACTGACCTGCCGCCCGGGCCACAGTCCGGCACAGCCCGAGCCCACGCGCCGACAGACCTACGCCGCCGAGTCCGCCAGCGCCGGCCCGCGCTCCAGCGCCGCACGCGCCGTAGCGATATGGGCCAGTCCCTCCCGGGCGACCCGGGTCGCCCGGGCGTATTCGTTCGCGGTGTGGGCCGCCGCCAACTGCGCCCCGGCGGCCCGGTGGCACTCGGCGGCAGCCGTCAGCGCGCGCGTAGCGATCTCGTCGGCGCCCGCCCAGATCCTCGCCTCGGGGACGGACAGACTCGCGCCGAGCCGCAGCACCCAGCCGCTGGCCTCGACCTCCGCGTCCAGGTCGGACAGGGCCTGCGGCCGGTGCGAGCGGCGCTGCGCGACGACGGCGAACGCCGCCCCGGCTGTCAACAGCAGTGCGAGTACGACGTATCCCATCGCTTCCTCCCGGCCTTCACGGTCCACGGGCCGGGCGGTTCCGGCCTCGTACGTCCATGACACGCCCTGCCTCTGTGCAGGCACATCGATATTCCTGTGCGTCGGCTGCGAGGTTTCCATGGCGGCGGGGTGGGTGGGACGTACGAGGCCGGTGTGTTCGTCAGCCCGTCGTGGCCGACGGTGACGCGGACGCCGAAGCCGACGGGCCGGGGCCTCCGCCGCCCGTGCCGTCGTTCGTCTCCTCCGGTGCGACCGCCAGCGTCAGACGCGCGTGTACGCCCCGGGCGATGCGCCGTCTGTCGTACTTGAGGTAGAGCAGGCCGCCCTCGTGGCCGTTCTGCGGGTAGATGCCGTCCTCGGTGAGCGTCGTGCGGGTCGCCGTGTTGGAGACGTACGGCTCCAGGACCGCCGTCGCCAGGACGGACTTCTCGTCGAAGAAGAGCTGGCCCGTGTGGCAGGTGTGGCCGCCCTCGTAGCCCGCGTCCGTCCACTCGCCGTCGACGTGGACCTTGACGTGGATGTGGACACAGCGGCCCTGGTACCAGCCGGGGAACACCGTCTTGAACGTGACCTGGCCGTGCCGGTCGGTGTGCCAGGTGCCGCGCAGGAAGCGGTCGTCGTCGGTCGGTTCCTGGTGGCCTCCGCCGCCACCGGGCGGCGGGCCACCCGTCGGGGTGCCGGTCGGCGTGCCCGACGGCGGCGCGCCCGTGGGGGCCGGGCCGCCGCCTCCGCCCGCCTCGTAGCCGGAGTAGACGCCGGTCGCGTTGCAGTGCCAGATGTCGACGGCCGCGTTGCGCAGCGGTCTGCACGTGTCGGCGTCGATCACCTTCAGGGCCAGGGTGAGCGGGATGCCCTCCTGGTCCTCCGTCACATCACGGCGGATCTTGTCGGCGTCGATGTAGTACGGGCCCTCGACCAGCTCGGAGGTGAGCGTGTAGCAGGCGTCCTGGGTCCCGTCCTCCTGCGCCGCCGAGGCGTTCGCCGCGAGGGTGCCCGCGACGCCCACCGCCGTCACCGCCACGCCACCTGCCACCAGGACCGTACGGCGCGCCAACTGCCCCTTTTCCTCGGGGACTTCAGAATCCATGGGGGGTACTCGGGAATCCGTCATGCCCGGGACGCTAGATGTGCCCCACATGGCATGAACATGAGAATGCGCTGTGAATCCTGTGAGCAAGCGAAAGGGCTCGAAACCGATGCCGGTTCCGAGCCCCACCTCCCGCCAGGCGCCTACTACTTCGGCTGCGGCTTCCGCACCGAGAGATGCAGCTCCCGCAGTCGCGTCTCGTCCAGCTCCGTCGGCGCGCCCATCATCAGGTCCTGGGCGTTGCCGTTGAGCGGGAACGAGATCGTCTCGCGGATGTTCGGCTCCTCCGCGAGCAGCATGACGATGCGGTCGACGCCGGGGGCGATCCCGCCGTGCGGCGGGGCGCCGAAGCGGAACGCGCGCAGCATGCCGGCGAACTGCTCCTCGACGGTCTCACGGTCGTAGCCCGCGATCTCGAAGGCCTTGAGCATGATGTCGGGCTCGTGGTTCCGGATCGCGCCGGAGGAAAGCTCGACGCCGTTGCAGACGATGTCGTACTGCCAGCCCAGGATGTCCAGCGGGTCCTGGGTCTCCAGGGCCTCCAGACCGCCCTGGGGCATCGAGAACGGGTTGTGCGAGAAGTCGATCTTCCCGGTCTCCTCGTCCTTCTCGTACATCGGGAAGTCGACGATCCAGCAGAAGCGGAACACGTTCTCCTCGAAGTGCCCGGCACGCTTCGCGGCCTCCACCCGCACCGCGCCCATGATCTTCGAGACCTCTTCGAACTCGCCCGCGCCGAAGAACACCGCGTGGCCCGCGGCCAGCGACAGGCGCTTGGTGAGCTCCGCGACGTTCTCCTCCGTGAGGAACTTCGCGATCGGGCCCGTCAGCGAGCCGTCCTCGGTCACGCGGACCCAGGCCAGGCCCTTCGCGCCGAGGGTGACCGCGAAGTCGCCGAGCTGGTCGAAGAACTTGCGGGGCTGCGCGGAGACGTCCGGCACCGCCAGCGCGCGCACGTGCTTGCCGGCGAAGGCCTTGAACTCCGAGCCCTCGAACACATCGGTGATGTCGACGAGTTCGAGCTTGGCGCGCAGGTCAGGCTTGTCGGAGCCGTACTTCAGCATCGACTCGCGGAACGGGATGCGCGGGAAGGGGGAGGTGACCTCCTGGCCGCCGCCGAACTCCGTGAACAGCTCGGTCATGAGCTTCTCGATCGGCTGGAAGACGTCTTCCTGCTCGACGAAGCTCATCTCGACGTCGAGCTGGTAGAACTCGCCCGGCGATCGGTCCGCGCGGGCGTCCTCGTCCCGGAAGCAGGGCGCGATCTGGAAGTAGCGGTCGAAGCCGGAGATCATCAGCAGCTGCTTGAACTGCTGGGGTGCCTGCGGAAGGGCGTAGAACTTGCCCGGGTTCAGGCGGGACGGGACCACGAAGTCGCGCGCGCCCTCGGGGGAGGTCGCGGAGAGGATCGGGGTGGCCATCTCGTTGAAGCCGAGGGCGACCATCTTCGAGCGGATCGAGGCGATCACCGAGGACCGCAGCATGATGTTGCGGTGCATGCGCTCGCGGCGCAGGTCCAGGAAGCGGTACTCAAGGCGCCGCTCCTCGTTGACCCCGTCCTCGGTGTTGATCGTGAAGGGGAGCGGGGCGGCGGCGCCGAGCAGCTCGACCTCGCCGACCTCGACCTCGATCTCACCGGTCGGCAGGTCCGGGTTCACGTTGTCCGTGCCCCGGGAGACGACCTTGCCGTCGACGCGGATCGTCGACTCCTTGGTGACCTTGTCGAGGGCCTCGTACGCGGGCGTGCCGGGGCGGGCGACGAGCTGCGTGATGCCGTAGTGATCGCGCAGATCGATGAAGAGGATGCCGCCCAGGTCGCGCCGATTGTGCAGCCAGCCACTCAGCCGGACGTCGGTGCCGACGTCAGAGGAGCGGAGCTCGCCGCAGGTGTGGGACCTGTACCGATGCATCGTCGTTCATCCAGCCTTCGCGGATCGGGGAGTGTTTCACGTGAAACGTCCAGGGCCGGAGCCCGGACGTCCCAAGGGTACCGGCCACCCATAGATCGCCTCCCCACCATTAACTCCGGGCTCCCTCGGTGGCAGGGTTCGATCTCCTCTTCTTAGAGTGGGGCAATGCGCACTGGTGAGCCCCTGCCCGCCGTGGGGGAGGTACTCGCCGCCCTCGCGACCGGTCTGTGGCACTGGGACACCGCCTCGGGACTGGTCACGGTGGACGCCGAGGCCGCACGGCTGCTCGGGCTGCCCGCCGAGCCGACCACCCTCACGGAGGCCCAGACCCGGGCCCGACTCCACCCCGTGGACTGGAACGAGATCACGGGGGTCGTCGGGCTGGCCGTCGCCGAGGGCACCCTCGCCGAGGTCCGCATCCGGATCATGGACGAGCGCGGCCGGGTGATCCGCGTCGTCCGCAGCCGCTCCAAGCCGTCGTACGACCCCGAGAAGCGGTCGTTCGAGCTGATCGGCACGCTCCAGGAGGTCACCGAGCCCACGCCGGGCACACCCGCCGGGCGGACCGCGGTCACCGGTGACTGGCGGCGCTCCCGTGAGGCGTTCCTGCTGGACGCGGGCCGGGCGCTCGCGGAGGCACGGTCCACGGCGGAGGTGCTGCGGGTCGCGGCGGGCCTGTCGATGCCGGGCTTCTCACCGGACGGCCTCGCCGTGTTCGGGGTGTCGGGCGACCGGCTCACGATCATCGGGCACCACGGGCACCAGCCGGGCGACGAGGACCCGTTCTCGCACATGTCCCTGGTGACGGACTATCCGGCCGCCGAGGTCGTACGGACCGGCCGTGCCGTCTATCTCTCGACGCCCGAGCAGTACAAGGAGCGCTACCCCGTCACCTGGCCGCTCGCCCAGCACTTCCACCGGCAGTCCTGGGCGTTCCTGCCGCTGACCGTCGCCGGGCGCACGATGGGCGCCTGGATGGCCGCCTTCACCTACCCCGTCGCCTTCACACCGGACGAGCGGTCCGTGCTCACCACGGTCGCCCGGATGCTCGCCCAGGCCCTGTCCCGGGCCGGAGTCGCCGAGTCCGAGCGGGAGCTGACCGACGGACTCCAGCGCTCGATGCTGCCCACGCTGGGCCCGGAGATCCCGGGTATGAGCGTCGCCGCCCGCTACATACCGACCGGCGGCGGCCTCCAGGTCGGCGGCGACTGGTACGACATGATCCCGCTGCCCACCGGGCGCATCGCGCTCGTCATCGGCGACGTACAGGGGCACGACGTGCGCGCCGCCGGGCTGATGGGCCAGCTCCGCATCGCCCTGCGCGCCTACGCCTCCGAGGGCCACCGCCCGGACGCGGTGCTCTCGCGCGCCTCCCGCTTCCTGCACGGCATCACCGATGGCGACGCCGAGACGCCCGACCCGCGCTTCGCGACCTGCTTGTACGTCGAGGCCGCCCCGGAGACCGGCGTCCTGGAGATCGCCCGCGCCGGGCATCCCGACCCCGCGATACGCATGGCGGACGGGACGGTGCTGATGCGGCCCACGGCCGGCGGACTGCCGCTCGGCATCGACCCGGACGCCGACTATCCGACGACCACGCTCGCCCTGGAACCCGGCGAGACCATGCTGATCTGCACCGACGGGCTGATCGAGACCGGCGGCCACGACCTGGAGACGGGCTGGCAGCGCATCCGGAGCATCCTGGAGGAGCACAAGGGCGACCTGGAGGAACTGGCCGACGCGCTCGTCCAGGCCGTCCACGGCCCCTCCTCGCACCACACCACCGGCCCGCTCGCCGACCGCCGCGAGGACGACATCGCCGTACTCCTGCTGTCCCGGGAGGGCGAGAGCTGCGGCTGCGGCGACACGGTGACCGACGCGCCGAGGATCCGCCGTACGGTGCTCACGGTCGCGCAGGCCGAGCCCGAGCGGATCGCGGTGGCCCGGCAGCAGCTGCGCGAGCTCCTCCACGACTGGACCGGCGCCGACCAGGTCGACTCCGCGGTCCTGCTCGTCTCCGAGATGCTCACCAACGTCCTCGTACACACCGACGCCGACGCCCTGCTGACCGCCGAGGTGGCCGGTGAGCCCGGTGAGCGGCGGATGCGGGTCGAGGTCACGGACGCCGGCGACGACCTCCCGCACAAGCGGCACCCCGGTGAACTGGCGTCCTCCGGGCGCGGGTTGCTGCTGATCGAGCTGCTCGCCGAGACCTGGGGCGTGGACCCGAGGGGCGAGGGCAAGAGCATCTGGTTCGAGCTCTACGAGTCCGACGGCGACGGCTCCGCAGCGGGGTCGGTCGTGCCGTAGCGCGCCTGCAGTTCGTGGACGACGCCGAAGACCGCGGCGGTCAACGGCACCGCGAGCAGCATGCCGAGGACGCCGGCCACCGAGGCTCCGGCGGTGATCGCGATCATGACGACCGCCGGGTGCATCTGCACGGTCCGGCTCTGGATCATCGGCTGCAGGACGTACCCCTCCAGGACCTGCACCGCGACGACGACCCCGAGGACCCACAGCGCGATGACGACACCCCGGTCGGCGAGCGCGACCAGCACGGCGATCGCGCCGGAGAGGAACGCGCCGAGGTAGGGGATGTAGGCGCCGAGGAAGACCAGTGCGGCCAGGCCCACCGCCCCGGGCACGTCCAGCACGAGCAGGCCGATGCCGATGCAGGTGGCGTCGATGAGGGCGATCGCGGTGGTTCCGCGCATGAAACCCTCGACGCCCTCGAAGGCCCGGCGGGCCATGGCCTCGACGAGGTCGGCGGTGCCGTGCGGGGCGAGCGAGCGCAGCAGTCCGGTGGCGAGGTGGGAGTCGCGCAGGAAGAAGAAGACGAGCAGCAGCGCCAGTACGGCCATGGCGATGGCCTCGCCGACGACGCTGACCCCGCTGATCACGTTGGAGGCGGCCGTCCCGCCGAACCTGGTGAGCAGTTCCTTCGCGTTGGAGGCGAGGTCGTCCAGTGATGTCCCGGCGGCCCCGAAGTGGTCGGAGACGGAGTTCGCCGCGTCCTTGAGCGAGGACACGATCTGGTCCCCGGTGTCGATCAGCGCGGCCACGACGATGTAGACGGCCCCGCCGACCGCAGCGACGACGGCGACACAGGTGATGGCGGCGGCCACGGACCGGTTGACCCCGGCATTCACCAGCCGCCGGTACAGCGGGCCGAGCAGCGCGGTGCCGAGCAGGGCGAGCAGCACGGGTGTGACGGCGGTCCTGAACTCGACGCAGAGCCGGATCCCGACGTAGACGACCCCGGAGACGAGCAGGACGACGGCGCACCAGGCGGCGAGCCGTCGTACGGCGTCGGGGAGGAGCTGCACCGTCCCAGCCGAACACGCGGAAGGCGGGCCGTCCCGTGGGAACGGCCCGCCCGGGTGACGGCCTCAGCAGGTGGGGCCCACCGCGTCGATCCTCTTGCCGAAGTTGGTGTCGTAGGCCTGGGCGTAGTCGCCGGAGAGGACCTGCCGCTTCTCCTGCGGGCTCCAGTCGATGAAGCATGCGTTGGCGTTGGCCTTGAAGGAGTACACGTGGTCGTGCAGGTTGGACGGCATGTCGCGGTATCCGGAGCCGGGGGTCCACCGCCAGGGGGTGCCCGAGTAGTTCCTGTCGTGCCAGAAGCAGATCTCCCCCGCCCCGCAGTTCTCGTCCGCGCGGTGCAGCGCGGCGCTCGTGGCCTGTTCGGTGGAGGCGGAGGGGGTACGGGCCTGGGTGGGGCCTGCCGCGCCGGTCAGGGCGAGACAGGTGGCTGCCGTGACGACGGCCAGGCTCATGCGGATACGCACGCGTGACTTCCTTGCACTCGGTGTCCTCTTTCAGCCGGTCTCTTTCCGCGCGCGGGACCTTCATGCCCCGGCCGGGCCCGGCTCACCCGGACGGAGGACCCGGACCAGCCGCCGACCTGCATGCCGAAAGCCCCGTCCGGACGAGGACGGGGCTTCGGGAATTTCCGCTCTACGAAGGTTTCTCCACTACGGCTTACAGACCGCCCTCGCCCATGCCGTGCACGGCGGGGATGGTGCCCAGCCGGCCCTTCTGGAAGTCCTCGAAGGCCTGCTGGAGCTCCTCACGGGTGTTCATGACGAACGGGCCGTAGTGCGCCATCGGCTCCCGGATCGGCTGCCCGCCGAGGATGACGACCTCCATGTCCGGGGTGTGGGAGTCCTGCTGCTCGTCCGCGCGGACGGTCAGCGAGGAGCCGGTGCCGAAGACGGCGGTCTGGCCCAGGTGGATCGGGCGGCGGTCGGCGCCGACCGAGCCCTTGCCCGCCATGACGTAGACGAGGCCGTTGAAGTCCTCGCGCCAGGGCAGGGTGAGCTCCGCGCCCGGCGCCACGGTGGCGTGCACCATCGTGATCGGGGTGTGGGTGACGCCGGGGCCCTGGTGGCCGTCCAGCTCACCGGCGATGACCCGCAGGAGCGCGCCGCCGTCGGGGGTCGTCAGCAGCTGCACCTGGCCGCCGCGGATGTCCTGGTAGCGGGGGGCCATCATCTTGTCCTTGGCCGGGAGGTTGACCCAGAGCTGGAGCCCATGGAACAGCCCGCCGGACACGACGAGGGACTCCGGCGGCGCCTCGATGTGCAGCAGGCCCGCGCCCGCCGTCATCCACTGGGTGTCGCCGTTGGTGATGGTGCCGCCGCCACCGTTGGAGTCCTGGTGGTCGAAGACGCCGTCGATGATGTAGGTGACGGTCTCGAAGCCGCGGTGCGGGTGCCAGGGGGTGCCCTTGGGCTCGCCCGGCGCGTACTCCACCTCGCCCATCTGGTCCATCATGATGAACGGGTCGAGGTGCCGGTAGTTGATCCCGGCGAACGCTCGGCGCACCGGGAAGCCCTCACCCTCGAAACCGCCGGGTGCGGTCGTGACGGTGAGCACGGGACGTGCCACGGCGTCGGCCGGCGCGGCCACGCGGGGCAGGGTCAGCGGGTTCTCTACGGTCACTGCAGGCATGTCGGGACCTCCTTGTGCGTCGAGTTTAGTTGAGCGTTGAACTTTCTGCTACCCCGCAACAGAAGAAGCCCGGAGGGCATTCCCTCCGGGCGTCGTGTGCGACGGGGCGACGGACGTCAGCCGTACATGCGGCGCATCGCGAACTCCACCATCTGCTCGACCGCCTTCGCGTCGAACACCATGCGGTGCTCACCCTCCATGTCGACGACGAAGCCGTAGCCCGTCGGCAGCAGGTCGATGACCTCGGCGCCGGTGATCACGAAGTACTTGGACTCCTTGCCGGCGTAGCGGCGCAGTTCCTTGAGCGAGGTGAACATCGGGATCACCGGCTGCTGGGTGTTGTGGAGGGCAAGGAAGCCCGGGTTGTCGCCGCGCGGGCAGTAGACCTTGGAGGTCGCGAAGACCTGCTGGAAGTCCTCGGCAGCCATCTGCCCGGTGGTGAAGGCGCGTACCGCGTCCGCGAGCGAGGGCGGGGACGGCTCGGGGTAGAGCGGTGGCTGCTGGCCGTAGCCGCCCACACCACCGGCCATCTGTTGCTGGGGCGGGACGTACCCCTGCTGAGCCCCGACGTTCTGGTCGTAGCCGTACATGCGAGCAAGAGTACTGAGTCACACATGGACGGCTTGGGGTTGCTTCTTATTACTGACGGGTAGCATCATCGTAGCTACTGCCTGGTACTCATCTCGATACACATCTCGTTGCACATATCTCTTACGGAGTCGTCGCCATGGGGCACTACAAGTCGAATCTCCGCGACATCGAGTTCAACCTCTTCGAGGTCCTCGGGCGCGACAAGCTGTACGGCACCGGTCCGTTCGCGGAGATGGACACGGACACCGCGAAGAGCGTCCTGGAGGAGCTGACCCGGCTCGCGGAGAACGAGCTCGCGGAGTCCTTCGCCGACGCCGACCGCAACCCGCCGGTCTTCGACCCCGAGACGAACACCGCGCCCGTGCCGGCCTCCTTCAAGAAGAGCTACAAGGCCTTCATGGAGTCCGAGTACTGGCGTCTCGGCCTGCCCGAGGCCATCGGCGGTACGACGGCTCCCCCGTCCCTGATCTGGTCGTACGCGGAGCTGATCCTCGGCGCCAACCCGGCCGTGTGGATGTACTCCTCCGGTCCGGCCTTCGCCGGGATCCTCTACGACGAGGGCAACGACGTACAGAAGAAGATCGCGCAGCTCGCGGTGGAGCGGACCTGGGGTTCGACCATGGTACTGACCGAGCCCGACGCGGGTTCGGACGTCGGCGCCGGGCGGACCAAGGCCATCCAGCAGGAGGACGGCTCCTGGCACATCGAGGGCGTCAAGCGCTTCATCACCTCGGGTGAGCACGACATGGAGGAGAACATCCTCCACTACGTCCTCGCCCGTCCCGAGGGCCACGGCCCGGGCACCAAGGGACTCTCCCTCTTCCTCGTGCCGAAGTTCCTCTTCGACGTCGAGACCGGCGAGCTCGGCGAGCGCAACGGCGTCTACGCCACCAACGTCGAGCACAAGATGGGCCTCAAGGCGTCCAACACCTGCGAGATGACCTTCGGCGACCGCCACCCCGCCAAGGGCTGGCTGATCGGCGACAAGCACGACGGCATCCGCCAGATGTTCCGGATCATCGAGTTCGCCCGCATGATGGTCGGCACGAAGGCCATCTCGACACTGTCGACCGGCTACCTGAACGCCCTTGAGTACGCCAAGGAGCGCGTCCAGGGGCCCGACCTCGCGCAGTTCATGGACAAGACCGCGCCCAAGGTCACCATCACCCACCACCCGGACGTGCGCCGCTCGCTGATCACGCAGAAGGCGTACGCCGAGGGCATGCGCGCCCTGGTGCTGTACACCGCCTCCGTCCAGGACGCGATCGCCGTCAAGGAGGCCGAGGGCTCCGACGCCTCCACCGAGCACGCGCTCAACGACCTGCTCCTGCCGATCGTCAAGGGCTACGGCTCCGAGAAGGGCTACGAGCAGCTCGCCCAGTCGCTGCAGACCTTCGGCGGCTCCGGGTTCCTCCAGGAGTACCCGATCGAGCAGTACATCCGCGACGCCAAGATCGACACCCTGTACGAGGGCACCACCGCGATCCAGGGCCAGGACTTCTTCTTCCGGAAGATCGTCCGCAACCAGGGCGCGGCCCTCAACTCCCTCGCCGAGGACATCAAGAAGTTCCTCGCGCTGGGCACGGGCGGCGAGGAGCTGGCCGGCGCCCGCGAGCACCTCGCGAAGGCAGCAGTCGAGCTGGAGGCCATCGTCGGCCTGATGCTCACCGACCTCGCGGCCACCGAGCAGGACGTCAAGAACATCTACAAGGTGGGCCTCAACACCACCCGCCTGCTGCTCGCCTCCGGTGACGTCGTCGTCGGCTATCTGCTCCTCAAGGGCGCCGCGGTCGCCGTCGAGAAGCTGGAGACGGCCACCGCGAAGGACAAGCCCTTCTACACCGGCAAGATCGCGGCTGCGAAGTTCTTCGCCGCCAACGTGCTGCCCGGTCTCACCCTGGCCCGCAAGGTCGCCGAGGGTGTCGAACTGGACCTGATGGAACTGGACGAAGCCGCCTTCTAGCCAGCGGGAAACCCGTTCCGGGACAGACCGGAACAGCTTCGCGAAACCCCACATCGCCCTTGCGAGGGCCCGCTCCCAGCGCCGGGAGCGGGCCCTCGCACGTCGTTAAGGTGAACCCCATGAGCGAACCCTCCCGCTTCGACCGCGGCCACACCGACGACCTCATGTCCTTCCTCGCGGCGTCCCCCACGCCGTACCACGCCGTGGCGAACACCGCCGAGCGGCTGGAGAAGGCCGGATTCAGGCAGGTCGCCGAGACGGACGCCTGGGAGGGGACGACCGGCGGCAAGTACGTGCTGCGCGGTGGCGCGATCGTGGCCTGGTTCGTCCCCGAAGGTGCGGCACCCCACACCCCCTTCCGCATCATCGGCGCGCACACCGACTCCCCGAACCTGCGGGTCAAGCCGCGCCCCGACACCGGTGCGCACGGCTTCCGCCAGGTCGCCGTCGAGATCTACGGCGGACCGCTGCTCAACTCCTGGCTCGACCGCGACCTCGGCCTCGCCGGCCGGCTGAGCCTCCGGGACGGCTCGACCCGCCTGGTGAACGTGGACCGGCCGCTGCTCAGAGTGCCCCAACTCGCCATCCACCTGGACCGGTCCGTGTCGGCGGAGGGGCTCAAGCTGGACAAGCAGCGCCACCTCCAGCCGATCTGGGGCCTGGGCGACGACGTCCGCGACGGCGATCTGATCGCCCTCCTGGAGAAGGAGTCGGGGCTCGCGCGCGGTGAGGTCACCGGCTGGGACCTGATGACGCACTCCGTCGAGGCACCCTCCTACCTGGGCCGCGACCAGGAGTTCGTCGCCGGCCCGCGCATGGACAACCTGCTGTCCCTGCACGCCGGCGCCGCCGCGCTCGCCTCCGCCGCCGCCCACGAGAACCTGCCGTACATCCCCGTGCTCGCCGGCTTCGACCACGAGGAGAACGGCTCGCAGTCCGACACGGGCGCGGACGGACCGCTGCTCGGCGGGGTGCTGGAGCGTTCGGTGTTCGCGCGCGGCGGATCGTACGAGGACCGGGCACGCGCCTTCGCGGGCACCGTCTGCCTCTCCTCCGACACCGGGCACGCCGTGCACCCCAACTACGCGGAGCGGCACGACCCGACGCACCACCCGCGGGTCAACGGCGGGCCGATCCTCAAGGTCAACGTCAACAACCGCTACGCCACGGACGGTTCGGGCCGCGCGGTGTTCGCCGCCGCCTGCGACAAGGCCGGCGTTCCCTTCCAGACCTTCGTCTCCAACAACTCCATGCCCTGCGGCACGACGATCGGCCCGATCACCGCGGCCCGGCACGGCATCAAGACCGTCGACATCGGCGTGGCGATCCTCTCCATGCACAGCGCCCGCGAACTCTGCGGCGACCGCGACCCGTTCCTGCTGGCCAACGCGCTGGTGGCGTTCCTGGAGGGCTAGTCAAGTCCCTTGCGGCGCATGGGTGTTGCCGCCCCGGGTACCCGGAGGCGGACCGGGCCGACCGGACCGGACAGGGAGGCGACACTCATGGGCCTGGGCGGCTGCATCATCCTCATCGCCGTCGGCGCGATTCTGACCTTCGCGACCGACTGGCACATGCAAGGGGTCAATCTCGACCTGGTCGGCGTGATCCTCATGATCGTCGGGCTGATCGGCGTCGTGACGTTCAGCAGCCTGGCCCGGCGCCGACGCGTGGTGATACCGGGCCAGACGACCATCGTCGAGGACGACGAGTCGCGCGGCTACCGCGGCTGATCCGGGGCCCGAGGCAGGGCTTCGGCGGTTGATACGGGGGCGTAACCCGCACTAAGGCGGAATCACCCGCACAGGACATGCAAAGACAACCGTGAGCAATTCGTGACGCCAGTCGTATTGTGCGGTTGTGTGAGCCTCGTGAAGACTCTGTGCAGTTAAGGGCCCAGGAGAGGCAGCCCCGGGCCCGTCTCACGATTCATCACGGGGGAGGCTGCTGCCGTGCCCGAACCACGGCTGGTGGTCCTCATACCGGCCCACAACGAGGCGGACCGCATCGGCGCCGCGATCGAGGGCTTGTGGCGGCAAACCCGTAAACCCGACCTGATCGTCGTCGTCACCGACAACTGCACCGACGACACGGCCGAAGTCGCCGCCTCGCACGGCGCGGACATCTTCGCCACCCAGGGCAACACCCACAAGAAGGCCGGCGCCCTCAACCAGGCCATCGACTGGGTCCTGCCCCACCTCGACGAGCGCGACCTCCTCCTCGTCCAGGACGCGGACACCGTCCTCAACCCCTGGTTCAGCGAGACCGCCATGGCCACCTTCAACCGCAAGGTCGGCGCCGTCGGCGGAGTCTTCTACGGCGAGCAGGGCGGCGGACTCCTCGGACTGCTCCAGCGCATGGAGTTCCAGCGCTACGCCTGGGAGCTGGACCGCACCGGCGGCAAGGCCCAGGTCCTCACCGGCACCGGCACCATGTTCCGCGCCCGCGTCCTGCGCGAGGTCCGCGAAGCCCGCCGCTCGGGGCGGATCGGCGGCGGCGACGGCTACTACAGCCTCGCCTCGCTCACCGAGGACGACGAGATGACCAAGGCGGTCAAGACCCTCGGCTACCGCGCCATGTCCCCGGCGGGCTGCGCGGTCACCACCGAGGTCATGACCAGCCTCCCCAAACTCTGGCACCAGCGCCTGCGCTGGCAGCGCGGCGCCCTGGAGAACCTCCGCGACTACGGCTGGACCAAGGTCACCGCCCGCTACTTCCTCCAGCAGTTCCTGATGGGCTTCGGCGCGCTGTCGTTCCTGGTCTACCTGACCTTCATGGCGACGTACACGACGATGTACGGCTTCCCCGGCGTCTCCCCGTTCTGGACCGCGATCGGCCTGATCTTCGTGGTCGAGAAGACCGTCTCCGTCCGCCGCGCCGGACCCCTCGCGGTCCTGGTCGCGGCGCTGATGATCCCGGAGATGCTCTACGACCTCTTCCAGCACGCCGTCTACTTCTCCTCGCTGTGGGGGCTGGTCCGCCGCAGCGAGGAGAAGTGGGTGGCCACCTAGCCCACCCCTCACACCACTTCACGCCCACAAGGAGAAACGTTTATGTACGGAAGAGTTGTCGGCGCCGGGACGACCGGCGCCGGTGGGGCCACGCTGGCCGCGACCGGCCTGTGGCTGAACAGCATGGCGATGATGGTGGCGGCGACCACGCTGGTGGCGGCTGGGCTGGCGCTGTACAAGCTGGCACCGCGGGCGCGTCGCCGTTAGGGCGCTGCCGGTGGTCCCCCGTTTCAGGCGTCCTGGTGGTGCGGGTCATGCGGGTCGTCCATGCCTGCCAGGACGAGGGGGAGACGGTCCGTCGCGCCCTCGGTGAGGCGGACCGGGACGCCCCAGTCCTGCTGGTGGACGTGGCAGGCCGGGTATTCGTTGGAAGGGTCGTCGTCGCAGGACGCGGCCATCGCGGAGACGTGCAACACGCCTTCCGTGACGGACTGGTTGAGAGTCAGGGTGCGGTTCAGGTCCGTGCCCGGGCCCTCGCCGGTGACAAGGAGCTCAGGCGGGGCCGCGGAGACGAGCAGCCGGGTCGAGGGGCCGTAGCGCGTGTCGAGCTTCTGCCCGGCCGGGGCATGGAAGATCACGTCCAACTTCAGCTCGCCGGGGGCGACTTCGGTGGCCGCGCGCTGAGTGCGATGGGCGACGGACTCGACCCGCACCGCCTCCTCCGGCAACCGCAGGCGGGTCAGCCGGTGCCGAGCCGATTCGACGACCAGGATCTCGTCGCCGTCCAGAACGGCGTCGCTCGGCTCCCTCAAGTCCGTGGCCAGCGTGGTGACTTCGCCGGTCGCGGGGTCGTAGCGGCGCAGCGCGTGGTTGTACGTGTCGCTGATCGCGACCGAGCCGTCCGGGAGCGCGGTGACGCCCAACGGGTGCTGTAGCAGGGCCTGTTCGGCCGCTCCGTCACGATGTCCGAAGTCGAAGAGTCCGGTGCCGACGGCGGTGTGCACGGCGCCGCCGACGTCCACCCAGCGCAGGGCGGACGTCTCGGAGTCGGCCAGCCACAGCCGGTCGGCGGTCGCGGCGAGTCCGGAGGGCTGCGCGAACCAGGCCTCGGGTCCGGGGCCGTCGACGAGCCCTTCGTTGGTGGTGCCGGCGGTGACGGCGACGGTGTCCTCGGCCGGGTCGTAGGCCCAGAGCTGGTGCACACCGGCCATGGCGATCCACAGCCTGCCCTGCCACCGGGCCACGTCCCAGGGGGACGAGAGGCT
The DNA here is from genome assembly GCF_040655035.1 of Streptomyces sp. NPDC050549. Lineage (NCBI taxonomy): Bacteria > Bacillati > Actinomycetota > Actinomycetes > Kitasatosporales > Streptomycetaceae > Streptomyces > Streptomyces sp. NPDC050549. The sequence goes on from NZ_JBFAJD010000031.1 coordinate 36,134, forward strand.
GACCTCGCGGGCGGGGCCCGAGGTGGGCTCGCCCTGCATCCACTGCCGACCGGTGCCCGCGAGGGTCGTCACGGCACCGGTCGTGAGGTCGAGCCGTCGCAGCGCGTGGTTCACGGTGTCGGCGACGACGACGGAACCGTCCTCGCCGAGGGCGAGTCCTTGCGGTTCGTTGAAGGTGGCGGAGTCGGCCGTGCCGTCACCGAACCCCCGCACCCCGCAACCGATCCGCCGTACGACGCTCTCCCCGTCGGCCGCCAGCTCGACCAGCTGGTGCCGGGTGGTGTCGCTGACCAGGAAGTTCCCGGACGGCAGGGCCAACGCCTTACCGGGGAAACGCAGCACCGTCGGCTCCGGCTCCGGCGCCACGTACGGGCCGTCCCCGCGCCGGAGTGTCCCCTTCGCCGCGTGCTCGGCCTCCAGCTCCGCGACCAGCCGCTCGATGGCGTGCGCATGGCCCTCGCCCGCGTGCTGCGCGACGACGTACCCCTCCGGGTCGATCACGACGAGCGTCGGCCATGCGCGCACCGCGTACTGCTTCCAGGTGGCCAGCTCCGGGTCGTCCAGCACCGGATGCTCGACGCCGTACCGCTCGACCGCGTCCACGACCGCCTGATGCTCGGCCTCGTGCACGAACTTCGGCGAGTGCACGCCGATGATCACGACCGTGTCGCGGTGCTTCTCCTCCAACTCACGGAGTTCATCGAGGACATGCAGGCAGTTGATGCAGCAGAAGGTCCAGAAATCCAGAATGACGATGCGTCCCCGCAGGTCGGCGAGGGTGTACTGCTTGTCACCCGTGTTCAGCCAGCCGCCCTTGCCGGTGAGCCGGGGGGCGCGGACGCGGGCGCGGCGGGGAGTCGGGGCCGGGGTTGCATCGGTCATGGATCAAGAGTGCCACCAGCTGCTGACAGTCAGGCCAGCGCGTGCCCGGTCGTCGCGTCCACATGGTCCGGCACGGCCTCGTGGTGGTCGCCGACCGTTGATGTGCCCGTCGGTTCGAGGACGAGGATCTCGGACGGGACCGGGGCGTAGGGCTTGTGTTCCGTGCCCCGCGGCACCGTGAAAACGCTGCCCTCGGGGAGGACGACCGTGCGCTCCCCCGCCGGCTCGCGGAGCGCGATGTGCAGTTCGCCGGCCAGGACCAGGAAGAACTCGTCGGTGTGGTCGTGGGTGTGCCAGAGGTGTTCGCCCTCGACCTTGGCGACGCGTACGTCGTAGTCGTTGACGGTGGTGACGATGCGGGGGCTCCAGCGGTCGGTGAAGGAGGCGAGGGCTTCGGTGAGGGAGATCGGTTCCATGGGGCCATCGTGCGTGTTCCGTGAACGCCTCACGAGTGCTAGGAATCGCACATGCCGCAAGGATCCTCGCAACGTCCTCCCGTACGTCCGCACCGGGTCGCCGTCATCGTCGACGAGGGCACCAACCCCTTCGAAGTGGGCGTCGCCACCGAACTGTTCGGGCTGCCCCGGCCCGAACTGGGGCTGCCCGGGCCGCTGTACGAGGTGCTGGTGTGCACGCCCGCGCGCGAGGTGCGGCTGAACCACGGCTTCTTCACCGTGACCGGTGCGTACGGCCTGGACGCGGTGGACTCGGCGGACACCCTCGTCGTGCCGGGGCGGCCCGACAACGTCGTACCTCGCGGTGATGACGTCCTCGACGCGATCCGCCGCACCCACGCGCGCGGGGCCCGTGTCATGAGCCTGTGCACCGGCAGTTTCGCGCTCGCCGAGGCGGGGCTGCTGGACGGGCGCCGGGCCACCACCCACTGGATGTGGACGGACGCCTTCCGCGCCCTGCACCCGCGTGTGCGGCTCGAACCGGACGTCCTCTTCGTCGACGACGGCGACATCCTCACCGCCGCGGGCAGCGCCGCCGCGCTCGATCTCGGGCTGCATGTCGTACGGCGCGACCACGGCGCCGAGATCGCCAACGCGGTGTCCAGGAGGCTCGTCTTCGCGGCCCATCGGGACGGCGGGCAGCGCCAGTTCGTGGAGCGGCCGTTGCCGAAGGTGCCGGACGAGTCGCTGGGGCCGCTGCTCGCGTGGGCGCGGGAGCGGCTGGGGGAGCCGTTGACGGTGACCGGGCTGGCCGTCCGCGCGGCCGTCTCCCCCGCGACCCTGCACCGGCGGTTCAGGGCGCAGCTGGGGACGACTCCGCTGGCGTGGCTGACCGGGGAGCGGGTGGCGCTGGCGTGCCGGCTGATCGAGCGCGGGGAGGAGCGGCTCGACGTGGTGGCCGCGAGGTGCGGTCTCGGGACCGGGGCGAACCTGCGGGTGCGGCTGCGCAGGGAGACCGGATTGAGCCCGTCGGCCTACCGGCGGCGTTTCGGACCCGCGTCCGGGGAAGCCGTAACGGCATGAGATTCCTCGTACGCGATCGGATCCTCGGCTTCGGTGAGGACTACTGGATCGAGGACCAGCACGGCAACAAGGTGTTCCTGGTCGACGGCAAGGCCATGCGCCTCAGGGACACCTTCGAGTTGAAGGACACGCACGGGCGCGTGCTCATCGACATCCACAAGAAGATGCTCGCCCTGCGCGACACGATGGTCATCGAACGGGACGGCGAGCCCCTCGCGACCATCAGACGCAAGCGGTTCTCGCTGCTGCGCAACCACTATCGGGTGTCCCTGGTGGACGGCACCGAACTCGACGTCAGCGGCAAGATCCTGGACCGCGAGTTCGGCGTCGACTACGACGGTGAGCTGCTCGCGCAGATCTCCCGGCGTTGGCTGCACATCCGGGAGACGTACGGCGTCGACATCGTCCGGGAGGACGCGGACGCGGCACTGCTGATCGCCGTGGCGGTGTGCGTGATCCACCTCGCGGAGAAGGAGCGGGAGGACTGACCCGCCGGGAGGACCGACCCGCTTCCTCGTCGGCCGCCGCGCGGGCGCGGCTGCGTGTCTTCAGGCGGTCCCCGAGGTAGCCGCCCATGACGGCGGGCGCGCCGAACACCGCGCCGGCCCGCCAGCCGTAGGGGTCGTCTTGCGTCCTGCCCACGAGCCGGATGAACACCGTCACGGGGACCCACGCCACGAGCATCGTGGCAAGGACTCTGCGGGGACGGGCGGTCGGCCAGGAGCCGCCTGACACGGTGTCGTAGCCGACGCGGGCGTAGTTGGGCCCGGCGGTGGCGTTCGGCGCGCAGGATCGCCCAGAACAGCAGTCACGCGCCCGCGCCGACGAGGACCGTCCGGAGCACCGAGAAATCCCCGGCGAGTATCGCGACGAGCGGCGCGACGACCGCGGCGCGACCGCCGGGTGGCGGCCGGCGAAGGCCAGGAGTGCGGGCGGGGGATTCCCTCCGCCCATGCCCCGGTCCAGGGCCAGGAAGGCGCGTTCGGGTGCGGCCAGGGGCCGCCTGGTTCTGCCGGTCACAGCGCGCGGCGCGGACGCTCCAGACCCAGCACCCGGTCCTTCAGTGCCGGGAACTGTTCGCGCGTCACGGCCACCCGCGCCGGGTCGAATTCCACCGTGAGGACCTCCTCGCCCGCGCCCGCCTCCGCGAGGACCTCGCCCCAGGGATCCACCACGATCGAGTGACCGGCCTGGGGAACTCCGGCGTGCGTACCGGCCGTTCCGCATGCGAGGACGAACGACTGGTTCTCCACGGCGCGGGCCTGCGCCAGGAGGGTCCAGTGGGAGCGGCGGCGTTCGGGCCAGCCCGCGGGGAGGACGAGGGTCTCGGCGCCGGCGTCGACAAGGCCGCGGAAGAGTTCGGGGAAACGGAGGTCGTAGCAGGTGGCGAGACCGATGACCGTCTCGGGCAGACGGAGAGTCACCAGTTCGCTGCCCGCGCCCATCAGCACGGCCTCGCCCTTGTCGAAGCCGAAGCGGTGGATCTTGCGGTAGGCGGCGGCCAGTTCACCGGAGGGGGAGAAGACGAGGGACGTGTTGTAGAGGGGGCCGTCAGGGTCTCGCTCGGGGATCGAGCCGGCGTGCAGCCAGACGCCCGCGTCGCTCGCGGCCTTGGCCATCGCCTCGTAGGTCGGCCCCTCCAGCGGCTCGGCCTCGGCGCCGAACAGCTCGTAGGCGAACGCGCCCGTGGTCCACAGCTCCGGCAGGACGACCAGATCGGCACCCGCCTGTTCGCGGACGAGAGCACCCACCCGAACCCGACGATTTTCAACCGATTCGCCCTCTTCTACGGCGATCTGGATGAGAGAGGCGCGCACACTACCACCGTCCTGGCATTCGAGCCGTTCACACGGGCCTACGATCGTCACACGAAAGCACTGCCGGGGTGCCTCACAGCAGCGTAACTTAGCGTTCCAAGACACCCGCCGACAGCCACCTCCCGCTGGCAACGCCGCCCGCCACCCGACCTGTACCGACCGCCGAGGGGTCCCGTTCCGTGAGTCTGCATCCCACTCTCCAGCCCTACGCCGACGCCTGGACCCACTCCATCGAAGCGATATCCGAGCTGGTGAACCCTCTCGTGGAGGGAGAGTGGAACCGGCGAACGCCGTGCCCCGGCTGGTCGGTGCGTGACGTGGTCTCGCACGTCATCGGGCTGGACAACGAGATGCTCGGCGACCCGCGGCCCATCCACACCCTCCCGCGCGACCTCTACCACGTCACCAACGAGCACCAGCGGTACATGGAGATGCAGGTCGACGTGCGCCGTCACCACACGGCGCCGGAGATGACGTCGGAGCTGGAGTACACGATCATCCGGCGCAACCGGCAGCTGCGCAACGAGTCGCGGGAGCCGGGCCGCATGGTGCGCGGCCATGTCAGCACCGAGGTCACGCTCGAAGAGTCCATGCGGACCCACGCGTTCAACGTGTGGGTGCACGAGCAGGACCTGCGCACCGCCCTCGGTCGCCCCGGGAACCTCGACTCGCCCGGCGCGCACATCGCCCGTGACGTGCTGCTCGCCGCGCTCCCGAAGGTGGTCGCCGACGACTCGGGCGCCCCGCGCAGTTCGGCGGTCGTCTTCGACGTGCACGGTCCGATCGAGTTCCTCCGTACGATCCGCGTCGACATCCAGGGCCGCGGCACCCTGGAGACGGCCCCCGCGCTCGGCCCTGCCGCCACCCTGATCCTCGACTGGGAGACGTACGTCCGGCTGGCGTGCGGGCGGGTCACCCTCGAATCGGTGACGGACCGCGTCAAGGCGGACGGCGATCCGGAGCTGGCGGCGTCGATACTGCGGAACTTCACGGTCACGAAGTAAGCAGGCGGTGTGAATCAGGCGGTGTGAATCAGGCGGTGTGAATATCGAGTAGGCGGTCGTCGGCGCCGAATCGGTGGATACGTGAGCGGGCCGCCGTCACGCGGGCACGTGCACCGTCTCCACCCGGCTCGCCACCAGCCGCTCGCGCTCGCGGCGGGCCGCCCTGCGCCGTAGCCGCAGGATCTGGCTGACGCCGAGCGCCTGGAGCACGAAGACCACCGAGAACGCGATCGAGTAGTTGTCCCCGGTCGCGTCGAGCAGCACACCGATCGCGAACAGGGTCGTCATCGAGGCCGTGAAACCACCCATGTTGGTGATTCCGGAGGCGGTGCCCTGACGCTCCGGCGGGTTGGCCGGGCGGGCGAAGTCGAAGCCGAGCATCGAGGCGGGCCCGCAGGAACCGAGCACGACACACAGCACGACCAGCAGCCACATCGGCGCGTGCTCGCCGGGGTAGAGGAGGGTGACCGCCCACACGAGGGCCGTCGCTCCCACCGTCCCCAGCGCCAGCGGCAGCCGCGCGGCGTGGTGCCGGGCGACGATCTGACCGTAGATCAGACCGACCACCATGTTGGACAGTACGACGAGGGTGAGGAGTTCACCGGCGGTCGCGCGGGACAGGCCCTGGGCCTGGACCAGGAACGGCAGGCCCCACAGCAGCAGGAACACCATCGCCGGGAACTGGGTGGTGAAGTGCACCCACAGACCGAGGCGGGTGCCGGGTTCACGCCAGGAGGCGGCGATCTGCCGGCGGACGTAGGCGGCGCCCCGGTGCGGGAAGGGCTCCGGCTCGTGGCCCTCGGGGTGGTCCTTCAGGAACAGCAGCAGCAGAACGAGGACTACGACCCCGGCGAGCGCGCTGCCCGCGAAGGCGGCCGTCCAGCCGATGCCGTGCAGCAGCCGGGCGATCACCAGCGTGGAGACCAGGTTCCCGGCCATTCCCGCGAGGCCCGCGAGCTGGGCGACCATCGGTCCGCGCCGGGCCGGGAACCAGCGGGTGCCGAGCCGCAGCACGCTGATGAACGTCATCGCGTCGCCGCAGCCGAGCAGCGCGCGGGAGGCGAGGGCGGTGCCGTAGGAGGGGGAGAAGGCGAAGCCGAGCTGGCCGGCGGTGAAGAGAACCACCCCGATGGTCAGCACCTTCTTGGTGCCGAGGCTGTCGACGAGCAGGCCGACAGGTATCTGCATGCCCGCGTAGACCAGCAGTTGGAGGATCGAGAACGTCGACAGCGCGGAGGCGTTGACGTGGAAGCGCTCGGCGGCGTCGAGGCCGGCGACCCCGAGGGACGTCCGGAAGATGACGGCGACGAAGTAGACGGAGACGCCGATGCCCCACACGGCCATGGCGCGACGGCCACCGGGCGGATCACCGGGCAGGGAGAGAGCGGAACCGGAACTGCTGCTACCACTGCTGCTCATCGGACCTCGCCCCGGGCCAGGTGGGAGAACCAGTCGACGTGCTGGTGCACGATCCCGGCCGCCGCCTCCGCGTCGCCGGTGCGCAGCGAGTCGAGGATCGCCGCGTGCTCGGTGAGCGTCTTGGCGATGCGGTCGGGGTGCGAGTGCATGATGGCGACGCCCATCCGCAGCTGCCGGTCGCGGAGTTGGTCGTAGAGGCGGGAGAGGATCTCGTTGCCGCCGCTGCGGACGATCTCGGCGTGGAAGCAGCGGTCGGTGACGGCGGCGCCGGCCAGGTCGCCGGCGGCGGCCTGCTCCTTCTGCCGCGCAAGCAGCTCTTCCAGCCGGGCGATGAGGGTCGGTGACGCCGGTACGACCTTGCGGACCGCGTGCTGCTCGACCAGCATCCGGGTCTCGACGACGTCCGCGATCTCCTGCGAGGAGACGGGCAGAACGAGGGCGCCCTTCTTCGGGTAGAGCTTGATCAGCCCCTCGACCTCCAGGCGCAGCAGCGCCTCACGCACGGGTGTCCGTGACACCCCGACGGCCTCGGCGAGCTCGCCCTCGGTGAGGAGGGTGCCGCCCTCGTAACGCCGGTCCAGGACACCCTGTTTGACGTGGGTGTAGACGCGGTCCGCGGCGGGGGGTTGCTTGACGGCGGGCGGGGCGGAACCGGTGGCGGCGAGGGACGGGGACGACATGAGGACAGCATAGATACAACACGTACGCATGAGGACGGGCGTCCAGGATGCGGACGGAACCGGCCGGAACCAAAGGGGCCCGGGTGCGCGTCTACGACGATGCGCAGGGGGGATACGTCTGCGCGGCTGTCGGCAACTGCCGACGGCTGCCGGCGGGGCGTTTCACACCTTCGGGGAACCCGCCCCAGCAACCGCACAACCTTCTGTGCTACTTACGTGTCACACACGTGCGGCCCTTCTCTTTCCCCCCTCCAACTGGGCCGCTCCTCAGGGGCATTCAACGTATTCGGGGTACCTCAGTTGATTACTGCCATTAACGGCATCAAGGGCAACCGCTTCCGCAGAGCCGCCGCGGTCACCGTGACCGCAGGCGCCGTGCTCGCGACCGGCGCCCTGACCGCGGCACCCGCGCAGGCTGTCACCAAGCCGTCGATCGTGGCCGCGGGCGGCTTCGTGATGAACAACGCCACCGGCAAGTCGCTCTACACGAAGGCCGCGGACACCAAGCGGTCGACCGGCTCCACCACGAAGATCATGACCGCGAAGGTCGTGCTGTCGCAGTCGAACCTCAACCTCGACGCCAAGGTCACCATCCAGAAGGCGTACAGCGACTACATCGTCGCCAACACCGCCTCCTCCGCCCACCTGATCGTCGGCGACAAGGTCACCGTCCGTCAGCTCCTCTACGGCCTGATGCTGCCGTCGGGCTGCGACGCGGCCTACGCGCTGGCCGACAAGTTCGGCACGGGCTCCACCCGGGCCGCACGCGTGAAGTCGTTCATCGCCAAGATGAACTCCACGGCGAAGTCGCTCGGCCTGACGAACACCAAGTTCGACTCGTTCGACGGCATCGGCAACGGCAACAACTACTCGACGCCGCGCGACCTGACGAAGCTCGCCAGCAACGTGATGAAGAACTCCACGTTCAAGACGGTCGTCAAGACCAAGTCGTACACCGCCAAGACGATCACCAAGACCGGCAGCACCCGCACCATGGCTGCCTGGACCAACACGAACACCCTCCTCAGCAGCTACAGCGGCACGATCGGCGTGAAGACCGGCTCCGGCCCCGAGGCCAAGTACTGCCTCGTCTTCGCCGCCACCCGCAACGGCAAGACGGTCATCGGCACGGTCCTCGCGTCGTCCTCCGTCACCCAGCGCGCGACGGACGCGACGAAGCTCCTGAACTACGGCTTCGCGACGATCGGCTGACGTTCGGTCAGCTGCCTGTCCACTGAACACCGAGGGACCTGCCGCATCCAGCGGCGGGTCCCTCAGTGCTTTATGGACCAGTGCTTTGTGAACGCGGCCCAGACGGAGGGGGCGAGCCGGAGTATGGGGCCGTCCGCTTGCTTGGAGTCGCGGACGGCGATGGTGGCGGGGATGTTGCGGGCGACTTCGACGCACTCCTGACCGGCGTTCCCGCCGCTGTAGCTGGACTTGAGAAACTCGAATGCGGGCACGCCGGCTACATCTCCTTCAGGATCCCGTCGATCAGTCTGACCGAGTTGCGCTGCGCGAGGCTCAACCGCGTGATCCGGTCGAAGAGCCCGTTGTGATGGCCAGCATCAGTATCGCTCTCCAACCAGACGGTCGACGAGGTGGTATCGACGTGGACCACATCCAGAGCACCGGGCTCGGCGAACGACACGATGGTGAAGGCGCTCGTCATACCGGGATGCGCGCCCGCGAGATAGGGCAGCACCTGAAACTTCACGTTCGGGCGACGTGCCATGTCCAACAGATGCCCCAACTGCGCCCGCATGACCTCGCGCCCGCCGACGAGTTGACGTAGCGCACCCTCATGCACGACCGCCCACAGCTCCAGAGGACTCTCTGAGTCCAGCCGAGCCTGTCGCGTCATCCGGGACTCGACGAACGGCTCGATCTCGTCCAGGTCCTCCCAGTGACCGTTGCCGACCGCCAGTGCCCGCGCATAGTCCGACGTTTGCAACAGGCCCGGAACTATTGCCAGTTGCCACGTCCGAATGGTGGTGGCGATGTCCTCCAGCGCCACGTACTCGACCATCGCCTGTAGTTGTGGGTACTGGTTCCACCAGCCATGAGCCTTCCGTCGCTCACGGTCCGCCTTCGCGAGGGCCAGGAGCTTGCCGATCACGACCTCGTCGCTCTCGCCGTACAAGTGGCACAAAGCTCTGACATCGGGGTCACGCATCGGCACCTGCCCGCGCTCGATCTTCGCGACCTTGGTGACCGACGCCGTCAGCGCTTCGGCTGCGTGCGTCTGCCGCAAATCGCACGCCTCCCGCAGCCGCAGCAACTCTCCTCCGAGCCGGCGGCCCAGGACGGTGGTCACCGTCCGCCCGCGGTCAGGATTGGTGCCCATACAGCGATTCCTCCCGTTGAGTCGCCCCAGTCTGTAGCCCTCCAGAGTCGACCTACAAGCGAGGCAGGAATATTTCTGCCTGCGTTCGATTGCTGCCGATCCAACTAGTCGCTACCTTCAGTACTCAACAAGCCACCCAGCGAAACCAGTTGGCGGAAGTGCACCGTGCTGCCCCCACCCGGCACAGCACGGCAGAGCCACCCCACCCGGCCGCTGCCCAACCACCGCACAAGGAGGTGCGCCCCGGTGACCGACTCCTGTCCTCCCGGACTCCCCAAGCCCAGCGGCCCCTACGACCACTACGACGCCGTCACGTACACCCCGTACCCGAGCAACATCCCCCGCGCCCGCAGACACGTCGCCCACCTCACCACCGCCTGGGGGCACCCCCACTCCGCCGCCGACGCGGCCCTGCTGGCAAGCGAGTTGTGCACGAACGCGTTACTTCACGGCTGCCTCCGCGACCGCCTGTTCCGCGTGGAGACGTCCCTCACCGGCAACGCCCTGCGCGTCGCGGTCACCGACCCGAGGGGTGAGCGACTCCCGTGGCCCCAAACATCCACCCCCGACGACCAGTTCGGCCGAGGTCTCCTCATCGTCCGTACGCTGGCCACCCGTTGGGCCGTGGAGAGCCTCACGGTCGGCAAGACCGTCTGGGCGGAGTTGGACATCGCGAGCCCCTGAACGGCCTCGCTTCGAAGCCACTGCGAACCGTAGGATTATTGCAACAGCAAGTGACGTGTGATGCCGACGCGACGGGGGCGGGGATACAGCATGGCAGTGCCCGGAACCGGTGCGGGCCAGGGCGGCGGCCCCGACCTGCGGGTGACGTCCGCCGACCTCACCAAGCTCGCCGGTGACCTCGACGACATGCAGGACCACCTCGACAAGCAGGTCAGACGCATGGACGCGATCGTCGACCGCATCGAGGCCGGCTGGCGCGGCCCTGCGGCGACGGCGTACCGCGAGTTCCACCGCGCGGCGACCGAGGACGCCGTACGCATCCGCGAAGTGATGAAGCTGCTGGAGCAGGCGGTGCGGATGAGCCGGGACGGCTTCTCCGCGAACGACATCGAGGTACTGGAGCGCGTGCAGAGGATCCAGGTCGACATCGGCGGCGAGGTGGACAAGCTGTCCACGCCCGGTGTGGGGTCGGCGGGCGATACACCGACCCCACCCCGCAGCAGCCTCGACTCCTTCTGACCCTTCCGATCCTTCTGAACGCAAGCCGTCAAGTGCCCATCACGCAGCCATAGTTGCCGACCGATGCCCAGGGGGATCATGTCGACCGGGGCTTCCGCCGACGACCACATAACCGTCTCCTTCGCCACGCTCCACGACCTCACCACCGAGCTGGAGGACATCCTCAAACAGCTCAACGGCAAGCTCGACGACCTCTACGACCGCGCCGAACCGGTCGTCCTGTCCTGGAAGGGCGAGGCCCGCGAGGTCTTCGTCGAGAAGCTCGACGAGTGGGACCGCTCGGCACAGGACCTGCAGGCCGCGCAGAAGTGGCTGCACGCGTACGTCACCACCGGGCACGCGAATTACGCGGCGGCGCACCGGGCGGTGCTGCGGGGTTGGGGAGCGGCCTGATGAGCACACCGACGTCTCCGGCGAACGGGAAGATCGACGTCACTCCGACCGTCCTGTACGGCGTCTCAACGGGTATAGCAGGCCAGCAGGACCCTCTTGACCGTGGCATCAAGTCGTTCCTCGACGAACTGGCCCGGTACCCGGACGGCGGCGGGAGGGGCACGGCGATGAAGGACTTCACGACCGCCTACCTGAAAGTCGCCGAGCGTTTCCTGGAGGTCTGGGCGAAGTCCGTGGTGAGCGTGGGAGGAGCCGCTGTCGGCTTCACGTCCACCGCCAACAACTACGCGGCGGCCGACGCGGCCACCCACCCTTCGCCGACAGGACAGCCGACGCATCGGCCGAACCCGCATGTCATCGACAAAGCCCCCGCGTACGGTCCGGTCACCGATTTCAAGTGGGGGGACATCGACGCGGGCCAGGACTTGATGCAGGAGGCCCTCGAAGGTCTGGAAGCCGTGGTCCTGGCTGTCATGCGTCCCCTGCTGGAGCACGAGTGCCGTTGGGGCAAAGCGGCAACGATCCTCCCGCTGCCCAATCACCTGCGCCTGTACTCGATCTCCCAGGCATGGCGAATGCCGCAGACCACACTCGGCATGGTGGACGGGACGCTCACAGGCCTCGTCGGCAGCATCACCGACCAGACCGACCAGGACTGGTACAACGCCATGCGGACGTTCTGCAGCACGCTGTGGGGGACGTCCGCCTGGGGCAAGAACCGTGAGGGTTACGACTGGTCCAACGACGACGCGAAGAAGAGAGGAAGCAGCCATCCCGTCTTCGCCGTTCTCTTCGACACGTGCGATGCCATGGTCGATGCGATCTACAACGTCGCGAAGGCCGCCGAGGACGTCCGGGACGATCTGCACCGGATCTACCGCCAAGCCGTTGTCGACAGCATCAAGCAACTTGATCCAAGAGATCTGGACATCACGGACGCGAAGAGCCTGGTAAAGGGACTGTGGGAAACAGGCAAGGGCCTGGTCGCGGACGTCTCGGTCGGGATCGTGCTGAACATCGACGAAGGTGCCCTGAACGACGCGGTGTCGGCCTACAACAACCGCATTCACCGACAGGTCGGTGAAATCAATACGCTACTGCCGGCTCTGGACGAGGCATACACGAGCGCACCGACCTTCAATGCCGAAACGGCCAGAGCCGAGGCGTTCGGCGCGCGGGCACTGACTGACTTCAAAGGGGATCCTCTCTACACAGTTCCGGGAGATGACGAGTCCAAGCACCGCTTCCCCGTCGATCTCGCCAATCAGGAAGGACTGGCAGGTTCGCACGTCATCGACAAACATGTGGGAAAGACGGACGCACAACTGGAGCAAAGGCTTCGCGACCAGGCGAAGGTACGTCCGGACGGTACGGTCGCGCCGATCGCCGCATCGACTTTCACCGACCTGACATCGGCCCAGCGCTACACACAGGGCGTCCTCGACGACCCGGGCAACCAGCAGAAGATCGCGAACTGGCTTGCGAGCAACCCCAATCCGGACCGTTCCAAGCGAACCGTGGGACTCACTTTCAACGACACCGTGGGCAGGACGTGGACGCGAGGCGACTCCGCTGCCCACGACTCACATATCGTCAATGTGACCTTGAAACCACGTCCCGGCGGACATCCGCCCTACGTCGTCCTCACTTCGATGCCGAGCGACACGGTTCAGTCATGAGGAACAACAAGCCATGAGAGGACAACAGGTGATCGATTCCGCTTCCTGGAAATCGGCTCTGCTGGAACTTTTCGGCGGGGCGTGGACCTTCGCGGCGGCGGGTCCCCGGAACCACGACGACTGGCGCCGTGACGTGCAGGCTGTCATGAAAATGCAAGTCAAAGATCCGCGAAATTGGAGTTCCCTGAATTTTCCACCACCAGGGTCTGGCGGCGAGCGGAACCAAGAAACACCCTTCGTCGACCTACGCCTCGATGAATTCGATTCCCTTCTTTACCGGGTGGGAAAGAGATCCGCATCACAACTGCTGGTCGCCCTGCAGGGGCAATACTATCAATCTTCAAACATCCCGGATTTCGAGAACCGTAAAGAGCGACTCTTCCAGTGCGCCGACACGGTTATTTCAAGATTTTCCCCAGAAATCTCCTACTACACCAATCTGGCCGCCGCCCGGGTTGACCCCGATGTGGAGCTACTGAATCCCGATGCCGAATGGAACTGTCTTTCCAATTTCCTCTCCGACTGCGGCCTCATTGTCGTTTCGGAGTCCGAAGTGGGAGTTTTCTGGGCTTTCGACGAAGACTGAAAGCGGTCAATAAATGCGCACCCGTTCCGCCACCTACCCCGACCGAGAAACCGCCCAATGGGCCACTCAACAGGTCGTCACCTCCAACGAGCAGGTCATCCACCGGTGGCTGGCCCAATCCACGCGCCCTCGCCTGACCATCGAGGCGACGTGGCCGTCCCGCCCCGAACCGGTCGGACGCGTCCTGCTCCAGGCGATGATGCTGGCCGGACAGGAACCCGTCGACGTCCGCGCGGCCCGGGTGATCCTGAAGCGGGACGCGTCCCGGCCGCACGGCTTCGCCGTCCACGCCACGTTCCCGATGTACCTGTGACGACAACCCGTAGAGGCTGATCCCGTGCCCCTGAGCCCCCTCGAACACGACCGCCGCTACGGCGAGTTGGACCAGGTGATCCGTGCCTACGCCGGGCAGTCGGCCGACGACACACCGGACAGGGCGAGCGACGCGCTGATCGCCTACCTCCGCCACACCTGGCACAGCCGGCCGTGGGCCCTGGCCGTCGCCGAACGCCAACTCCGTGAGTACGCCGACAACCCTCCCGGCCGACTCCGCCTGCGTCTCGGCGAGTTCTACGCCATTCCGGACGTCGGCCTTCCCGAAGCCGACCTCCAGCAGTGGCTGTACTGCCTCGCCGATCACGTCAAGCACAGCATCGAGGAGGGCGAGGTCCCGCCCCCGGCCACCCCCGTCACCTACTGGGAATGGCACACCCGCTTCCCGGAACTCGGTCAGTTCCTCGGCGGGTGGTTCTCCCAGGACATGCCGGACGAATTCGACGACCACGACGCGGCGATCGACGACTACCGGGCCACGACCGACCCGCAGCTGGTCGCCCGCCTCGTCGGCGAACTGTACGAGCTCCTCGCCCTGGACATCGACGAGTCGGACTACGCCCTCGCCGTCGCCGAGTTGGGCATGGAGGTCGACCCACCGACGCCGTACTCACCCAGCGGCTGGCTCGCACTGGCCGCCGACCGGCTGACCGCACCGCGCGCCGACTACGGGACGCCGACGCAGCAGAGCTGAGCCGCGCACCTCAACTCACAGAGGTGCGCGGCCCTGTGTCTACGCCCAGGTGATCAATCTCTTCGGCTGCTCAAGAATCGCCGCCACATCGGCCAGCACCTTCGACCCCAACTCCCCGTCCACCAGCCGGTGATCGAAGGACAGCGCCAGGGTCGTGACCTGGCGGGGCTTCACCTTGCCCTTGTGGACCCACGGCTGGAGTCTGATCGTGCCGATCGCGAGGATCGCCGACTCGCCGGGGTTGAGGATCGGGGTGCCGGTGTCGATGCCGAAGACGCCGACGTTGGTGATTGTCACCGTGCCGCCCTGCATCGCCGCGGGGGACGTCTTGCCGTCGCGCGCCGTGGACACCAACTCGCCCAGCGACTGGGCCAGTTGGGGCAGAGTCTTCGCGTGGGCGTCCTTGATGTTCGGCACGATCAGACCGCGCGGGGTCGCCGCCGCGATGCCGAGGTTGACGTAGTGCTTGAGGACGATCTCCTGGGCGGCCTCGTCCCAGGACGCGTTGACGTCCGGGTTGCGCTTGACGGCCACCAGCAGGGCCTTGGCGATCAGCAGGAGCGGGTTGACCCTGAGGCCCTGCATCTCCTTGTCCTGCTTGAGCTCCTCGACCAGCTTCATCGTGCGCGTCACGTCCACCGTCACGAACTCCGTGACATGCGGTGCCGTGAACGCCGAGCCGACCATCGCCGCGGCCGTCGCCCTGCGGACGCCCTTGACCGGGATGCGGGTCTCCCGGGTCGTGTCGTACGTCGGCGTCGCGACGGGCGGAGCGACCTGGACCTGCGGCGCCGGTTCCGGAGCCGGCGCCACCGCGGCGTGCACGTCCTCGCGGGTGATGATGCCGTCCGGGCCCGACGGGGTCACCGTCGCCAGGTCGACGCCCAGGTCCTTCGCCAGCTTGCGCACCGGAGGCTTGGCCAGCGGGCGGGACTGTACGGCGGGCGCGTGGCCGTTCAGCTCCGCCTGGACCGCCGTCGACGCCTCCTGGGTCGGGATCTCCGCGCCCTTGCGGGGGCGGCGCTTCGTGGCGGACGTGGAGACGCCGTAGCCCACCAGGACCGGTGTGCGGGCGGCCGGCTTCGCCTCCTCCACCGGCTCTTCCACCGGCTCCGCCTTCGGCTTCGGCTCGGCCGGTGCCTCGGCGGTGGCGGCGGCGCCCGCCACCGCCACCGCGATGATGGACGTGCCCACCGCCACCGTCGTCCCCTCGGGGAAGCGGAGTTCGTGGACCACACCGTCGTACGGGATGGGGAGTTCCACGGCTGCCTTCGCCGTCTCCACCTCGCAGACGACCTGGCCGTCGGTGACGGTGTCGCCGGGCTGGACGTACCACTTGAGGATCTCGGCCTCGGTGAGGCCCTCGCCCACGTCCGGCATCCTGAACTCGCGTACGGACGCTTCAGCTTCAGTCATCGTCGTCACGACCCTCTCCTCAGTACGCCAGAGCGCGGTCGACGGCGTCGAGCACCCGGTCCAGGCTCGGCAGGTACTCCTCCTCCAGGCGGGCCGGCGGGTACGGGGCGTGGTAGCCGCCGACCCTGAGCACCGGAGCCTCCAGGTGGTAGAAGCAGCGCTCGGTGATGCGGGCCGCGATCTCGGCGCCGGAGCCGAAGAACACCGGCGCCTCGTGGACCACGACCAGGCGGCGGGTCTTCTCGACCGAGGCCTGGATCGCGTCGAAGTCCAGCGGGGACACCGAGCGCAGGTCCAGGATCTCCAGCGACTTGCCCTCCTCGGCCGCCGCGTCGGCGACCTCCTGGCAGAGCTTCACCATCGGACCGTAGGCGGCGAGGGTCAGGGCCGTGCCCTCGCGGACCACGCGGGCCTTGTGCAGGGGGCCGGGGATGGCCTCCGTGTTGACCTCGCCCTTGTCCCAGTAGCGCCGCTTCGGTTCGAAGAAGATCACCGGGTCGTCGCTCTGGATGGCCTGCTGCATCATCCAGTAGGCGTCCGACGCGTTCGACGGGCTGACGATCTTCAGGCCGGCCACATGGGCGAACAGGGCCTCGGGGGACTCCGAGTGGTGTTCGACCGCGCCGATTCCGCCGCCGTAGGGAATGCGCACGACGATCGGGAGCTTGACCTTGCCCAGGGAGCGGGCGTGCATTTTGGCGAGCTGGGTGACGATCTGGTCGTAGGCCGGGAAGACGAAGCCGTCGAACTGGATCTCCACGACCGGGCGGTAGCCGCGCAGGGCCAGGCCGATGGCGGTGCCGACGATGCCTGATTCGGCCAGCGGGGTGTCGACGACCCTGCGCTCGCCGAAGTCCTTCTGGAGGCCGTCGGTGACGCGGAAGACGCCGCCGAGCTTGCCGACGTCCTCGCCCATGATGAGGACCTTGGGGTCGGACTCCAGGGCGGCGCGCAGCGATTCGTTGATCGCCTTCGCCAGCGGCAGGTTCTTGGTTGTCGCGGTCTGCGCCATGTCACTTACCCCCTTCTTCGTCCGCGAACGACGCCTGGTAGGCGGCGAACTGGGCCCTCTCCTCGTCGACGAGCGCGTGCCCGTCCGCGTACACGTGCTCGAAGAGTGCGAACCGGTCCGGGTCCGGCATGGCACGGACCGCTTCGCGCACTCGCCTGCCCAACGCCTCGCTCTCGGCTTCGAGTTCCGCGAAAAATCCCTCGTCCGCGTGGTTTGAGGCCTCCAGATACCGGCGCAGCCGCAGGATCGGGTCCTTCGCCTCCCACGACTCGCGCTCCTCGTCGGCCCGGTACTTCGTCGGGTCGTCGGAGGTGGTGTGGGCGCCCATGCGGTACGTGTACGCCTCGACGAGCGTGGGCCCTTCGCCGTTGCGGGCCCGCTCCAGCGCCCACTTGGTGACCGCGAGGCAGGCCAGCACGTCGTTGCCGTCGACGCGGACGCCGGGGAAGCCGTAGCCCTGCGCGCGCTGGTAGAGCGGGACGCGGGTCTGCTTCTCGGTGGGCTCGGAGATGGCCCACTGGTTGTTCTGGCAGAAGAACACGACCGGGGCGTTGTACACCGCCGAGAAGGTGAACGATTCGGCGACGTCGCCCTGGCTGGAGGCGCCGTCCCCGAAGTACGCGACGACGGCGCTGTCGGCGCCGTCCATGGTCACACCCATCGCGTAGCCGGTGGCGTGCAGCGTCTGCGAGCCGATGACGATCGTGTACAGGTGGAAGTTGTTGGTGGTGGGGTCCCAGCCGCCGTGGTTGACGCCCCGGAACATGCCCAGCAGGTTGGTCGGGTCGACCCCGCGGCACCAGGCGACGCCGTGCTCGCGGTAGGTCGGGAAGACGTAGTCGTCCTCGCGGGTGGCCCGCCCGGAGCCGATCTGGGCGGCCTCCTGGCCGAGCAGCGAGGCCCACAGACCCAGCTCCCCCTGGCGCTGCAGGGCGGTGGCCTCGGCGTCGAAGCGGCGGGTGAGCACCATGTCGCGGTACAGGCCGCGGAGCTCATCGGGGGTGATGCCGGCGACGTACTTGTCGTACGGGGCGGTCTTCGCGTTCTTGACTCGCTTGCCCTCGGGCGTCAGCAGCTGGACGAGGTCCGGGTCGGCGCCCTTGGCCTTGCTTCCGGCGCTGCGTCGCGGCTTGCGCGTGGCAGTGCTCTCCACGGTCAACGTGTGCTCCTCCGTCGGTCCGGCTCCCCGGGTTCGCCGGGTGCCAGTGCGGCTCACCTGCGCCCCACGGACGCACAGGGTGGGTGCGGTTCGTCGGGAGCAGGCGTGACAGGTGCCCCGGCGAGCGCCCTGCAAAAGGCACGTTACCCAGTGCTCCACAATTCTGTGAAACCCCTCCTGACCTGCGATTTTGCTTGGATTTCCAAGTAAATCGGCAAAGTCGGGAACAACTCCTGGTCACAGCCTTGCAGGGGGCCGGAACAACGGCACGTTATCCCGGTCACCTCGGGCACGGGAAGAGGCCGCGTGTGAGACTTGCGGCGTGCGCGAAGACGGAAAAATCAGTGTTTTTCTCCTCGATGACCATGAAGTGGTACGCAGAGGTGTCCACGAGTTGCTCTCCGTGGAGGAGGACATCGAGGTGGTGGGCGAGGCCGGCACGGCGGCCGACGCCCTGGTGCGGATCGCGGCCGTGCGCCCGGACGTCGCGATCCTGGACGTACGGCTCCCGGACGGCAGCGGTGTCGAGGTGTGCCGGGAGATCCGCGCGCGGGACGAGTCGGTGAAGTGCCTGATGCTGACCTCGTTCGCGGACGACGAAGCTCTGTTCGACGCGATCATGGCGGGTGCTTCCGGGTACGCCCTGAAGGCCATCCGGGGGAACGAACTGCTGAGTGCCGTACGGGATGTCGCGGCCGGGAAGTCGCTGCTGGACCCGGTGGCGACCGCCCAGGTCCTGGAACGGCTGCGCAACGGCGGCGCCAAGCCGGACGACGGGCTCGACGCCCTCACCGACCAGGAGCGCAGGATCCTCGACCTGATCGGGGAGGGACTCACCAACAGGGCGATCGGCGAGCGGCTGCACCTCGCGGAGAAGACCATCAAGAACTACGTGTCGAGTCTGCTTTCCAAACTCGGTATGGAGCGGCGCTCGCAGGCGGCGGCCTACGTCGCCCGCAGACAGGCCGAGCGGCGGCGCGATTAGGGACCAAAGACCTCTCCCCCGGGAGGCCGGACGCGCCGACAGTGGTCACATGTCCGAGGACGCACAGCCGGCCATCGCCCTGCTCTCCCGCACCGACCACGGCAGGGTGGCGACCACCCTGCGGGCGCTGCCCTTCCTGGCCCTCGCCGGCCACATCGTCCAGGACGGACGGCTGCTGCTGCGCATGCCCCGGAGCCACGGCTACCACCACGCGTGCGTGGGCAGCGTCGTCGCCTACGGGGCAGACAACCTGGACTCGGCCGGGCCGGGCGAGGAGCTGTGGTCCGTACAGGTGATCGGCACATGCGAACCGCACGAGCCGACGGCCGACCAGGTCGAACGTTTCGGGCCGGCCCGGGACGCGATGGTGTACCTGCGCATCGAACCGCGGCTCGGCACCGTGCACTCGGCGGACGGCGGCCCGGAACGGCACTTCGGGCCCACCCCGTGACCGAAAGCGACCACCGACGACCGATCGGTGACTTTCTGTGACAAACTGCAGCTCACGGGCCCGTTGCGTGCCCTAGCATCGGCCGCGTGCCGCCCTTACGTGTACCACCCCCCGTGCCCCACGCGCCCCCGCTGGGCGCCCTCCTGAGCCAGTACGCCGCCGGGTCCGCCGTCACCTGCGAACCCGTCGAGCAGGGCCTCCTGAACCGCGGCTACCGGCTCCGCACCACCCGGGGCCGCTACTTCCTCAAGCACCACTTCGACCCCGAGACCGCGGACCCGGCGGCGATCGCCCGCCAGCACTCCGCGACCCGGCGGCTGGCCGACCTCGGCGTCCCCGTCGCCCCGCCGCTGCCGGACCGCGACGGCCGTACGGTCGCCGTCGTGGGCGGTCACGCCTACGCCCTGCACCCCTGGATCGACGGCCGCCACCGCCACGGCGGCCAGCTGACCACCGTCCAGTGCGGCCGCCTGGGCGCGCTGCTGGGGGTCGTCCACGCGAGCCTGGAGCGGGTGATGCCGGGACAGCGCGTGGAGTGCGCGCCGGGCGCCGACCCCGCCGACACCTTCGCCCTCATCGACGACCTGCTCGGGCACGTCCGCAGGCACCGGCCCCCCGACGCCTTCGACGAACTGGCACGGCACCGGCTGCTGGAGCGGCGGGAGCTGCTGGAACGGCACGCCGACCGGCGTCCGCCGCGCGGGGGCTGCGTGGGGTGGGTGCACGGGGACTTCCACCCGTTCAACCTGCTCTACAAGGGCGACGCCCCCGCCGCGATCGTCGACTGGGACCGGCTCGGCGTACAACCCCGCGCCGAGGAGGCCGTACGCGCCGCCGCGATCTTCTTCGTACGGCCCGACGGCGCGCTCGACCTGCCGAAGGTGCGGGCGTACGCGCACGCGTACCGGCGGGCCGCGCGGGCCACGCCCTCCGAACTCGCCGCCGCCGTGCACCGGGTCTGGTGGGAGCGGCTCAACGACTTCTGGATGCTGCGCTGGCACTACGAACGCGGCGACACCCGCGCGGACCCGCAGTTCCCGGCCGCCTCGGCGCTCGCCGTGTGGTGGACCCGGGAGTACGACGCGGTGTGCGAGGCCTTCACGGAGTGCGCCCTCTAGAGGACGGCGGAAAACGGCACGCGCGCGTGGACCCCTGTTACGGGGCGCACGCGCGCGTGTCGGGGTGCGTGAAGGTCAGCCGCCGCCCAGGGCTCCGGCGACGGTGCCGGTACCGCCGTCGGCACCGGGGTCGCCCGTGTCCGTCGGATCCGGCGAGGTGCTCGCGGTCGGGGTGTCCGACGGCTCCGTGGCGGACGGGGTCGGGGTGTTCGACGGCTCCTCGGAGGCCGTCTTCGACGGGGTGTACGAGGGGGTGCGCGACGGCGTGTAGCCCGAACCGGAGCTCGTGCCGCTGTCGTCCGTCTGCGTGTCCGACGGCGTGGCCGACGCCTCGTCGCTCGGTGTCTCGCTGGACTGGTCGTCCGTGGCGGACTGCGAGGTGGTCGGCGACTGCGAGGTGCCCGAACCGCCGCTGCCGTTGCCGGTGTTGTTCATGGCCAGCGCCACACCCGCCGCGATGGCGATCACCGCGAGCACGGCGAGGATCCACAGCTTGCCCCGGCCGCTGCCGTGGTTGCCGTGCCCCTCGAAGCCGCCGTCGTCGCCGTTGCCGTAACCGCCCGGCAGGATCGGCTGCGGGATCTGCGCGGTGCCGGAGGGGTCGCCCTGGGGCATCACGGTCGTGCCGGCGAAGCCCCCGGGCGGGGTCCCCTGACCGTTCGCCACGGTCACCGGGCCGGTGTTCCAGGTGCCGGTGTGGCCGCCCTGGTCGTAGAGCATCTGCAGGCCGTACTGGACCAGCCCGCGCATCTCCTCCGCCGTCTGGAAACGGTCGTCCGGGTCCTTGGCGAGAGAGCGCATGACGAGGCCGTCGAGCTCCGGCGGGCAGACACCGTTCGAGGTCTGGGACGGCGGGACCGGGATGTCCTGGACGTGCTGGTAGACCACCGACAGCGGGGTCTCGCCGGTGAACGGGGGCCGCAGCGCGAGGAGTTCGTAGAGGAGGCAGCCCGTCGCGTACAGGTCGGAGCGGTGGTCGACGGCCTTGCCGAGCGCCTGCTCCGGGGAGAGGTACTGGGGCGTGCCCATGACCATGCCGGTCTGCGTCATCGTCGTGGACGCCCCGTGCAGGGCGCGGGCGATGCCGAAGTCCATGACCTTGACGGCGCCGTTGTGCGTGATGATCACGTTCGCGGGCTTGATGTCGCGGTGCACGATGCCGTGCTGGTGCGAGTAGGCGAGCGCCTCAAGGACGCCGGAGACGATGATCAGGGCCTGCTCGGGCCCGGGCGCCTCGGCGTTCAGGAGCAGGTCGCGGATCGTCCGGCCCTCGACGATCTCCATGACGATGTAGGGCACGGACTGGCCGCCGCCCGTGCCGTAGCCGCCCGTGGACACCGTGTCCTCGCCGGAGTCGTAGACGGCGACGATCGCGTGGTGGTTGAGCCCGGCCACCGACTGTGCCTCACGCGTGAAGCGGGCCTTGGAGGTCGGGTCCTCGGCCAGGTCGGAGCGGAGCAGCTTGACCGCGACCGTGCGCCCGAGCCGGACGTCCTCGGCCGCGAAAACCTCGGCCATACCGCCCCGGCCCAGTCTGTGGGTCAGCCGGTACCGGCCGTCGCCGACCAGGCCGCCGTTGCCCCACAGTTCCGGTGCGTCCGACATTCCGCCGCCAGCCGCCTCGGGGTCGGACGGGCCCTGAGCGTGCTGCTGTGCCATCAGTCCTCGCCGTCGTTTCTGCCCGCGGTGCGCGCGGTGTTGTTACGGTCTCCGTCGGCCACGCTACAGGCTCGGCGCAAGCCGCCGTTCCGGGATCAGTGCCGGAAACGTCCGCAGACGGACCGGCCATCAAATCGGTATCACGCGCCGTCGTGCAAATTCTGTGTACCGCCGGTACAGCACCTGTAACGCTTCCACGACTCTTCTTTCGCGTACGGTCACGGAACGGGCACCGCGCTTGACGTGTCAGTGCCCTCCGGCAGACTTGGCCGGGAATGGCACAGTCGATCACCGAGCCGGCGCCGATGGGGGACACGGAACATGAGCCAGGACGGCCCACACGGCCGGTATACGGGCCGCGCGCTGGCGGGTGGCCGCTACCAGCTGCGCGACCTGCTCGGCGAGGGCGGCATGGCCTCGGTGCACCTCGCCTACGACTCGGTGCTCGACCGCCAGGTGGCGATCAAGACACTCCACACCGAGCTCGGCCGTGAACAGGCCTTCCGCGAGCGCTTCCGCCGCGAGGCCCAGGCCGTGGCCAAGCTCACGCACACCAACATCGTCTCGGTCTTCGACACCGGCGAGGACGCGCTCGACGGCTCGACGATGCCGTACATCGTCATGGAGTACGTCGAGGGCCGCCCGCTCGGCTCCGTACTCGACGAGGACGTACGGCAGTTCGGCGCGATGCCCGCCGACAAGGCGTTGAAGATCACCGCGGACGTACTGGCGGCGCTGGACATCAGCCACGAGATGGGCCTGGTCCACCGGGACATCAAACCGGGCAACGTGATGATGACCAAGCGCGGCGTCGTGAAGGTCATGGACTTCGGCATCGCCCGCGCCATGCAGTCCGGGGTCACCTCGATGACGCAGACCGGCATGGTCGTCGGCACCCCGCAGTATCTCTCACCGGAGCAGGCGCTCGGCCGGGGCGTGGACGCGCGCAGCGACCTGTACTCGGTCGGCATCATGCTGTTCCAACTGGTCACCGGGCGGCTGCCGTTCGACGCCGACTCGCCGCTGGCCATCGCGTACGCGCATGTGCAGGAGGAGCCGGTCGCGCCCTCCTCGATCAACCGTTCGCTGCCGCCGGCCGTGGACGCGCTGGTCGCCCGCGCGCTGAAGAAGAACCCGAACGAGCGCTTCCCGAACGCCGAGTCCATGCGCGAGGAGTGTCTGCGCGTGGCGTCCTCGCTGCACGCGGCGGCCCCGAGCATCGTGCCGGGCGCACCCGCGCAGAGCGGCGCCGGTGTCGCCTCCGCGGTGTTCCCGCCGGTCGACCAGGCGGCCCCGGCGCCCACCGGCCCCGTACAGACGCCGTACCACCCGGGCCCGTACCACGGCACCCCGGCGCCCACGCCGCCCTCGCCCGCCTACGGCTATCCGCAGCAGCCGGGTTACCAGACGCCGGCCTCGGTCGGGTTCGGGCAGCAGGGCATCTCGACCCCGCCGCCGTACAACCTGAACCCGCAGCACCCGACGCCGACCCCCGGAGGAGGCGGCCGCAGCAACAAGCCGGTGGTCATCGGCGCGGTCATCGTCACTCTCATTGTGATCGTCTCGCTGATAGCACGCCTGGCGTCGGCCAACGGGGGCTCGGACGACCAGGGCAGCAGCGGCAGCAGTTCCAGCGCGAGCAGCTCGGCGACGGGGGTGGAGGGCCACCGCGACGGCGATACGTCGAAGACGATCGAGAAGACCGCGTGCACGGAGCCGGAGGAGTCGTACAACGACTCCACCAAGATCCGGGTCCCGGACTTCCAGTTCAAGTACATCGACTCGGTCAAGTCCTGCCTCCAGGCCGCGGGCTGGAAGGTGAAGATCAAGTACGAGGACGAGAACACTTACGGCCAGGGCACGGTCATGGACCAGTTCCCGGCCGCCGACACGGACGTGGACCCCAAGGACATGCCCCAGATCCAGCTGGGCGTCTCGACGGGCAACCCGTCCTGACCCCGTGATGCGGAAGGGCCCGGCAGCGACTGCTGCCGGGCCCTTTGAACATGTGGGGGTGTCTACAGGTACGGGCCGCCCACCCGGCCCCCGCCCGGCTGGCCCTCCTCGGCGCCGTCACCGACACCCGGCGGCAGTGCCCGGCGCATCTGCTCCAGCTGCGCCCGCGCGGCCATCTGCTGGGCGAACAGCGTGGTCTGGATCCCGTGGAAGAGTCCCTCCAGCCAGCCCACCAACTGCGCCTGCGCGATACGGAGTTCCGCATCGCTCGGGATCGCCGTGTCCGTGAAGGGCAGCGAGAGCCGCTCCAGCTCCTCGACCAGCTCCGGCGCCAGACCGTCCTCCAGCTCCTTCACCGAGCTGGCGTGGATCTCCTTGAGCCGCACCCGGCTCGCCTCGTCGAGAGGAGCCGCTCGCACCTCCTCCAGGAGCTGCTTGATCATGCTGCCGATCCGCATGACCTTGGCGGGCTGTTCAACCATCTCCGTCACCGGGATCTCTCGGGAGTCCTCGTCCCCGGTGCCACCGAGCGCCATCCCGTCCTGGCCCACGACCAAGATCTGAGGCTTCTCCGGTGACCTTTCGTTCCTCGGCATCTCCATGCCGCCATTCTCTCGCACCCGTACACCTCACCACCGTGGTGCCCCCCTCGTAAGGTGATCCACCGTTTGCCCGAACCCGGAATGCCGGGAAACTGGCCTGATGTGACGCTTGTCCCGTGACTTCATGGCTGCGCACCGCGGGACTGCTCCTTGTGCTGGGCACGGGCGCGGTGGTGAATCCGTGCGGGGGTGTTCCGGCGTACGGCGTGGGAGTGGGGGGCGCCGGGGATGCACCCGCGTCCGGCGCCGCCCACACCCCTTCTTCTCCCTCGGCCTCCGCTACCGCCCGGAAGCCCGCTTCCGGTCCCGACCACCACGCTCAGGACCCCGCTCAAGACCCCGCCAAGGCCCCCTCTCACGCCTCCGCCGAGGCCTCCCGGGCCGGAAGCCGGGCCGGCGAAGGGCGGGAACGGCCGGGGCGGACGGCTCAGCCGAGCGCGGAGGAGGACGAAAGCGGAGCCGACGACGGGGACACCGCCGAGCCGGCGGCGGACGAGAGCGGCGACGGTGGCCGTTCGGCAGTTCCGACGCCCGCCGACTCCGCGTCGCCGTCCCAGGACACAGGAGTGACGGGGGTCGTGCCGTCCTCGCCGCCGCTCCAACCCGTGCACCAGACCGTCGCCCACGCCGAGGACCCCACCGAGCCCGTGCTGCGGATCCTGCCGCTGGGCAGCGGCCTGATCCTCATCGGGCTCGGCCTGGGGCTCGCCTTCATCGGTCTCCGGGTGCGCCGGGGTTAGGGCGCGACGAGCAGCACCTTTCCGATGTGCCCGCTGTCCTCGACCACTTGGTGCGCTGCCGCCGCCTCGCTCATCGGCAGCTCCCGGTCGACGACCGGACGGACCTGGCCGGAGGCGATCAGCGGCCACACATGCTCGCGTACGGCGGCGACGATGGCCGCCTTCTCACCGAGCGGGCGGGCCCGCAGCGAGGTCGCACTGATCGCGGCCCGCTTGCCGAGGAGGGCGGCGATGTTGAGTTCGGCCTTGATGCCGCCCTGCAGCCCGATGATCGCGAGCCGCCCGTTGACGGCGAGGGCCTGGACATTGCGGTCCAGGTACTTGGCGCCCATGTTGTCGAGGATGACGTCGGCGCCCGCACCGCCCGTGGCCCGCGCGACCTCGGCGACGAAGTCCTGCTCGCGGTAGTTGACCAGGATGTCGGCGCCCAACTCGGAGCAGTAGTCCAGCTTCTCCTTGGTGCCGGCCGTGACGGCGACCTTCGCGCCGACCGCCTTGCCGAGCTGGATCGCCATCGTTCCGATGCCGCTGGAGCCGCCGTGCACGAGCAGGGTCTCGGCGGGGCGGAGGTGGGCAACCATGAACACGTTCGACCAGACCGTGCAGACCACCTCGGGCAGCGCGGCCGCGTGCTTGAGGTCGACGCCCTGCGGCACCGGCAGCAGCTGCCCTGCCGGTACGGCGACCTTCTCGGCGTAGCCGCCGCCCGCGAGCAGCGCGCACACCTCGTCGCCGACCGACCATCCGGAGACCCCGGGGCCGACCTCGGTGATCCGGCCGGAGCATTCGAGGCCGGGGTAGCGGGACGCACCGGGCGGCGGGTCGTAGAAACCCTGGCGCTGCATGATGTCGGCCCTGTTGACGGCGGTGGCCACCACCTCGACCAGGACCTCGCCATCGCCGGCCACCGGATCGGGGACCTCGTCCCACACCAGCGCCTCGGGCCCACCAGGTTCGGAAATCGTGATCGCATGCATGGGCCCGACGCTACTCCTCGTCATAGGGCCGACCAGCGAAGGTCTGTCACTCCGGACGCGGCGGACCGCCCGGGTGTGTCACTTCGGATGCGGCCGGCCGCCGAGGGTCGATCACTCCGGCAGCGGCCGGATGTCCGGCGCGACCTGCGAGCCGGGCGAGACCCGCACGATGGTGATGAGCCGGTCCGTCAACTGCAGTGTCCCGATCGACGGGTCGTCGTAGCCGAGCACCCGGTGACCGCGTACGACGCTCACCACCAGGTCGTCCGTCTCGCGGGGTGTCTTGCCCACCTCGGCCTTTATGACGGGGCGTTCGGTCATGTCGAGCCCGCTGCCCTGCTGGATGAGGTCCTCCATGACCATGCCGGCGGCGGGGCTGAGCACGGACAGGCCGAGGAGGCGGCCGGCCGCGCTGGCGCTGGTGATGACGGCGTCGGCGCCGGACTGCTTGAGCAGCGGCGCGTTCTCCTCCTCGCGCACGGCGGCCACGATCTTCGCGCCGCGGTTGAGCTGCCGGGCCGTGAGAGTCACCAGCACGGCCGTGTCGTCGCGCTGGGTCGCGATGATGATCTGCCGCGCCTTGTGCACCTCGGCACGCTTCAGGACCTCGCTGCGGGTGGCGTCCCCGACGACCCCGACGTACCCGTCACCGCTCGCGGCCTCGATCGCCTTCGCACTGGGGTCGACCACGACGACCTGTTCCTTCTTCAGCCCCGTCGCGCACACGGTCTGGATCGCCGACCGCCCCTTCGTACCGAAGCCGACGACGACGGTGTGGTCGCGCAACGCGGACCTCCAGCGATTCAGACGCCATTCCTCCCGGGTGCGTTCGGTGAGGACTTCCAGGGTCGTGCCGACCAGGACGATCAGGAACAGCACGCGCAGGGGCGTGACGACGAGGATGTTGGTGAGCCGGGCGCTGTCGCCGACCGGGGTGATGTCGCCGTAGCCGGTGGTCGAGAGGGTGACCGTGGCGTAGTACAGCGCGTCGAGGAAGTCGACCGAGCCGTCCGAGTTGTCGTTGTAGCCGTCGTGGTCGGCATAGACGATCAGTGCGGTCGCGACCAGCAGGAACAACGCGATGGACAGCCGCTTGGCGACCTGCTGGAAGGGGTGCTCGACCACTTTCTTCGGGAGTTTCACCCGATGGGTCACGAGATGTTCGTCCGCCTGGCGGGCGATCGCATCATGGCCCGACTGTTTCACGTGAAACACACCCCGATTCCGGCGACCGCCCAGGGTAGATCGATGAGCTCCGTCGCCTGCCCCTGCCGCGCCCCACCCGGCGGCACGACCGCGAGTGCGTCGGCCGCCGCGATCCCGCGCAGCATCGCCGGGCCGTTGTAGTGCAGCGGAATCGCGGAGTCGCCGCGCAGGACGGCGGGGATCAGCCGGGTGTCGTACGGGTGACCGTGCACCGCCTCCTGGAGGGGCAGCGCGTACGGCTCCGGGGCCGGGTGTGCCGACAGGGTCCGCAGCAGCGGTTCAGCGAGGGTGAGCAGGCCGGAGATCGCGGCGAGGGGGTTGCCGGGCAGGCCCACGAGGTGCTGGTCGTCCTTGATGCGGGCCAGCAGCATGGGGTGGCCGGGGCGCACCTTGACGCCGTCCACTAGGAGTTCGGCTCCGAGGCGGTGCAGGGTGGGGTGGACGTGGTCGACCGGTCCGGAGGCGGTGCCACCGGTGGTGACGACGAGGTCGGCGGTGCTGGCCGAGATCGCCTTGTGCAGCGCCTTCTCGTCGTCGCGGAGCCGGCGGACCGCGATGACCTCGGCGCCGAGCGCGCGCAGCCAGGACGGCAGCATCGGGCCGAGCGCGTCCCGGATGAGCCCGTCGTGGGGCAGCCCCTCGGTGAGCAACTCGTCGCCCAAGATGAGGACTTCGACCCGGGGGCGGGGTACGGCGGTGAGTGTGTCGTAGCCGGCGGCCGCGGCGAGACCGAGCACCGCGGGGGTCACCAGGGTGCCGCCGGGCAGGAGGTGGTCGCCGCTGCGGCACTCCTGGCCGCGCGGGCGAATGTCCTGGCCGTGTCCGACGTCCCGGGCCGCGTGGAGCCGTCCCTTGTCGTCGGTGCGGCCGTGCTCGCTGCGGATGACAGCGGTGGTGTCGGCGGGGACACGGGCGCCGGTCGCGATCCGCACGGCCTCGCCGTCGCTGAGCGGCTCCGGCTCCGCGTGTCCGGCGAGCACCCCGTCCTCGCGTACGTCCCAGGGGCCGGGGCCCGCGACCGCCCAGCCGTCCATCGCGGAGGTGTCGAACGAGGGCAGGTCGCTCAGGGCGACGAGGGGCGCGGCCAGGACCAGGCCGAGGGCGGAGTCGAGGGGCACGGAGACGGGGGCACGGTGGCCGCCGGACCGTGCGGCGCGGGCTGCGACCGCACGGGCCTCGGGCCAGGGGGTGGCCCTGTGCTGCCGGGTGTCCGGCTCGCGGGACACGCCGGGGGCTTGAGACGTGCCCTGCGGTGTCGGCGAGGGCTCGGCGGGGCCGCCGGTGCCGGCTTCGTTCACGAGGGCGAGTACCTCCTCGACGTCGAGGTCCTCGACGTCCTGGGCGTGCTCGCCGCTGTGCGTGCCGCGCGCGGTCACCCGGCGGCGTCCGGACCGGGAGCGTCGGACGGGGTCTCCGGCTTGGCGTCGGGCCCGGTCCCGGGGGTGTCCTCGTCGGCCCAGCGCAGCGCGAGGGCGGCGGCCTTGCGGGCCGCCTCGGCTACCGCTTCGGGGCCGCCCTTGGCCTGCGCCGCCGCGTAGCCGACCAGGAAGGTGGTCAGCGGGGCGGCGGGTCTGGCCACTCCGTGGGCTGCGTCGCGGGCGAGGTCGAGCAGGATGCCGGTGTCGACGTCCAGGTCGATGCCCAGTTCGTCCTTGACTGCGGAAATCCATTCATCCAACACGTGCCCATGCTCCCTGATGCGTGCCCTGGCGATGGCGAGGTCGTCCCAGGTGTCGCAGTCGAAGGACGCGACGGGGTCAGGGACGCGGGTGAGATCGAGCGCGGCGGTCAGCCGGCGCAGGGGCAGCCCGGTGAGGCCGCCGTGCTCTTTCATGAGCGCGGTGAGTTCTCGGCGGAGTGCCGGCGCGCGGTACGCGGCCACGAGGGGCTGGTCACGTCCGTCGGCGTCGGTCAGCAGCGCGCCTTCGGTGCCGCCGGTCCGCAGGGCGGTCAACAGCCGCCGTACGGTTGCCGGTTCGAGGAACGGCAGGTCGGCGGAGAGGACCAGGACGGTGTCGGCCGTGGTGCGGCGCAGACCGGCGTCGAGCGCGGCGACCGGGCCCGCGCCGGGCGGGTCCTCGCGCGCCCAGCGCACCGGGCGGGAGGTGGGCCGGGGATCGGCCACCACGACGGTGGTCCGGGCGTCGGCGCAGGCGGTGAGCACCCGGTCGAGCAGAGCCCGGCCGCCCACGCGCAGCCCGGGCTTGTCGGCACCGCCGAGCCGCCGGGCACCACCGCCGGCGAGCACGACGGCGTCGTACGCGTCGCCGGGCACGGTGTCGGTGGGCTCGTACGTGGTCACCCACCGAGTATGCGTGCCGCCCTGATCACAGGGAACTTGTGCGGGCTTCCGTGATCACAGGTTGCGCAGCAGCACCGCCGGCTGTTCCACACAGTCGGCCACATATCGCAGGAAACCGCCCGCCGTACCGCCGTCGCAGACCCGGTGGTCGAAGGTGAGCGAGAGCTGGACGACCTGGCGCACCGCCAACTCGCCCTCGTGCACCCACGGTTTGGGGACGATCCGGCCGACCCCGAGCATGGCCGCCTCGGGGTGATTGATGATCGGCGTGGAGCCGTCGACTCCGAAGACCCCGTAGTTGTTGAGCGTGAAGGTCCCGCCGGTGAGGTCCCCGGGGGTCAGCGTCCCGGCCCGGGCCGCCTCGGTGAGCCGGGCGAACTCCGCGCTCAGCGCCTCCGCGTCCCGTGCCCCCGCGTCCCGTACGACGGGTACGACGAGCCCGCGCTCGGTCTGCGCGGCGAAGCCGAGGTGCACCCGGTCGAAGCGGACGACCTCCCTCGCCTCCATGTCCACGCTGGAGTTGAGCTCGGGGAACCGGGCCAGCGCGGCCATGCAGATCCGGGCAAGGAGCGCCAGTACGGAGATCTTGGGCCCGGCCACGGCGTTCATGGCCGCGCGGGTGCGCATCAGCTCGGTCGCGTCGGCGTCCACCCAGCAGGTCGCGTCGGGGATCTCGCGGCGGCTGCGGGAGAGCTTGTCGGCCACGGCTCCTCGGATGCCGCGGAGGGGGGTGCGGGCGACTCCGTCGGTGGTGGTCGCGGGGCGCGTGGCCGGGGGCAGGAGAGTCGCTTCCTGCGCTGTCGCCTCCTGGGCCGCCGCCGCGCGGAGCGCCTTCTCGACGTCCGCCCGCAGAATCAGCCCGTCCCGTCCGGAACCCGTCAACTCGCGCAGTTCCAGGCCGTTCTCGCGCGCGAGCCGTCGTACGAGGGGCGAGATCACGGGTACGGGACCGTCGCCGCGACCGCCGGTCCCGGGGCCGGGGGCGTCCGCCACCGACGTGACGACATCGGCTGCCATCCGCCGGACTCTCCGCCGCCGCGCCGGAGGCGCCCCCGTGCCGTAACCCACCAGCACGTTCCCCGAGCCCTCGGTCTCCGCGTCGGTGTCGGCGGCCGGTGCCCCGACCGCGACCGTCAACAGCGGGGCACCCACGGGCAGTTCGGTGCCCTCCTCGCCGTAGCGGGCCGTGACCACACCGCCGTAGGGGCAGGGGACCTCGACCATCGCCTTGGCCGTCTCGACCTCGACGACCGGCTGGTCGATGGCGACGACGTCACCGACCTGGACCAGCCAGCGCACGATCTCCGCCTCGGTGAGGCCCTCGCCGAGGTCGGGGAGCTTGAACTCCAGTACCTGTGCCATCAGTTGTCGGCCTCCCATTGCAGCCGTCCCACGGCGTCCAGGATCCGGTCGACGCCGGGCAGGTGGTGCCGCTCCAGCATCGGCGGCGGATACGGGATGTCGAACCCGGCGACGCGCAGCACCGGTGCCTCCAGGTGGTGGAAGCAGCGCTCCGTGACGCGGGCCGCGATCTCGCCGCCCGGGCCGCCGTAGCCGCCGGACTCGTGCACGACGAGCGCGCGGCCGGTCCGCCGTACCGACGCGCACACCGTCTCGTCGTCGAAGGGCACCAGGGAGCGCAGGTCGACGACTTCGAGGTCCCAGCCCTCGGCCCGGGCCGCCTCGGCGGCTTCGAGGCAGACGGGCAGGGACGGGCCGTAGGTGATCAGTGTCGCGCTGCTGCCCGGGCGGCGGACCACGGCGCGGCCTATCGGTTCAACGGGTGAGGGCTCTTCGGGGTTCCAGGTGTCCTTCGACCAGTACAGGCGCTTGGGCTCCAGGAAGACGACCGGGTCGTCGGAGGCGATCGCGGCGCGCAGCAGGCCGTAGGCGTCGGCGACCGTCGCGGGGGTGACGACGTGCAGGCCCGGGGTGGCCATGTAGTAGGCCTCGGAGGAGTCGCTGTGGTGCTCGACTCCGCCGATGCCACCGCCGTAGGGGACACGGACGGTGATGGGGAGGGGCATGGCGCCGCGGGTGCGGTTGCGCATGCGGGAGACATGGCTGATCAGTTGCTCGAACGCCGGGTAGGCGAAGGCGTCGAACTGCATCTCCACGACCGGGCGCAGGCCGTACATGGCCATGCCGACGGCCGTGCCGAGGATGCCGGCCTCGGCGAGGGGGGTGTCCGTGCAGCGGTCCTCGCCGAACTCCTTCGCGAGGCCGTCGGTGACGCGGAAGACGCCGCCGAGGGTGCCGACGTCCTCGCCCATGACGTGCACGGTGGGGTCGGCGGTCATGGCGTCGCGGAGCGCGCGCGTGAGGGCCTGCGCCATGGTGGCCGGCTTGAGGGCGACGGTAGTCATCAGTGCGTCCCCTCCCGCTCGGCCGCGAGCTCCGCCGCCAACTGTGCGCGCTGTTCGCGCAGTTGGGGGGTGGGTTCGGCGTACACGTCGGCGAACAGGTCCATGGGGTCGAGCACCGGGTCCTGGTTCATGTGCGCGCGCAGTTCGGCCGCCATGGCGTCGGCGGCGTCGCGGGCGGCCCGGATGCCGGCCTCGTCGATGAGGCCGCGTTCGGTCAGTTCGTGCTCCAGGAGGGCGATCGGGTCGTGCGCGCGCCAGGCCTCGACCTCGGTCTCGCCGCGGTAGCGGGTCGCGTCGTCGGCGTTGGTGTGGGCCTCGATGCGGTACGTGATCGCCTCGACGAGCGTGGGACCGCCGCCCTCGCGTGCGCGCCGTACGGCGTCGCCGAGGACCTCGTGCACGGCGACCGCGTCGTTGCCGTCGACCAGGCGGCCGGGCATGCCGTAGCCGACGGCCTTGTGTGCCAGCGACGGGGCCGCGGTCTGCTTGGCGAGCGGGACGGAGATCGCGAAGCCGTTGTTCTGGACCAGGAAGACGACCGGGGCCTGCCAGACGGCCGCGAAGTTCAGCGCCTCGTGGAAGTCGCCCTCGCTGGTGCCGCCGTCGCCGACCATGGCGAGCGCAACCACGTCGTCGCCCTTGAGACGGGCCGCGTGGGCGAGGCCCACGGCGTGCGGGAGCTGGGTGGCGAGGGGAGTGCTCAGCGGGGCGATGCGGTGCTCGCGCGGGTCGTAGCCGGTGTGCCAGTCGCCGCGCAGCAGGGTGAGGGCCTGCACGGGGTCGAGGCCTCGGGCGACGGCGGCGAGGGTGTCGCGGTAGCTGGGGAAGAGCCAGTCCTGCTCCTGGAGGACCAGCGCGGCGGCGACCTCGCAGGCCTCCTGGCCGGTGGTGGAGGGGTACACGGCGAGCCGGCCCTGCTTGGTGAGGGCCGTGGCCTGCGCGTTGTACCGGCGGCCGGACACCAGCTGGGCGTACAGGCGGCGCAGTAGTTCGGGGGCGGCCTGCGCGGCGGCCTCGGTGCCGAGCACGCGGTACGGCACGGCGTCGGGCAGCAGCGGCGCGGGGTCCGTGCGCGGCTGCCAGGCGGGCGGCGGTGTGGGCTTGTACGCGCCCCGCTGCTCCATGACCGTCATGACGGCACCTCCTCGGGGGAGTGGCTCGGAGAGACGCCTCGGACGTGCGGCGCCTCCCTACCGATTGTTCGGTCGTCGGCACATTTTGGCTACAGGCGGCTTCAGGCTGTGGACAAACGGTTCTCCACAACCTGAAATGAACGCAGTACGTCCATGGTAGGGAGGCGGGGGGACATGGCACCTGAACAAATGGCCGACGGCCCGGAGGCGGGACGTGAGCTGCCGCCCCCGCGTCCGCTCGACGCCATCGATCAGGACATCCTCCAGATGCTCCAGGCGGACGGCCGCGCGTCGATAAGGTCGGTCGCCGAACGGGTGCACGTCTCGCGCGCCAACGCCTACGCGCGTATCAACAGGCTCATCGAGGACGGTGTCATCCGCGGCTTCGGGGCCCGGGTCGACCATGAACGCGCGGGTCAGGGCACGTCGGCGTACATCACCCTGAAGATCGTGCAGAACTCCTGGCGCACGGTCCGAGAGCAGCTGAGACTGCTGCCGGGCGCCTCGCACATCGCGCTGGTGGGCGGCGACTTCGACGTCCTGCTGCTGGTGCACACTCCGGACAACCGGGCGCTGCGCGAGCTGGTGCTGACCCGGCTCCAGGCCATCCCCGAGGTGCTGAGTTCGCGCACGCTGCTGGTGTTCGAGGAGGAGGACCTGGAGCCGCAGGGCTGACCTTCCGCGGCTCAGCCCTGGCTCTGCGCGCGCAGCCCGGCGAACACCAACTGGGCCACCGCGTCGGCCACTTCGCGCTCCCCCATGCCCCGTCCGTCGGGCCGGTACCACTCCACGATGGAGTTGATCATCCCGAAGACGAGCCGGGTCGCGAGCCGTACCTCCACGTCGCCGCGCAGATCGCCGTCGGCCGCCGCGGCCTTCAGCAGGTCGGCCACCTGGTGGTCGAACTCCCGCCGCCGCTCCAGGGCCCACCGCTCGGTGTCCGTGTTGCCGCGCACCCGCAGCAGCAGCGTCACATACGGCAGCTCGGAGGTCAGTACCTCGACCATCCGCCGCACGACGTACTCCAGCCGCTCCACGGCACGCCCCACGCGCGCGTGCTCCTCGTCGAGGATCCCGAAGAGGCCGTCCAGGGCGCGGCTGACCGCGCGGCGCAGGAGCTCCTCCTTGCCGGTGACGTGGTGGTAGATCGACGACTTGGAGATGCCGGCCGCCTTGGCGAGGTGCTCCATGGAGGTGCCGTCGTAGCCGCGCTCGATGAAGACCTGGACGGCGACGGAGAGCAGGCTCTCGGGGGTGTACGTGTCGCGCTTGGCGGTGGTCATGGGGTGCCCTCCCGCTTCTCGGTGGCGTACGCGTGGCGGTAGAGCGCCAGGGACGGCGCGTACCGTCCCGACGGATCACGCAGGTGCAGGTCGTCCAGGAGGTCGTAGGCCCAGCTGCGGCCGAGCCTGCGGCTCCATTCGAACGGACCCAGGGGGTAGTTGACACCAAGGCGCATCGCGGTGTCGATGTCCTCCTCGGTGGCGACGCCCTTGGCGACGGCGTCGTGCGCCAGGTCGACGATCCGGGCCACCGTGCGGGCGACGATCATCCCGGGGGCGTCCCCGATGAGGCTGACGTCCTTGCCGAGCGCCTGGAAGAGGCCGATCGCCTCGGAGATAGTCCCCGACGCGGTGTCCTGGGAGGAGGACAGGGCGATGCGGCCGGCCCTGCGGTAGTCGAGGGCGAGGTCGAAGTAGACGACGTCACGGAACTCCACGGAGGTCTGTCCGTCGGCGAGCGCCAGCTGTCCGCCGCCGGGCAGCACCATGCGGGTGCCGTGGTCCTCTTCCTCCTCGCGGACGACGATGCCCGCCTCGCGGATCAGCGCGACCAGGTCGGCGGCGGGGCCCAGGTCGCCCTCGACGACGACGTAGGCGGGCGCCTGGGCCGGTTCCGCGGTGTGCGGCTCGGGCCGCTCGGCGTCGTCCCCGTGGTCGTACCAGCCCTGCCCGGTCTTGCGGCCGAGGCGGCCGGACTCGACCAGGCGGCGCTGGGCGAGCGAGGGCGTGAAGCGGACGTCCTGGAAGAAGGACTGCCACACGGAGTGCGTGACGGACTCGTTGACGTCCTGGCCGATGAGGTCGGTCAGTTCGAAAGCGCCCATTTTGAAGCCGCCGGACTCGCGCAGGATCGCGTCGATGGTGGCCGGGTCGGCGGCCTGTGCCTCGTAGACCGCGAAGGCCTCGGCATAGAAGGGCCGGGCGATGCGGTTGACGATGAAGCCGGGGGTGTCGGCACAGGCGACGGGGGTCTTGCCCCAGGCGCGGGACATCTCGTACGCGCGCGTGGCCGACGTGACGTCGGTGGCGAACCCGGAGACGACCTCGACGAGCGGCAGCAGCGGAGCCGGGTTGAAGAAGTGCAGGCCCAGGAAGCGGCCGGGATTGCGCAGGGCGCCGCCGATGGCCGTCACCGACAGGGACGAGGTGTTGGTGGCGAGCAGACAGTCCTCGCCGACGATGTCCTCCAGGTCGCGCATCAACTGCTGCTTGACGTCCAGCCGCTCCAGCACGGCCTCGACGACCAGGGTGCAGTCCGCGAGCTCGGCGAGGGTCTCGGCGGGCAGCAGACGGGCGTGTGCGGCGTCCCGGTCGGCGGCGGTGAGCCGGTCCTTCTCGACGAGGCGGTCGAGCCGGGCGCCGATCGAGGCGGTCGCGTCCCGGGCCCGCCCCGGAACGGCGTCGTACAGCCGTACGACGTGACCCGCGGTCAGCGCGACCTGGGCGATGCCCTGGCCCATGGTGCCGGTGCCGACGACGGCCACGGGGCTGCTGAGGTCCAGTGCTGTCATGTCCGCGATCCTCCCGCACGGGGTTTTCCACAGATGCGGCGGACCCCCTTGTCCCGACCGATCGTTCGGTTACTCTAACTCTGACCGCCTGTTCCCGCCCCTGATCCTTCCCCTGTTCCTGCCCAGGTCATGAGCTCGCAGACGAGTTCTTGAGAAGAGGAGTTGGTACCGCATGGCCGCCGAACCGACCGCGCACGAGCTCATCGCCCGGCACCGGCCGACACTCGACCAGGCGCTCGAAGCGATCCGCACGCGCGCGTACTGGTCACCGCACCCCGAACACCCGAAGGCCTACGGCGAGCACGGCAGCCTGGACGCGGCGGCGGGCAAGGCCGCCTTCGACGCCCTCCTGGGCACCCGCCTCGACCTCGGCCAGCCCGGCACGGACGACTGGGTGGCCGGCGAAGTGTCGCCGTACGGCATCGAGTTGGGCGTGACGTACCCGCACGCCGACCTCGACGTGCTGCTGCCGGCCATGCGCGCCGGGCAGCGGGCCTGGCGGGACGCGGGCGCGGAGACGCGTGCCGTGGTCTCCATCGAGATCCTCAAGCGGATCAGCGACCGGACGCACGAGTTCGCGCACGCGGTCATGCACACCAGCGGCCAGGCCTTCATGATGGCGTTCCAGGCGGGCGGCCCGCACGCCCAGGACCGCGGCCTGGAGGCGGTGGCCTACGCGTACGCCGAGCAGGTCCGCACGCCCGCCGTCGCGGAGTGGACCAAGCCCCAGGGCAAGCGCGACCCGCTCGTGATGAACAAGGAGTTCACGCCGGTCCCGCGCGGTACCGCCCTGGTCATCGGCTGCAACACCTTCCCGACGTGGAACGGCTATCCGGGCCTGTTCGCCTCCCTCGCCACCGGCAACGCGGTCCTGGTGAAGCCCCACCCGCGCGCGGTACTGCCGCTCGCGCTCACCGTGCAGATCGCCCGCGGGGTGCTCACCGAGGCCGGCTTCGACCCGAACCTGGTGGCGCTGGCCGCCGAGCGTCCCGGTGAGGGCATCGCCAAGACGCTCGCCATCCGCCCCGAGATCCGGATCATCGACTACACGGGCTCGACCGGCTTCGGCGACTGGCTGGAGGCCAACGCCCGCCAGGCGCAGGTCTACACGGAGAAGGCCGGCGTCAACACGGTGGTCGTCGAGTCGACCGACGACTACAAGGGCATGCTGTCCAACCTCGCCTTCTCGCTGTCCCTGTACAGCGGACAGATGTGCACCACCCCGCAGAACCTGCTGATCCCCCGCGACGGCATCACCACCGACCAGGGCCCCAAGTCCTACGACGAGGTCGTCGCCGACCTCGCACGCTCCGTGGACGGCCTCCTGGGCGACGACGCCCGCGCGAACGGCCTGCTCGGCGCGCTGGTCAACCCGGACGTGAAGGCCCGCCTGGAGGCAGCCGCCTCCCTCGGCGAAGTCGCCCTCGCCTCACGGGAGATCGCCAACCCGGACTTCCCGGACGCGGTCGTCCGCACGCCCGTCATCGTGAAGCTGGACGGCGCCAAGCCCGACGACGAGGCCTCCTACATGAGCGAGTGCTTCGGGCCCGTCTCCTTCGCCGTCGCGGTCGACTCGGCGTCCGACGCGGTGGAGCTGCTGCGGCGGACGGTGCGGGAGAAGGGGGCGATGACGGTCGGTGCGTACACCACCGACGCGGAGGTCGAGAAGGCCGTCGAGGAGGTCTGTCTGGAGGAGGCGGCGCAGTTGTCGCTGAACCTGACGGGTGGGGTGTTCGTCAATCAGACTGCCGCGTTCTCGGACTTCCACGGGTCTGGTGGCAACCCGGCTGCCAATGCGGCGCTGTGTGACGGGGCGTTTGTCGCGAACCGGTTCCGGGTCGTCGAGGTTCGTCGGGACGCCTAGGAGCTCGGGGGGTGCGGTTTCTGCGCCCCTAGAGGGGCGCTGCAGTGCTCCAGTGATAGAGGGTCATCGCCACGCTCGTCGCCAGGTTGTAGCTGGAGACCTGGGGGCGCATCGGGAGGGACACCAAGTGGTCGGTGCGGGCGCGTAGTTCGATCGAGAGGCCGCTGCGTTCGGAGCCGAAGGCGAGGACGGCGTCGTCCGGGAGTTTGAGTCCCCGGATGTCGTCGCCCTCCGGGTCGAGGGCGAACACCGGACCAGGAGGGAGCTCTTCCACGGTCAGCCGCTCCACCGCGGTCGCGTAGTGCAGGCCCGCCCCCGCGCGGACGACCGTGGGATGCCAGGGGTCGAGCGTCCCGGTGGTGACCACCCCGGTCGCCCCGAAACCGGCGGCGAGGCGGATCACGGCGCCTGCGTTGCCGAGGTTGCGCGGGTTGTCGAGGACCACGACGGGGGTACGGCGGGGCAGGTGCCCGAGCCGCTCCAGGTTGGCCGCGCGTGCGGGTCGTACGGCCAGCGCGGCCACCCCTGTCGGGTGGGGGCGCGGTACGAAGGAGCGGTACGCGGTCTCCGGGACCTCCGTCAGCAGGGCGTCCAGGGTGTCCCGTACGTCGGGGGCCAGGTCGGTGGCGAGGGCGAGGGCCGCCCGTCGGCCCGTGGTGACCGCCAGCGGGACCTCGGCGCCGAAGCGCAGTGCGTGCTTGAGGGCGTGGAAGCCGTCGAGCAGCACGGCGGTCTCGGCGAGCCGGTGCCAGTCGGCCGCTGCGGGGTCGGTCATGCGGTGAAGCCTACGTGGCTGTGCTCGGGGTTCTCCGGGGCACGCGGCTCCCCCGGCTCCCCGTCCGGCACCGCAGAGCCGCCCCGCGTGAACCACCGTCCACGCGCGCGTGCCGCCCATCCGCCGAGCCGGCGCAGGAACGACGTCGGCAGGAAGACCGCGTCCGTCGCGATCATCGCCAGGGAGAAGAACGGCAGTCCCAGGAGCACGGCGATCACCGCGTGCTCGGTCATCATCAGGGCCAGCAGGACGTTCTTGACCCGCCGGTTGAAGAGCGTGAACGGGAAGGCGACCTGCACGATCACCGTCCCGTAGGTCACCAGCATCACCATCGTGCCGCTGGAGGACAGCACGTCGGCGAGACCGGGCCAGGGGGAGAAGTAGTCGAGGTGGAGCGGGTAGTAGACGGCGGTGCCGTCCTGCCAGCGGGAGCCCTGGATCTTGTACCAGCCTGCCGTCGCGTAGATCAGGCAGGCCTCGGTCGCGATGACGAACAGGGCGCCGTTGTGGATCACGTTCGCCACGACGTCCAGCAGCACCCGGGGCTCGTACGACTTCGCGTACCGCCCGACCGCCCACCACAGGGCCTGCGCCAGCCAGACGGCCCACAGGAGCGCGGGCACGAACCAGTCGCTGTCGAAGCGGCCGGCCGAGGTCACCGCGACGAGCACCACGCCGAGCACGACCCACAGGACGGGCCCGGCCCGGTCGGGAATCCGCTCCCCACGCGCGCGTGCCTCCCGGGTGCGGGCGGCCCGGCGCGCGTCGAGGGACCAGACCTGGCCGCAGCGGGTGAACACCAGATAGAGGGACATCAGGTGCAGGACGTTGTCGCCGCCGTCGCCCATGAAGACGCTGCGGTTCTGCAGCGAGAGCACACCGACCATGAAGAGCACGGACGTCGTCCGGGTGCGCCAGCCCAGCAGCAGCAGGACGCTCGCCAGTACGGCCAGCGCGTACACCGTCTCGAACCAGAACTGCCCGTCGGACCACATCAGGGCCGTGAACGCGCCGTTGTCCGCGATCAGTTGCCGGGCGAGATCCCAGCTCCAGGGTCCGTCGGGGCCGTAGAGCTCCTGGCGGTGGGGCAGTTCGCGCAGCAGGAACAGCAGCCAGGTCGCGGCGAAGCCGATACGGATCACGGCGCTCTGGTAGGGGCCGAGGGCCGACTCGGTGACGCGGGCGATACCGCGGGAGACCGACGGGGCGAAACCGCTCACCGGACACCTCCCGCGCCCTCGTCCGCCGGAACCGGCCACCAGGGCAGCGTGCGGTACTGGGGCGTGGTCGACACCTGCTCGTCACTCCACTCGGGCGGGGGCACGTTGGTGGTGCGGGAGCGGACCTGGACGCGCTGGACGGTGCCGCCCGGTCCGGCCGCGTCGTCCCGGCCCAGGCGCAGCACGACGATGCGGCGCAGATACGTCTCCGCAAGCGTGCCGCGCACCCCCACGGGACGGTTCTCGCCGTCGCGCGTGGCGGTCAGGAAGTCCCAGGCCCGGCGCAGCTCGTTCTGCTCGGTGTGGCTCGGCAGCAGATTGCCGTCGATGGCCGCGCCGTCCTCGGCCGACAGGTCGTACCAGCCGGTCGTACGGGTCTCACCGGCCGCCGTGCGGATGTCGGCGCGCACCTGGACCTCGATGTTCTGCTGCAAGGGGTTCGGCGCGAACAGCTTC
Organism: Streptomyces sp. NPDC050549; assembly: GCF_040655035.1. NCBI lineage: Bacteria > Bacillati > Actinomycetota > Actinomycetes > Kitasatosporales > Streptomycetaceae > Streptomyces > Streptomyces sp. NPDC050549. Next base: position 76,840 of record NZ_JBFAJD010000031.1, read on the forward strand.
CAGTTCTGCTCGAACTCCGGGTAGATCCACTCGTCGATCGCCTTGCCGTGCTGCTTCGTGACCGTGTTCGACGGCGCGACGTGCAGGAACACCATCCCGAGATGGACCAGGGCGGCGACCGAGACGACCGCGACCGCCAGCGCGGCGCCCACCTGGTAGCGCAGGGACAGCGCGGTGACTCCGACGGGCGGGTCCGGTGCGGGCGGGGGCGGAGGCGAGGGAAGAGGCGGGGGTGGGGGCTGCTGCGCGGGCACGTGCGGCTCCTCGGGGGCGTTCGAGCCTCCGTCGTTCGTGTCCATTCCGCCCCGTTCCCGATTCCAGTCCGTCGCACGGAACGGTACTCAGACCCGCGCTCCGGGCACAGTCCCGATCCTCACAGGCCATGCACCTTGTCATGTTGTCCGTGGGACGACCGGCCGAGCCGTTCCCTTCTTGTAGAACGTGTTCTATCTTGACGCTCCGTCAGATCAGGTCTTGCGGAAGGACGGGAACCGTGGACTTCACCTTCAGCGAGGAGCAGCAGGCGGCGGCCGAGGCGGCCGCGGGGGTGTTCGCCGATGTCGTGCCGGACTCCGTGCCCAGTCCGGCGGACACCACGGGTGCCGTCGCCGAGGACTTCGACCGGGCGCTGTGGACCAGGCTCGCGGAGGCCGACCTGCTGAGCCTGCTGCTCGACGAGGAGTACGGCGGAGCCGGCCTGGACGCCATCGCCCTCTGTCTGCTGCTGCGGGAGTCCGCGAAGGTGCTGGCCAGGGTGCCGCTCCTGGAGAGCAGCGCCGCCGCGGCGGCCGTACAGGCCTTCGGGAGCAAGGAGCTGAGGTCCGGCCTGCTCGCCCGGGCGGCCCGCGGCGAGCTCGTACTGACCGTCGCCGCGAACGGGCGGACCGGCCATGACCCGGCCGAGCTCGCGGTGACGGCACGGCGGGACGGCGACCGGTGGCTGCTGGACGGGGTGCAGACGGCGGTGCCATGGGCGTACAACGCGGACCTGGTCGTCGTACCGGCGCACACGGACGCCGACCGGAGCGTCCTCGCCCTGGTCGCTCCGGACCGCGACGGCGTGGTCCTCGCCGAGCAGCTCTCCACCACCGGCGAGCGGCTCGCCGAACTGCGCCTGGAATCCGTGCCGATCGCGGTGGTCGACGTCATCGACGCCGACGGCGCCTGGGAGTGGCTGCGCGACCTGCTGACCGCCGGCACCTGCGCGCTGGCCCTCGGGCTCGGCACCGCCGTCCTGCGCATGACCGCCGAATACACCGGCAAGCGCGAGCAGTTCGGGTTCCCCGTCGCGACCTTCCAGGCCGTCGCCGTGCAGGCAGCCGACCGATACATCGACCTGCGCGCGATGGAGGCCACGCTGTGGCAGGCCGCTTGGCGGATCGCCTCGGGCGCACCGGGCGCGCTGCCCGCCGCCGCGGACCTGGCCGTGGCCAAGATCTGGGCGGCGGAGGGGGTACGACGGGTCGTGCAGACCGCGCAGCATCTGCACGGGGGGTTCGGCGCCGACACCGACTATCCCCTGCACCGGTACCACGCCTGGGCCAAGCACCTGGAGCTGTCGCTCGGCCCGGCGGCGGCACACGAGGAGGCACTGGGGGACCTGCTGGCGGCCCACCCGCTGGGCTAGGGCCCGAAGTCCGAAGTCCTAGAGAACGAAGCCCGGTTGACCCTCGTCCGTGACGACCGGGCGGCCCACGGCGGCCCACACCTGCATACCGCCGTCGACGTTCACGGCGTCGATGCCCTGCTGGGTCAGATACGTCGTGACCTGGGCCGAGCGCCCGCCGGAGCGGCAGATCACATGGACCCTGCCGTCCTGCGGCGCCGCCTCGGTCAACTCGCCGTACCGGGACACGAATTCGCTGAGGGGGATGTGCAGCGCCCCCGTGGCGTGACCCGCCTGCCACTCGTCGTCCTCGCGGACGTCCAGCAGGAAGTCGTCGTCCTTGAGGTCGCCGACCTCGACCGTGGGCACACCAGATCCGAAACTCATGACTCGACGCTACCCGACGCTCCGGCCGACGTGTCCGGCTCCCCGAGCAGGGCCGCCAACTCGGCCTCCCGCTCGGAGACTTGCGCGAGCAGCTGCTCCGCGATCTCGTCGAGGAGGCGGTCGGGGTCGTCCGGCGCGATCCGGAGCATGGAGCCGATGGCGCCCTCCTCCAGTTCCCGGGCGACGAGGGTGAGCAGTTCCTTGCGCTGGGCGAGCCATTCGAGGCGGGCGTAGAGCTCCTCGCTGGGGCTCGGGCCGCGCTCCGCCGGGGCCGGTCCCGCGGCCCACTCCTCGGCCAGCTCGCGCAGCAGCGGGGCGTCGCCTCGGCTGTAGGCGGCGTTGACCCGGGTGATGAACTCCTCGCGCCGCTTGCGCTCGTCGTCGTCCTGCGCCAGGTCGGGGTGGGCCTTCCGGGCCAGCTCGCGGTAGAGCTTGCGGGCCTCCTCGCTGGGGCGCACCCGCTGCGGGGGCCGTACCGGCTGGTCCGTGAGCATCGCCGCGGCCTCGGGGAACAGGCCGTCGCCGTCCATCCAGCCGTGGAACAGCTCCTCGACCGCCGGCATCGGCATCACCCGGGCCCGGGCCTCGTCCGCCAGGCGGATGTCCTCGGGGTCACCGCTGCGCGCGGCCTTCGCCTCGGCGATCCGCGCGTCCAGCTCGTCGAGCCTGGAGTACATCGGGCCGAGCTTCTGGTGGTGCAGCCGGGAGAAGTTCTCGACCTCGATGCGGAAGGTGTCCACCGCGATCTCGTACTCGATCAACGCCTGCTCGGCGGCCCGTACGGCCCGCTCCAGCCGCTCCTCGGGCCGGGGTGCCGCACCGTCCACCGGGCCGGTGCCGGCCGCGCTGTCCTCGCGCACGGAACCCTCACCCGCCGCGGCTCCGGCGGCAGACGGCACCTCGTCGGCACCAGCCTGCTCCGGCACCGGTTCTCCAACGGGCGCGGACTGGGACTGCTCAGCTTCCGGGGTCGTCACCCGACCAGCGTAGGCCACGGCCGCCCCTCGCCTCCGGACAGTCGGGCACCGACCACTCGGCCGACAGGTCCCGGCGGGCGACGAACAGCGTGCCCGGGCGGCTCCACCAGTACCTCACACCCCCAGCTCCGCAGCGATCCGCCCCGACCGCACGGCCGCCACCAGCTCCGCGTGGTCCGCCTCGGTCCGGTCGGCGTAGTCGACGGCGAACGTCGCTATCGCCTCGTCCAGTTCGTCGTTCTTGCCGCAGTACCCGGCGACCAGGCGCGGGTCGGCGCTGTGGGCGTGGGCGCGGGCCAGGAGAGCGCCGGTCATCCGGCCGTAGTCGTCGATCTGGTCGGCGGCGAGGGCGGCGGGGTCGACGCTGCCCTTGCGGTTGCGGAACTGCCGTACCTGGAACGGCAGTCCGTCGACCGTCGTCCAGCCCAGCAGGATGTCGCTGACGACCTGCATCCGCTTCTGCCCGAGCACCACGCGCCGGCCCTCGTGCGGGACGGCCGGTGCGTCGAACCCGGCGGTCAGCAGATGCGGCACCAGCGCCGAGGGGCGGGCCTCCTTCACCTGGAGGACCAGCGGTTCGCCGCGGTGGTCCAGCAGCAGCACGACGTACGACCGCGTGCCGACGCTGCCCGTGCCGACGACGCGGAAGGCGACGTCGTGCACCGTGTGCCGGGCGAGCAGCGGGAGGCGGTCCTCGGAGAGCGTGTCGAGATAGGACTCCAGGGCCGCCGCGACCGCCGCCGCCTCCTCGTCCGGGATCCGGCGCAGCACCGGTGAGGCGTCGACGAAGCGGCGCCCGCCGTCCTCGGCGGCCTCGGTCGATTTGGCCGCGAACCGCCCGCTGGTGTTGCCCCGCGCCTTCTCGGAGACCCGCTCCAGGGTGCCGAGCAGGTCGCGGGCGTCGGCGTGGGAGACCAGCTCCTCGTCCGCGATGGCGTTCCACGCGTCCAGCACCGGGAGCTTCGCCAGCAGCCGCATGGTGCGGCGGTAGGAGCCCACCGCGCCGTGCGCCGCCGTACGGCAGGTGTCCTCGTCGGCGCCGGCTTCCCGGCCCGCGAGCACCAGCGAGGCGGCGAGCCGCTTGAGGTCCCACTCCCAGGGGCCGTGCACGGTCTCGTCGAAGTCGTTCAGGTCGATGACCAGGCCGCCGCGGGCGTCGCCGTACAGGCCGAAGTTGGCCGCGTGGGCGTCGCCGCAGATCTGGGCGCCGATCCCGGTCATGGGGGTGCGGGCGAGGTCGTGGGCCATCAGGCCGGCGGAACCGCGCAGGAAGGCGAAGGGGGTGGCCGCCATCCGGCCCACCCGTATCGGTGTGAGCCCGGGGATGCGGCCGCGGCCGGACTCCTCCACGGCGGTCACCGCGTCGGGGCGGGAGCCGTCCAGGTCGAGCGTGGCGTGCGTGCCGCGCGGGACGCTCTCCCGCAGCGCCTTGCCCTCTTCCTTGGGCGATCCCTCCACCGGCCAGGTGGCGAAGCCCCGCACTCCGGGCAGCCTGCGCCCCACACCGATTCCGGCCTCGGTCATAGCGACCGCCTCCCCCGCACTTGCGCACGCACGAACATCAACTCGCGACGACCGTACAGCCGGTGGCGAAAACACGTCAGACCCTGTGGACAACTCGGCACCTGTGGACAGCGCCACGCCTGTGGAAAACCCACGGCGCCCGGCGGACCCCGCACGGGCCGGGCCTCTACGACCACCCGGCGCCACGCCTCAGCAGTTGCCCGACTCCCACCCCTCGGGCAGATGCACCTTGGCCCACTCGCCGAGCTCCCGGAGTGCCGGTTCCAGGGCCTTGCCGGCCTCGGTGAGCCGGTACGAGACGCGCAGCGGCGGGCCCTCGTCGACCTCGCGGACGAGCAGGCCGGCGGCGCCGAGTTCGGTGAGCCGGTCGGAGAGCATGCGCTCGCTGATGCCCGGGATGGCCCGGCGGAGGTCGGAGAAGTGCATGGGCTGTGCCATCAGGACGGCCACGATCGGCCCGGTCCAGCGCTTTCCGAACAGCTGGAAGACACGGGTGATGCCCTTGTCGACCTGCTTGCACAGGTCCGTGCCGTGTTCCTGCTCGACCGTCATGGCCTCAGGGTACTGCCCTCCGGAATAGTGATATAAAAAAGTAAGTACCTGTGTTATTCATAGTCGAGTACGAAACTTTAGCCGCTGAGCAAAACGACTGCCCGGCGAGCCCAGCCCCCTGGAGACCCCATGGCCACGCTTCTGCACATCGACTCCTCCGTGTTCCCCGCCGGCGCCTCCGCCTCCCGCGCCGTCGCCGACGCCTTCCGCACGTCCTGGGAGGAACAGCACCCGGGGGGCACGGTGATCCACCGCGACCTCGCCGCGCACCCCGTGCCGCACATCACCGCCGAGGCCCACACCGCCGGCTTCGCCGACCCGGCCACGCACACGCCCGGGCAGGCGGCGGCCTTCGCCGCGCGCGTGCAGCTCATAGAGGAGCTGGAGCAGGCGGACGCGGTGCTGATCGGCGCCCCGATGTACAACTTCGCCATCCCCTCGACCTTGAAGGCCTGGCTGGACAACGTGATCCTCATGGGCCGCACCGCCGGCACCGAGGACTCGAAGATCAAGGGCACCCCGGTCACCGTGATCGCCAGCCGCGGCGGCGCCTACGGACCCGGCACCCCGCGCGAAGGCTTCGAGTACGTGCAGACCTATCTGCGCGCGGTCTTCGCCGACACCCTCGGCACGGAACTGGAGTTCATCGTCCCGGAGCTCACCATGGCCCCGCAGAACCCGGCAATGTCCGACCTGGTCCCGCTCTACGAGGCGTCCCGCGAGCGCGCCCTCGACGACGCGGCGGCCAAGGCGAAGGAACTGGCGGAACGGCTCGCCGCCTAGAAGCTGTGATTGTCCTCACCTGAGGTGAGAACCACACAAGAAGAAGCCCCCCAGGTCCGAGACCTGGGGGGCTTCCACATTGTTGTGCGCGAGGGGGGAGTTGAACCCCCACGCCCTTTCGGGCACTGGAACCTGAATCCAGCGCGTCTGCCTATTCCGCCACCCGCGCATTGGGTGTGTCTTCGGGCTGTCCCCCAGGGGGCTGGCGCCTTCCGACATGCAGAAGATTAGCACGGTGCCCGGGGTGGATTCACATCCCTTATCCACACCCCGTGACCTGCCCCGGGGACCACCGGCGCCCCCTCCGAACACCTCGCACCTCCCGCTACGTATCAACGTGGGCCGGTTCACGTATCAACCTCGTACCGGTAGCGGCCATCTCCCCAGGAGGGGGACAAGGTCCACAGTCAGGTGCGGGACACTTGTCTGCGGCCCCCTCTACGATCCTGGGCAGGAGTAGTGCAGAAGGAGTTCGACGGGCCGACAAGGGGGAACCAGCCGATTTACCGGCGCGTGGATACGATCAGTAAGCAGTACCAAGGCAGCCGGCACGGCAGTCGGTACGACAACCAGTGCGGCAACGACGGAGGAGGTGCCCCATGGGAGTCCTGAAGAAGTTCGAGCAACGCCTCGAAGGTCTGGTCAACGGCACCTTCGCCAAGGTGTTCAAGTCCGAGGTCCAGCCCGTCGAGATCGCCGGCGCGCTCCAGCGCGAGTGCGACAACAACGCCACGATCTGGAACCGCGATCGGACCGTCGTACCCAATGACTTCATCGTGGAGCTGAGCACGCCGGACTTCGAGCGGCTCAGCCCCTACTCCGGCCAGCTCGGCGACGAGCTCGCCGGCATGGTCCGCGACTACGCCAAGCAGCAGCGCTACACCTTCATGGGACCCATCAAGGTCCACCTGGAGAAGGCCGAGGACCTCGACACCGGTCTGTACCGGGTGCGCAGTCGTACGCTCGCCTCCTCCACCAACCAGCAGGCACCCGGGACCCCCGCTCCGGCGGCACCCCCGGCAGCGGGCCGACCCGGCGGCTACGGCTATCCGCCCGCCGCCCCCGCGAGCGCCCCGCCGCCCATGCCGGCCGCACCGCCGCCCGGTGGCCGGGGCTCGGCGCCGTACCTCCAGCCCGCGCCCGCCGCCCCGGCGCCCGGCGTGCGGATGCGGTACTGGGTGGAGATCAACGGCGCCCGCCATCAGATCTCCCGCGCGACGTTGGTGATGGGCCGCAGCACCGAAGCCGACGTGCGGATCGACGACCCCGGCGTATCCCGCCGGCACTGTGAGATCCGGACCGGAACGCCCTCGACGATCCAGGATCTCGGGTCCACCAACGGCATCGTGGTGGACGGGCAGCACACCACCCGCGCTACGCTCCGCGACGGCTCGCGGATCGTCGTGGGCAGCACCACCATCATTTACCGGCAAGCCGAAGGGTGAAGCGGGGGCAATGTCAGAGCTGACCCTCACGGTCATGCGGCTGGGTTTCCTGGCCGTACTGTGGCTGTTCGTGATCGTGGCCGTGCAGGTCATCCGCAGCGACCTGTTCGGAACGCGTGTCACACAGCGCGGCTCGCGACGGGACGCGGGACGGCCGCAGCAGCAGGCCGCCCGGCAGGCGGCGCCTCCACAACAGCGCCAGCAGCAGCCGAGCGGGGGCGGCCGGCAGCGCCGTAACGCCCCCACCAAACTCGTCGTCAGTGAGGGAATCCTCACCGGCACCACCGTCGCGCTCCAGGGCCAGACCATCACCCTGGGCCGGGCGCACGATTCGACGATCGTGCTGGACGACGACTACGCCTCCAGCCGGCATGCCAGGATCTACCCGGACCGCGACGGCCAGTGGATCGTCGAGGACCTCGGATCCACCAACGGCACGTACCTGGACCGGTCCCGGCTGACGACCCCCACACCGATTCCGCTGGGCGCGCCGATCCGCATCGGCAAGACCGTCATCGAGCTGCGGAAGTAGTGCCACGTCATGAATGAGCGCGAGCGGAGCGAGCACGCACCGGCGGACCGCCTGGCGGACCCCGGCGCGCTCCCGACCGGAGGGTGGGCACCGTGCGGATGTACCCGGAGCCGACGGGCGAGGTGCGCATGAGTCTGTCACTGCGCTTCGCCGCCGGATCGCACAAAGGCATGATCCGCGAGGGCAACGAGGACTCGGGCTACGCCGGTCCCCGCCTCCTCGCGATCGCCGACGGGATGGGTGGCCAGGCCGCCGGTGAGGTCGCCTCCTCCGAGGTGATCTCCACCATCGTCTCGCTCGACGACGACGTGCCGGGCTCCGACATCCTCACCTCGCTCGGCACCGCCGTGCAGCGGGCCAACGACCAGCTGCGGATGATGGTCGAGGAGGACCCCCAGCTGGAGGGCATGGGCACCACGCTCACCGCCCTGCTGTGGACCGGGCAGCGGCTCGGCCTCGTCCATGTCGGGGACTCCCGCGCCTACCTGCTGCGCGACGGCGTGCTGACCCAGATCACGCAGGACCACACCTGGGTGCAGCGCCTGGTCGACGAGGGCCGGATCACCGAGGAAGAGGCCACCACCCACCCGCAGCGCGCCCTCCTGATGCGCGCGCTCGGCAGCGGCGACCACGTCGAGCCGGACCTGTCGATCCGTGAAGTCCGCGCCGGCGACCGGTACTTGATCTGCTCCGACGGGCTGTCCGGAGTCGTCTCCCACCAGACGATGGAGGACACTCTCGCCAGCTACCAGGGCCCCCAGGAGACCGTCCAGGAGCTGATCCAGCTCGCGCTGCGCGGCGGCGGCCCCGACAACATCACGGTGATCATCGCCGACGTCCTGGACCTCGACACCGGCGACACCCTCGCCGCGCAGCTGTCGGACACCCCGGTCATCGTCGGCGCGGTCGCCGAGAACCAACTCCACCTGCACGACAACGGCATCATGCAGACCCCGGCCGGCCGCGCCTCCGGGCTCGGCCGCCAGGTGCCCGGACAGGGCGGCGGGGGCGGCGAGTTCGGCCCGCCCGGCTCCGGCGACACCACCGGCTACGTCCCCTCGGGCAGCTTCGGGGACTACACCGACGACGACTTCGTGAAGCCCTCCAAGGGCCGCAAGTGGCTGAAGAGATCCTTCTACACCGTGCTGACGCTGGCCGTCATCGGCGGCGGTCTCTACGGCGGCTGGCGCTGGACGCAGACGCAGTACTTCGTCGGCGCCAACGGCGAACACGTAGCGCTGTACCGGGGCATCAGCCAGGACCTCGCCTGGGTCTCACTGTCGAAGGTGGAGAAGGACCACCCCGACATCGAACTCAAGTACCTACCGCCCTACCAGCAGAAGCAGGTCAAGGCGACGATCGCCGAGGGCGGTCTCCAGGACGCCCAGAAGAAGATCGACGACCTGGCGGTGCAGGCCTCCGCGTGCAAGAAGCAGTCCGAGCGCGAGGCCGCCGCCGGCAAGCCCAGTGGCACCACGGGAACCACCAGCACCTCCCTCACGTCCAAGGCCACGCCGTCACCTTCGGCCTCGACGTCCCCGTCCCCGACCAAGTCTGCAACTCCCAGCCCCGGTCCCAGTCTTTCGGAGGAAGAGCAGCAGGTCGTCTCGCAGTGCAGCAAGCAATAGGCAAGCCGTGAGAGGCCCCGTCACACGATGAGCAGTTCAACCAATTCGCCGACGCACCACACGTCCACGATCGGCGCCATCGGCGCACCGAGCAGACGCAACACCGAGTTGGCGCTGCTGCTGTTCGCGGTCGTCATCCCGGTCTTCGCGTACGCCAACGTGGGCCTGGCCATCAACGACAAGGTGCCGTCCGGCCTGCTGAGCTACGGACTGGGCCTCGGCCTGCTGGCCGGCGTCGCCCACTTCGTCGTACGGAAGTTCGCCCCGTACGCGGACCCGTTGCTGCTGCCCCTGGCCACCCTGCTCAACGGCCTCGGACTGGTCGTCATCTGGCGGCTCGACCAGTCGAAACTGCTGCAGTCGATCAACCAGGCGGGCAACGCGGCGCCCCGGCAGCTGCTGTACACCGCGATGGGCATCGGACTGTTCGCCGTCGTGCTGATCTTCCTCAAGGACCACCGCGCCCTGCAGCGCTACACCTACATCTCCATGGTCGGCGCGCTGGTCCTGCTGCTGCTGCCGCTGGTGCCGGGCCTCGGCGCCAACATCTACGGCGCGAAGATCTGGATCTCGGTCGGCGGATTCTCCATCCAGCCCGGTGAGTTCGCGAAGATCGTGCTGGCGATCTTCTTCGCCGGCTACCTGATGGTGAAGCGCGACGCGCTCGCGCTGGCCAGCCGCCGCTTCATGGGCCTGTACCTGCCGCGCGGGCGCGACCTCGGCCCGATCCTGGTCGTCTGGTTCATCTCGATCCTGATCCTGGTCTTCGAGACGGACCTCGGCACCTCGCTGCTGTTCTTCGGAATGTTCATCATCATGCTGTACGTCGCCACCGAGCGGACCAGCTGGATCGTCTTCGGTCTGCTGATGTCCGCGGCCGGCGCGGTCGGCGTGGCCAGCTTCGAATCGCACGTCCAGCAGCGTGTGCAGGCCTGGCTGAACCCGATGAAGGAGTACACGCTCAGCAAGACCGTCCCCGGCCACTCCGCGCAGTCGATGGAGGCCCTGTGGGCCTTTGGCTCGGGCGGCACGCTCGGCACCGGTCTCGGCCAGGGCCACTCCGACCTCATCCGGTTCGCCGCCAACTCCGACTTCATCCTCGCCACCTTCGGCGAGGAACTGGGCCTCGCCGGCATCATGGCGATCCTGCTCCTCTACGGCCTGATCGTGGAGCGCGGTGTCCGCACCGCCCTCGCCGCCCGCGACCCCTTCGGCAAGCTCCTCGCCGTAGGCCTCTCCGGCGGCATGGCCCTCCAGGTCTTCGTCGTCGCCGGCGGTGTGATGGGCCTCATCCCGCTGACCGGTATGACGATGCCGTTCGTCGCGTACGGCGGTTCCTCTGTCATCGCCAACTGGGCCCTGATCGGCATCCTGATCCGCATCAGTGACACCGCCCGCCGCCCGGCCCCCACGCCGGCCCCCAGCCCCGACGCCGAGATGACCCAGGTGGTCCGCCCGTCATGAACAAGCCCCTGCGCCGGATCGCGCTCTTCTGCGGTCTGCTGGTCCTCACCCTGCTGCTGCGCGACAACTGGCTCCAGTACGTGAAGGCCGACAGTCTCAAGGACGACCCGAAGAATCGCCGTGTCACCATCGCCCGCTACTCGACCCCGCGCGGCGACATCATCGTGGACGGCAACCCGATCACGGGTTCCACCGAGACCAGCACCTCCGGGCTGAACGACCTCAAGTACAAGCGCACCTACAAGAACGGCGCGATGTGGGCGCCGGTCACGGGATACGCCTCGCAGGCCTTCGGCGCCAACCAGCTGGAGTCCATCGAGGACGGCATCCTCTCCGGCACCGACGACCGGCTCTTCTTCCGCAACACCCTCGACATGATCACGGGCAAGGACAAGTCCGGCGGCGATGTCGTCACCACCCTGAACGAGGCCGCGCAGAAGGCCGCGTGGAGCGGTCTGACGAAGCAGGGCGGCAAGGGCGCGGTCGTCGCCCTCGACCCGTCCACCGGCAAGATCCTGGCGCTGGCGTCCTACCCGTCGTACGACCCGTCGACGTTCGCCGGGAACTCCACCACCACGGACGCCAAGGCGTGGCAGAAGCTGCAGAAGAAGTACGACCCGAACGACCCGATGCTCAACCGGGCGCTGCGCGAGACCTACCCGCCGGGCTCCACCTTCAAGGTGGTCACCGCGGCCGCGGCACTGGAGAACAACCTGTACTCGTCCGCCGACACGGCGACCGACTCGCCGCTGCCCTACATCATGAAGGGCACCACGACCGAGCTGAAGAACGAGGGCAACATCCCCTGCAAGAACGCGACCCTGCGGGAGGCGCTGCGGGTCTCCTGCAACAGCGTGTTCGGCAAGATCGGCGCCGACCTGGGCAACGCGAAGATGCTGGCCGAGGCGAAGAAGTTCGGCTTCGACGCCGAGCAGTTCACGCCGATCCGCTCCAGCGCCTCGGTCTTCTCCGACAACATGAACCCCTCGCAGACCGCGCTGTCCTCGATCGGCCAGTTCAACACCGCCGCCACCCCGCTGCAGATGGCCATGGTCGCCTCCGCGGTCGCCAACGACGGCAAGCTGATGAAGCCGTACATGGTCGACAAGCTCCAGTCCTCGAACGTCGACACCATCGCGCAGACCGAGCCGCAGGAGATGAGCCAGCCGCTGTCGTCGAAGAACGCGCAGATCCTGCAGTCGATGATGGAGACCGTCGTCAAGGACGGCACCGGCAAGAACGCGCAGATCCCCGGCGTGACCGTCGGCGGCAAGACCGGTACCGCCCAGCACGGCGTCGCCAACAGCGAGAACCCGTACGCCTGGTTCGTGTCCTACGCCAAGCTCGCCGACGGCAGTTCGCCGGTGGCCGTGGCCGTGGTGATCGAGGACTCCAGCGCCAACCGTGACGACATCTCCGGCGGCGGTCTCGCGGCCCCCATCGCGAAGAGCGTGATGGAGGCGGTCATCAACAGCAAGAAGTGACCCCGCTCACGTCCCCTTCACATCGGTGCACGTTGCGATACCGGTCCTGTATCGGGTGACGGGCTTGGCCAGGTCACACAAAGCCAGCCGGGTACGGTAGGCCCGGACGGCTAGCCTCCGACCGCACACCCGTGCGGGTCGGGACCGACGGAGAGGGCTGGTAGGGAACTATGGAAGAGCCGCGTCGCCTCGGCGGCCGGTACGAGCTGGGCCAGGTGCTCGGCCGTGGTGGCATGGCGGAGGTCTACCTCGCCCATGACACACGCCTCGGCCGCACGGTGGCGGTGAAGACGCTGCGCGTCGACCTTGCGCGCGACCCTTCCTTCCAGGCCCGGTTCCGCCGGGAGGCCCAGTCGGCCGCCTCGCTCAACCATCCCGCGATCGTCGCGGTCTACGACACGGGCGAGGACTACGTCGACGGGGTCTCGATCCCGTACATCGTCATGGAGTACGTCGACGGTTCCACCCTCCGTGAGCTCCTCCACAGTGGCCGCAAGCTGCTGCCGGAGCGCTCCATGGAGATGACCATCGGCATCCTCCAGGCCCTGGAGTACTCGCACCGCAACGGCATCGTGCACCGCGACATCAAGCCGGCCAACGTCATGCTGACGCGCACCGGCCAGGTCAAGGTGATGGACTTCGGCATCGCCCGCGCCATGGGCGACTCCGGCATGACGATGACGCAGACCTCCGCGGTCATCGGCACCGCCCAGTACCTCTCCCCGGAGCAGGCGAAGGGTGAGCAGGTCGATGCCCGCTCGGACCTCTACTCGACGGGCTGCCTCCTCTACGAACTCCTGACCGTACGGCCGCCCTTCGTAGGCGACTCCCCGGTCGCGGTCGCGTACCAGCACGTGCGCGAGGAGCCGCAGCCGCCGTCGGTCTTCGACCCCGAGATCACGCCCGAGATGGACGCGATCGTGCTGCGGGCCCTGGTCAAGGACCCCAACTACCGCTACCAGTCGGCCGACGAGATGCGCATGGACATCGAGGCGTGCCTCGACGGCCAGCCGGTCGCGGCGACGGCGGCGATGGGTTCGGTCGGCTACGGCGGCTACGGCGACGACCAGGCCACCACGGCCCTGCGTGCCGACCCCGGCGCCACCACGATGCTGCCCCCCATGAACCCGGACGACGGCGGCTTCGGCTACGACGACCGCCCCGACCGGCGCCGCCAGCAGAAGAAGAAGTCGAACACCTCGACGATCCTGCTGGTCGTGGCGGCCGTCCTGGTGCTGGTGGGCGCGATCCTGATCGGGAAGTGGGCGTTCAGCGGCAGCGGCGGCGCGGACAAGCCGTTCGCGGCCCCGAACTTCGTCGGCCAGACCTACGACACCGCGAAGACCATGGCCGTCAACGCCGGTCTGAAGCTGGCCGAGCCCACCCGCAAGGCCTGCGAGAACGCGCCGAAGGGCAGCGTCTGCTCGCAGGACCCGACAGCGGGGGCCGACGTCAACAAGGGCGACACCATCAACCTGGTCGTCTCGACCGGAGCCCCGAAGGTGGTCGTGCCGAGCGTCCTCGGCCAGAACGTCGACGACGCCACCACGACCCTTGAGGGCGACAAGTACCAGTTCAAGGTGGAGACGAAGCAGAAGGTGTCCGCGGAGGACCCGGGTACGGTCCTGGAGCAGAACCCGAAGCTCGGCGCGGAGGTGGAGAAGGGCACCACCATCACCCTCACCGTCGCCAAGGCCCAGGCGAAGTCCACGGTCCCGGACGTCAGCGGCAAGAGCTGTGACGACGCCAAGGCGCAGATGACCGCGAACAACCTCGTGGGTAACTGCACCGAGGTCGACACCAGCGACCCCAACCTGGTCGGCAAGGTCGTCTCGACCGATCCGCAGGCCAACACCCAGGTCGACAAGAACTCCACGGTCAACATCCAGATCGGCAAGTCGTCGCAGGTCCAGGTCCCGAACGTCGTCACCCAGACGGTGAAGAACGCCAAGCAGATCCTGCAGCAGAACGGCTTCAACAACATCCAGTTCGCCGACGGCAGCGATCAGAGCGACAACGCGATCGTGACCGGGATCGACCCGGGCGCGGGCAACACGGTCGACCCGAACAACACGACGATCACCCTCACCACCGTGGGCACCGGCAACAACAACGGCGGCAACAACGGCGGCAACAACTTCTTCGGCGGCGTCACCGGAACCTCGTACCACACGAAGAACTGACCCCATCTGTTCGTCCCCGCATCGAGCCCTGCCACCCTTCGCAAGGTGGCAGGGCTCTGTCATTTGGGTCCGAGTCGCCACCTCGGCCAACTTCGTTGCGATGTAAAGGAGTTGGCCGAATTCGGTGGTGCCAAATGATCTTTCTGGCATAGGCTCCAGCCCGGCCAAACCAGAAGGAGACAAAATGCGCAAGGCACTGGGAGTACTCGCAGCGACCGCTGCCGTCATCGCGTCCGGCGTGGTCTTCGCGCCAGCGGCGAGCGCCGCGGGATACGGCTGCTCCGGATCACAGATCGACACCTACCCGGTGAAGACGGACGGAGGAACCCAGTACGCGACGATCCACCTGTACTACGACTCCTCGACGGGCAAGAACTGCGCGGTGACGGTAGTCACCACCGCCGGCGGCTACGGGACCTCGGAGACGACCATGGCGAGCATCTCGGAGTGTTCGGGGACCACGCTCAGCAGCTGTGTCGGCGGGGCGATCACCAGACAGGCTGACGCCGGCAGCTACCAGTACTACGCGGGGCCCGTGTCAGTCCCCGCGGCAGGCCACTGCATTCTCGTCTCCGGGTCGCGCACGCACAACGGCGTGGTCGCCGGAGACCAGTACGGCCCCGTGCACTGCTAGATGCCGAGGATCCAGGATCACGATCGGATGTTGTTGGTTATTCGGGGCCTCGCGTGAAGCCGGTGTCCAAGACCTGGTTGTGGTCTGGACACCGGCATTGTTGTGTGGGGAGCGTTTGGGTGCCGACGCGTTCGAGCGGGTCCGGTGAGATCCCGGCGGAGACGGTGCGGGTGGCACGGGCGGCCTTCCCGAAGGGAAGTCTGACGATTCGGTTCGAGGGTGCCTGGTCGCTGACAGGCTTTCGGACGCCTCTGGCTGCAGGACTCCTGACGCGGCGACGCCAGCGCTCAGCCGCTGTTGCGATTCGACGCCTTCATCGCACGGTAGTGCCTATACCGATCATGTCTTCATATGTGACGACTCGTTGATCGGTCGGGGTGGACTCCCTGAGCTCTGCCCCGGCCGAAGGGCCACACCACAATCGGAAGGGCAGAACGTGATCAACGAATCGGCGCAGAAGTGAGCTCCTTCAAGGAGCTCAGTGGGATCCAGTCGCGTACACGCTCACTGGCGCTGTTCTCCCGCCGAGCTGTCCAAAGCCCCGAAGCCGCAAGAGCTGGTTGCGGCTTCGGGCCCCCGTCATGCTGGGCGACCGACCTCCCATAATGAGGTCAGTCAACGCAGCTCCGCCGGCGGTGTCCGCGCACTGTCCACCTTGTCCACCCGCACCAGCTCCCCCCACACCACGTACCGGTACCGGGAGGTGTACACCGGCGTGCAGGTCGTCAGCGTGATGTAGTGGCCGGCCTTCTTCCTGCCGGACTCCACGGGGATCTGGGCGAGGGTCTTCACGTTGTACTTCGAGGTCTCGGGAAGGATGTCGTAGACCTTGTAGACGTACCACTTGTCCTTCGTCTCGAAGACGATCGGGTCGCCCTTCTTGAGCTTGTCGATGTTGTGGAACTTGGCGCCGTGGCCGTCGCGGTGGGCGGCGAGGGTGAAGTTGCCGGTCTTGCCGGTGGTGGGCAGGACGGCCTTGACGGGGTCGGTGTAGTAGCCGGCGACGCCGTCGTTCAGGACGTCCGTGCCGGTGCCCTTCTCGACCAGGACCTCGCCGTTCTTCATCGCGGGCACGTGCAGGAAGCCGATGCCGTCCTTGGTGTCGAGCGCGCCGGGGCCGGTGTCCTTGTCCTTGGACCAGTTGTTGCGGACCTTGTCGGCCTGTTTGTCGGCCGTGCGGTCGGCGACGACGTTCGTCCACCACAGGGAGTAGACGACGAACAGGCCGAGAATCAGGCCCGCCGTGATGAGGAGTTCGCCGAAGAGGCTGACCGCCGTCGCGATCGGGCCGGTGCCGCGGGGGCGGTCCGGCGTCGACGCGGGCGTGTCGGTCTGCTCTTCGGTGTCGTCGGTGGTCGCTGCCACGTTCATCTGCCCCTACTCGATGAGCGCATCCGGCTTGCCCTTGCTGCGCGGCCGTTCCTCGACCATCTTGCCCCAGACGATCAGCCGGTACTTGCTGGTGAACTCCGGCGTACAGGTCGTCAGCGTGATGTACCGGCCGGGTGTGGTGAAACCCGAGCCCTTGGGGATGGGGTCGATGACGCTGGTGTTGCTCGGCGACGTCACGGGCAGCGTCTTCGTCATCTTGTAGACGTAGTACGTGGTCTGGGTCTCGACCACGACCTCGTCGCCGGGCTTGAGCTGGTTGATGTACCGGAACGGTTCGCCATGGGTGTTGCGGTGCGCGGCGAGCGCGAAGTTGCCGGTCTTGGCGTCCGGCATCGCGGTCTTGAGGTCGCCCTCGCTGTAGTGCCCGACCATGCCCTTGTCGAGCACGTTCTTGTTGCTGACGCCCTGGGCGATCGGCGCCACCACGTCCAGCTTGGGGATGTGCAGGATGGCGAAGCCCTGCCCCGGCTCGAACTCGCCGGGCGCGCGTTTCCCGCTCGCCCAGTCGTTCTGGAGCTGGCTCGCCTCGCTGCCGGCCTGCGCGTGCGCCCGTACGTTCGTCCACCACAGCTGGTAGGTGACGAACAGCAGCATCAGCACGCCGGTGGTGATGAACACCTCGCCGATCGCGCGGCTCGCGACGACCGCGGCACCCGGTTTGTTCGCGCGTTGCCGCCGCCGCGCCTCGACCCTGGAGACGGGCGCGCCGGATCCCCCGGTCGGGCCGACGGCACCGGATTCGGTCGTCTCGGCGGTCTCCTCCGCCGCCCCGGCGCCCCCATGACGCCCGTGACGGCCCTTGGCGGCCTTTCTCCGGGCCGCACGGCCACCCGCGGGGGTTCCCGTGAAGGATGAGGCGGATGAGGCGCCAGAGGCCGGTATGGACCGACCGTGGCCTCTCCGTACCGGCGGCGGGTCCGGTATCCGCAGCGCCATGGTCTCTTCGTCGATCGGACCGTACGGCACCCCGGACACGACCTGGGCGGACGCGTCGTACCACTCCTCGAACCCGCCCGGCTCCCCGTACGGCTGCTCCCCGTACGAGGCCTCGGACTCGCGCTCGGGGCGCAGCGCGGTCACGCCGTGGCCCTACCCACCACCGGGGCGAGCCCCGCCGACCTCGCCACCGCGCCCTGGTCGCCGCACTCCACCAGCCAGTTGGCCAGCATCCGGTGGCCGTGCTCGGTGAGTACCGACTCCGGGTGGAACTGGACGCCCTCGACGGGCAGTTCGCGGTGGCGCAGGCCCATGATGATGCCGTCGTGCGTCCGGGCGGTGACTTCCAGCTCGGCCGGGACCGTCTCCGGTTCGGCCGCCAGGGAGTGGTAACGGGTCGCAGTGAAGGGCGAGGGCAGTCCGGCGAAGACGCCCCGGCCCTCGTGCTCGACGAGCGAGGTCTTGCCGTGCAGCAGTTCGGGGGCGCGGTCCACGACGCCGCCGTAGGCCACCTGCATCGACTGCATGCCGAGGCAGACACCGAAGACGGGCACCCCGGTCGAGGCACAGTGCCGCACCATCTCGATGCAGACGCCGGCCTCCTCGGGGGTGCCGGGGCCGGGCGAGAGGAGGACGCCGTCGAAGCCGTCCTGGGCGTGCGCCGTCGACACCTCGTCGTTGCGCAGCACCTCGCACTCGGCGCCCAGCTGGTACAGGTACTGGACCAGGTTGAAGACGAAGCTGTCGTAGTTGTCGACGACGAGAATCCGTGCACTCACTGGTTGTCCACCGTCACATCGTTGAAGGGCAGCAGCGGTTCGGCCCACGGGAAGACGTACTGGAAGAGGATGTAGACCACGGCCAGGGCAAGGACGAGCGAAATGAGCGCCTTCACCCAGGCGTTGCCCGGCAGATGCCGCCAGATCCAGCCGTACATGCCGTCCCTTCCGTCGCGCCACGGCACCAGACTCACGCCGTACAGCACCAGACTAACGGCGCAGCGCGGCTGGTTTCCCGGCCTCCACAGGCTGTGTGGAGTCCAGGTGTGCCCAGACGATCAGCCGGTGGCTGTGCCCCCACTCCGGATCGCACGTGGTCAGCGTGAGATAGCGGCCCGAGGCCCTGTACCCGGACTTACGTGGCACAGGATCGATCACCTCAATGTCGGTCGGCACTGTTTTGTAAGGCCCTTTGTCGATCCGATACGTGAACCAGGTCGTCCCGTCGGTCAGCACGACCGCGTCACCCTTGCGGAGCTTGGGAAAGTCCACGAAGGGGTTGCCGTAGGTCCGCCGATGCCCGGCCACCGCGAAGTTCCCGACCTGCCCGAGTTGGGCGGTGCCGGCGTAGTGGCCCAGCCCCTTCTTCAGGGTGCTCACGGCCGTGTCCTCAAGAACCGGCTTGTTCCACGTGAAACCAAGCCGCGGGATGTACATGATCGCGAAGGGCTTGCCGTCCTTGTACGCGGCCGGTTTCGCCGGGGCGGTGGGTGTGGGGGCCGTCTTCGGGCGCGCGGTCTGCTGCGACCACTGGTTCTGGAGCTGGTGGATCTGGTCGCTCATCGTGTGGTCGGCCTTCACACCGGTCCAGAAGAGCACGTAGACCACGAAGAGGACGATCAGGGTGCCTACGGTGATGCAGAGTTCGCTGACGCTCCTGACGATCACGCGCACCGGCAGCTCCCGTACGGACGCCTACTCCACTGGCTTCGCGTAGTGCAGATCCACTGTGCCCGAGTAGCCGGGAAGAGTCACCGTCCCGTCGTCGGTCACTTTCCAACCGAGCCCGTAGACGTTGACGTACACCATGTAGTTCTGGATCGCTTTGGACGCCGCCAGCGCCTGCTGCAGCTTCTCCGGGTCACCTACGGCCGTGATCTTGTACGGCGGTGAGTAGACCCGGCCCTGGAGGATCAGGGTGTTGCCCACACAGCGCACGGCGCTGGTCGCGATCAACCGCTGGTCCATGACCTTGATGCCCTGGGCGCCGCCCTGCCACAGGGCGTTCACCACGGCCTGGAGGTCCTGCTGATG
Organism: Streptomyces sp. NPDC050549; assembly: GCF_040655035.1. Taxonomy (NCBI): domain Bacteria; kingdom Bacillati; phylum Actinomycetota; class Actinomycetes; order Kitasatosporales; family Streptomycetaceae; genus Streptomyces; species Streptomyces sp. NPDC050549. The sequence continues at coordinate 96,400 of NZ_JBFAJD010000031.1, forward strand.
GATGACCAGGTAGTCGGGCTGCGGCTCGGGATAGCCGGGGAGCTTGGCGGTGGCGTTGGGCGGGGCGTCGTTGAGGGTGACGGTGACGGCCTTGCCCTTGAGTTTCTGCGCGCCCGCGCTCTGCTCCAGCTTCGTCAGCTTCTCGTTGTCGGCGCCCGTGCCGGTGTCGTCCTCCTTGCGGAGCGCGTCGACCTCGTCGCGCAGGACGCTGTTGGCGTCGTTGAGCCGGCCGTTCTTCTCGCTGCGGTTCTGGATGAGGTCGGACAGCTTCAGCAGGGAGGCGTCCGTGCGGATGTTGGTGCCCTTGGCGGTGTTGAAACTGGTGAAGAAGATGAGCCCCGCGAGGGCGAAGACGGCCACCGTGAGAATCCGCACGGGACGGAAACGGCGGATACGGGCAGGACTGGTACCCGTCCCGGGGGAGTCGGCAGAATTGCTCAACGTACCCTTATCTCCTTCGGCGCCGCGGAAGCACTACGCTAACGGACGCCCGGGGGAGCACTCAGTGTCCCCTTGTACGCTGCCCCGGAGCCCGCCCCAGTTCCCTGCGCGGCCACGCAGCGCATCGACAGGAGAGACCCTCGTGCCGAAGTCACGTATCCGCAAGAAGGCCGACTACACGCCGCCGCCGGCGAAGACGGCGACCGCCATCAAGTTGAACAGCCGTGCCTGGGTCGCTCCGGTCATGTTGGCCATGTTCGTCATCGGACTGGCCTGGATCGTCGTCTTCTACGTCACCGACGGCTCCATGCCCATCGACAGCCTGGACAACTGGAACATCGTGGTGGGCTTCGGCTTCATCGCCGCCGGGTTCGGTGTCTCGACCCAGTGGAAGTAGCGGCCTGACCAGCGGTCGAAGCTGCGGCCACCACTTGGTGAACGCAGCTTTGCCCACGGCCTTCCACTGAGTTATCCACAGGCCAGAGAAGTATCCACAGCAGGCCTGGGGAAAAAGAACGACGATCTGTGGATAACCCACTGGGTGTTGACGCCGGTGTGACTGACACACCGGCAACCGCAAGCCTGTTCGCCCCCTGCCTGACCTGCACAAACACGGGTCGGTGACAGGGGGCACAGCTGTTCTCCACGGTATGCACAAGATCCGCCACGCACTGTGGACAACGGTTTGATATCAGCTGAGCTGAGCCGTCCTGATCAGCGTCAACACCACGACGATCACGAGTACGACGGCACAGGTGCCGTACTGGATCAGGGCCCGCCGCTCACGCGGGGCGTGGACCATCGCGTAGCCGGTGATGACTCCGGCGACGAGGCCGCCGATGTGGGCCTGCCAGGCGATGTTCATGCCGGGGTTGAAGGTGAAGATCAGGTTGATCACCAGGATGGCGATGAGCGGCCGCAGGTCGTAGTTCAGGCGGCGCAGCAGAATGCCGGTCGCTCCCAGGAGCCCGAAGATGGCGCCGGAGGCACCGAGCGAGGGCTGGTTCGGTGCCGCGATGAGATAGGTGAGCGCGCTGCCCGCGAGACCCGAGACGAAGTAGAGCGCGAGATAGCGGGCCCGGCCGAGGGCCGCCTCCAGGGGACCGCCGATCCACCACAGGCTCATCATGTTGAAGATGATGTGGATCGGGCTGGCATGCAGGAACATCGCGGTCAGCAGCCGGTACCACTGCCCGTCGGCGACGCCCTCGTACGGCGGGTAGCCGTTGGCCGAGGCCTTGCCGAGCAGCTCCAGATGGTTGGTGAACTGGTCGCCCACCGACGACAGCTGAACCAGATACACGGCGACGCAGAGACCAATGAGGATCTTGGTGACAAGCCGAGGATCCGCCGCCACCGTGCCGCCGGCGATCGTGCGGGGCTGGGCGGCCGTCGGGGCGTGCCCCGTGCCGGAGCCGTCGCGCACGCACTCCGGGCACTGGAAGCCGACCGAGGCGCTGACCATGCACTCGGGGCAGATCGGGCGCTCGCAACGGGTGCAGCGGACGCCGGTCTCGCGGTCCGGGTGGCGATAACAAACCGGCAGGCTCTGGGCGTCCGGGGGCCGCTGTTCCTCCGGGCCCTGCGGGCTGCCTGGCGCCTGGTCCATGGGGTCCCCTCAATCCTTCGTACGCAATGCACCGCCCCGCCCATCCTTACGGATGAACGGGGCGTTTGGTTCCCGCCGGTAAGTACTGGTGTCGGCCCTGCGGTCCAGGGCCTCTCCTAGCGGGTCTCGACGACGACCGACTCGATGACGACGTCCTCGACCGGGCGGTCGGTCCGCGGGTTGGTCTTCGTGGCCGCGATGGTGTCGACGACCTTCTGGCTCGCCGCGTCGGTGACCTCACCGAAGATGGTGTGCTTGCGCGTCAGCCAGGCCGTCGGGGAGACGGTGACGAAGAACTGCGAGCCGTTGGTGCCCGGACCCGCGTTGGCCATGGCGAGCAGATAGGGCTTGTCGAAGCGGAGGTCCGGGTGGAACTCGTCCTCGAACTGGTAGCCGGGGCCGCCGGTGCCGTTGCCCAGCGGGTCCCCGCCCTGGATCATGAAGCCACTGATCACCCGGTGGAAGACCGTGCCGTCGTAGAGCTTGTCCTTGGACTTCTCGCCCGTCTCGGGGTTGGTCCACTCACGCTCACCCGTGGCGAGCTCGACGAAGTTCCGGACCGTCTTGGGCGCGTGGTTCGGCAGCAGCCGGATTTCGATGTCGCCAAGGCTGGTCTTCAGGGTGGCGTAAAGCTGCTCGGCCACGATCTGCCTTCCGTTGTCTTCCTGTGACCCCCAGATCCTCGCACGCCGACCGTGCCGAGGCGCCCGATGGCCGCGCGCGGGGACCTTTCCACCCGATCCGCTTGCAGAAAACCGGCCGAGTGCCTCCGGGACAGGGGCAGGCGGCGGGGATCCGTGGCATTGTCGACGACAAGCCCCCGTTCCCCCAGTTCCCCCGCATTCATCCGCTATTACCCGTGATCGTGACCCGGATGCCCGCCCTCACATGCCCCGTAGCCCTCTGGCAGGCATGATCCGTATTTGGGTGGACAGACGAAGAAACGTACGCCACCGAGGAGGAGGAACCCGTGACCCGCATCGACAGCGTGCGCTCCGCGACCGGCTCGGCGAAGGACAGCGTGCTGCACGCCGCGGAAGTGGTGGCGCCCTACGCCGACACGGCCAAGGACAAGGCCGCTTACTACGCCCACGAGGCGCGCGTACGACTCGCGCCCAAGGTGTCCTTGGCCGCCGACCAGGCCCGTGTGCAGTACGACGCCCATCTCGCGCCCCGCCTGGAGCAGGCCCGCACCCATGTCCCGCCGAAGGTGGACCAGGCCGCCCAGGAGGCCGCCGTCCGCACCCGCAAGGCCGCTCAGCAGGCCGCCGAGTACTCCCGGCCGCGGATCGAGCAGGCGGTCGCCGCCGCCGGTCCGGTCAAGGACGAGGCCGCCGCGCGCGGCGCGGCGGCACTCGCCGCGCTGCGCGGCCAGGTCTCGCCCAAGGAGATCCAGAAGCTGGTCCGCAAGCACGAGCGGCGGGCGCGGGCCGGCCGGCTCGCGAAGGGGCTGGCGGTACTGGGAATCCTGGCGGGCGGCGCTTTCGCCGCCTGGAAGTGGTGGGACAAGCAGGCCAACCCCGACTGGCTGGTCGAGCCCCCGGCCGCGACCGAGGTGCCCGAAACGGGCCATCTCTCCTCGGTGGACGGCAGCGGTCAGTCCGTGCTCGACCCCGAGGTCCAGGCGAAGCAGGCCGAGGACGAGGCCGCGGCGGACCACGACGAGCACCACTGACGTCCGACATACCGTCAATATCGCGGTGGGGCAGGAGACTTGAGGGTCTCCTGCCCCACCGCGATGTTTCACGTGGAACAGTCGCGCGAGCCGGGAGACTCCCTTGATTTACGCAAGCTGCCCACGATGACGTTTGCAACGTCCCAGGTGAACAAGTACCGCACGGACTCCCTTAACGGACCGCACACCCCTGATTACACGACCGCATTCAGCCAGCTCACACACGTTCCGCACATCGGCACACACGTTCCCCACACCGCACCGACCGCCACCCCGGCGCCCCGGTGAACCTCGCCCGATACCGATATTTGCGCAAACAACTGCAACGACAAGCCGCTGATTATGTGACGCACGTCACCGGGCGGGCACAAACAAACACCGGCCGGACGCCACTGAGGGCGACCGGCCGGTGCGGGGTGTGGAGCCTAGGGGAGTCGAACCCCTGACATCTGCCATGCAAAGACAGCGCTCTACCAACTGAGCTAAGGCCCCGCTAGAGAAGCGTCCGACCGGCACAACCGGGCACCGGTGGGCTTCGGAGACCAGCGTACCGGGTCACCCCCGGTATCTCGCAAAAACTTGGGGCTCCCGGTGGACGACCACTCTCCGTAAGATGCTCGTCGTGGTTCGCTAGAGCGAACCGCGGTTTTGGGGAAGCGATGGGGAGACGCAATGGACGCCGCACAGCAGGAAGCCACCGCCAGAGCGCGGGAGCTGCAGCGGAATTGGTACGGGGAGCCTTTGGGGGCGCTCTTCCGTAAGCTCATCGACGATCTTGGCCTCAACCAGGCTCGTCTCGCAGGGGTGTTGGGACTCTCCGCACCGATGCTGTCCCAGCTGATGAGCGGTCAGCGGGCGAAGATCGGCAATCCCGCGGTGGTACAGCGGGTGCAGTTGCTGCAGGACCTGGCGGGGCAGGTCGCGGACGGGAGCGTGAGCGCTGCCGAGGCGACCGAGCGCATGGACGAGATCAAGAAGTCCCAGGGGGGCTCGGTGCTCAGCAACACCACGACCACGACGAGCAGTTCGGGAGCGCCCACGGTCAAACGGGTGGTCCGCGAGATCCAGTCGCTGCTGCGCTCGGTGGCCGCCGCAGGCGACATCATCGACGCGGCCGACACCCTCGCCCCGAGCCACCCCGAACTGGCAGAGTTTCTCCGGGTGTACGGCGCCGGCCGTACCTCCGACGCGGTCGCGCACTACCAGTCCCACCAGAGCTGAGCATCACGGCCCGGCCGTCGATCGGGGGTTCGACAGCCGGGCACACGGCAACTGCCGTGAGGGGGAGTCGTATCGCTCGTCTCGGGGGAAGCAACGGAGGTAGCCGAAGGGGGAGGAGCGACGTACAGCCATGGGTGAGGTCTTCGCCGGCAGGTACGAACTGGTCGACCCGATCGGGCGCGGAGGTGTCGGCGCGGTCTGGCGCGCCTGGGACCACCGCCGACGCCGCTATGTCGCGGCCAAGGTCCTGCAGCAGAGCGACGCGCACTCGCTGCTGCGCTTCGTACGAGAACAGGCGCTGCGCATCGACCACCCCCATGTGCTCGCACCGGCCAGCTGGGCCGCCGACGACGACAAGGTCCTGTTCACCATGGACCTGGTGGCGGGCGGTTCTCTGGTCCATCTCATCGGGGACTACGGCCCGTTGCCCCCCGCGTTCGTCTGCACGCTGCTCGACCAGCTCCTCTCCGGTCTTGCCGCGGTGCACGCGGAGGGTGTCGTGCACCGTGACATCAAGCCCGCCAACCTGCTCCTCGAAGCCACCGGCACGGCCCGCCCACGGCTGCGCCTGTCCGACTTCGGCATCGCGATGCGGCTGGGCGAAGCACGCCTGACGGAGACCAACCTCGTGGTGGGCACGCCGGGTTACCTCGCGCCCGAGCAGATGATGGGCGCGGAACCCGACTTCCCCGCCGACCTGTTCGCCGTAGGACTGGTGGCGCTGTATCTGCTGGAGGGGGCCAAGCCGGATTCCAAGGCGCTCATCCAGTACTTCGCCGAGCACGGGACCCCGGGGGCGCCCAAGGGTGTTCCCGAGCCGCTGTGGCAGGTCGTGGCGATGTTGCTGCAGCCGGATCCACAGGCTCGCTTCCGGACGGCCACGGGGGCGCGCAAGGCGCTCGCGGCGGCCGTGGAACTCCTGCCGGAACCCGGCCCCGACGACGAACTGATCGAGATCTTCGACCAAGTGGGGCCGCTGCCAACGGGGTTCGCGCCAGAGGGCCCGCTGAAGCGGGCGTCCGGGGTGGACACGGGGTCGACTCCGTCGAGCGGGACGGGACTCGGGACCGGTGCGAATACGGGGACGGGGACCGGGACAACCGCCGGTGTGGGTGCGCGCACCAACGGCGCGGACTCCGTCCTCCTCGACCCGCGGCAGGACATCGTCTCCCAGCCGTCCACACCGACTCCGACTGCGACTCCCACTCCGACCCCGATGTCGGACACCGGCAGCTTCCATCTGCCGCCCCCGCAGATTCCGCAGCCCCCCCATGTCCTGCCCTCCCCCCAGCCGCGCGCCGAACCCTCTACTGCTTCATACACCGCCCAGGTCCCGCTGGTTCCGCCCACCGCACCGCCGTTTCCGCAGCACCATGGCAGACGTGCTCGGCGCCGCCCCGGGCCGCCCGCGAAGGTGGCGATACCGGTCCTGCTACTGGCGCTGGCCTGCTACGCGGTGGGGTTCTGGGCGCTGACCCGCGTCTGACCGACCGGTGCCAGAAGGGGCCAGAGGGGCCAGAAGGAGTACCGCGGCTACGTTGCGGCCCTGCGCCGGGCCGCCACCGTCCACGCGCCGAGCGTCGCCAGCAGCACGCTGCCCGCGCCGATCCCGGCCACCGCGAGCAGCTTCATGGCGGTGTCGCCTCCCCCGCCGCTCCCCGTCACGGCCGCCGCGCGGTCCTGCGAGGTGACGTCGAAGACGTTCCGGGGTTCGGACTGCCCCTCGTACCCGGGCCCGCCGTGCGCCGTACCGGCGACGCGCACCCGCAGCGTCACCGGGAACGGCCCCGGGCCGAAGTCGTCGGCCACCTGCGCGGCGAGGTGCACGACGAGGTAGTACGCCCCGGCGAAGCGCATCCCGCTCTCGTGGTCGATGACGAAGTAGCGGTTGCGGTACTCGACGGGCGGCAGCGCTTCGAGGGCGGCCGATCTCGGACTGCCCTGATAGCCGACGCCCGCCTCGTCGACGGAGGCGCGCACGGGGTTGTAGAGCGCCAGGTCCAGCGCGCGGCTCACATAGCCACTGCCGGCGTCCGAGGCCTCCAGGTCGGCGGTGACGGAGAGCTGCTGGCCCCAGTCGACCGGCACCTTGTAGAAGAGGGTCCCGCCGGGTGGGATGTCGCCGCGCCACACGCCCTGTCCTACGGCGACCGCCCCGGCGAACCCCGAGCCCCCCGCACGGCTCCGGGCCTCCCCCGTGACGGGCTCGGGCGACTCGGAGTTCCAGACCTGGGGGGCGTCGGAGGTACCCGCCCGGGCGAGCGGCGGTTCCGACACCACGGTGAGTTCCAGCCCCCAGGTGCCCGACGAGGAACCCGACGCGTCGACGCGTTCGACGAGTACGTAGTACTGCCCTGACCCCTTGCACAGCGCCCTGCCCGTCTCCCGCGCGGCCCAGGCGGCCACGGGGTGCGGGCTCCTGCTCGCGCCGAAGCTGGCGCTCTGGTGGGTGCAGCCGGTGCCCGCGGCGTTCTGCAGCGACACCCTGATGCCGTCGGTGGCGGCGACCGTGGTGCCGGCCGGGGGCACGGCGGTGACGGAGACGTAGACGTCGGACACGGCGTCGAGAGTGAGGCCGTAGTAGAGGCCGGCGCCCTTCGGGAGGGAACTCCGGTACGTCTTACCGGAATTCAGTCCTACGGCATCGGCCGCACGGGTCGCGCCGTCGACGGCCCGGTCGCCCTTGTCGTAGCCGTAGGAGCCCGGCGCCCCTGCGGCGGTGGCGGGCTGCCCGGCCAGGGCCGCGGTCGCACACAGCACGGCGACGACGACACTGACCCGTCGTACGACACCGACGGGCTGTCCGGCCGCCCCGGCAACGGGCGTACGGCCGCCCTGCGCTCGCGTCCGCCACCACGCCGTACGCCGCCGCCCCATCAAGCGCCACCCCTCGTCGTTGCTCCGGACGTGGCCCATCCTGCCCCGCACGCGCGCGTGGCATCCCGGCAATTCGTGCGAGCGTCCGAAACGCCCGGGTCGGGTCGGCCGTAACCGCGTTCGCGCGACGGCGCAACACAAAGCCCCGACCGCCAGGCGGTCGGGGCGTGCTCAGAACTGGATCTCGGTACTCACGAACCCGTGGGCACGGAGTCGGTCGCCTCCGTCCACAGATCCTGCTCGGCGCGATCCGCCTGGATCTGGCGGTACACGAGGAGCCCGCCGATGGCGGCCAGTGCGACCAGGAGAAGCTTCTTCACCGCGCGACCTCGTCTTTCCTTGACGTAGGGGACCTCTGTCGCCCGACTATACACACCGACCGATACCGATCGGTGACCTGCCTCCGCGGCCAACTCCCGCCCGGGACAGCGCAGTAGAAGCGGATGGAACCGCTCCGATCGGAGGGTGATCACATCTCTACGGACCGTTAATTTGGTCTCACTTCTCCATTTTTCTTGGCTTTTCAGGCTTCTTGCACCCATCCGAGTGGTGTTCATCGGAACATCGACGCGCCACGGGTGCCGGTCCCACACTTCGCGGTCCCCATACACATCATGAGGAAAGTACGCAAATCGCCCAACCTGAAAGTGAGGGGCCATGACCCAGATCAAGGTCATGAAGCTGTGGACCGCCTTCGTCACCGCCTTCATCGCTCTGTGCACCGCGCTCGGACTCATCACGATCACCGCGACGGCCGCCACCGCGGCGACGCCCCGGTCAGAGGCGACCGGCGCCACCGCACAGCCGACGGCACCGACGATCTCCCCCTGGTCCTTCACCAGGTCCCTGCCCCCCACGATGAAGCAGCGCATCCGGGCCGAGGCCCACGGCAAGTCCCCCAGCTGCCGCCACCGCCCGCCGACGGACACTGACGAGGCCACGGAGACCGCCGACCCCTCCGAACCGGACCACACCGAGCAGTCGGCACCCCTGGCGGCTCCCCTCCAGCGCTGACGCCCGGCGCGCGCCACCTCACCACTCACCCACCGCCCCGGTATCTCTGACACAGCGGCGAACTTGCGTACAACGCTCCAGAGAAGACCCTGAAGACCCCCGGCCCGTCGTGGCCGGGGGTCTCGGTGCTGTCGGCCGGCCGCTCCGCGCACGCCACTACTCGGCCATGTTGCCCCGGCGCTCTTGCTGGCCAACTGGTCTGCTGCTGCCATGTGTGTGGGGACGGCACATATTCGGGGGCGGGCCAATGGGCGATCTCACGGTGAAACCGTGGAAGCGGCATGGTCAGGACCGGCTCTACGTCAACCTGCCGGACGGGACCACTGTCGCCTGGGCGGACCGGCCGACGAAGGTGGTCACGATCAAGGAGCAGCGGTATCAGGGGGAGGCTCTGGCCCTGCTGCGGCAGTATCTCGGCAGTTCGGTGACTCTCCGCCCTGCGCCCGCCGCACGCCCTGGAGAGGCTGTTCGGCGCCCTGAGCCGCCCGCCCCGCGTCGCCCGGGTCGACCAGTGGAGCTGCCGAAGGCGACCGTCGCCGACGATCTGGCGGAGAACCGTCCCGGTGCGGCCCTGATCGAGGCGATCGCCGCCCGTGGCCCGTCACCGGCCAAGCGGCTCTTGATGCGGGTGCTGAGACGCCCCTCGGAGTGGGACAGCTGGTACGTCGGGCTCGAAGGGGAGCGGCGGGTGGGCCGGGAGTTGGCGCGGCTCTCCCCTCGTGGCTGGCGCGTTCTGCACGGCGTGCCCAAGGGCAACGGTGGTGACATCGACCACTTGCTGATCGGACCCGGCGGAGTGTTCAGCATCAACACCAAGTGCCACCAGGGCGCCTCGGTCTGGGTGGGCGACACCATGGCCAGGGTCAACAGAGGTCAGCCGGCCCCGTACGCCAGGGCGAGCAGGGCGGAGGCGGCCTACGTCCAGGGCGTGTTGGAGCGGCACTGCGGCTTCCCCGTCCCGGTGGAGCCGGTCCTCGTCTTCGTCGGCGTGACCTCACTGCACCGCGCCGCGACGCGGTACACCGTACGCATCTACCAGGAGCGCGAGGTGTCCGCGCTCGGTCCCCTCACCGGCAGGCTGACGGCCGCACAGATCAACCAGGTCTACGCGGTCGCACGACACCGCCGCGTCTGGCTGCAGTCCTGACCCACGGTTCAGCGGCCGTAGACGCCGAAGACCCCCAACCAACAGGTTGGGGGCCTTCGTGCTGGTGGGGCTAACAGGATTTGAACCTGTGGCCTCATCCTTATCAGGGATGCGCTCTAACCAACTGAGCTATAGCCCCGCCGCGCTGTGCGGAGTGTGTCCCGCGCGCTGACTCCTGAAGATTAGCGCACGACATGGGCAGTCCCAAAATCGATAGTCACAGGACCGCCGGGGGAGGTTTCAACCCCCGTACACCCGGGTTCTCGTCCGACTGCTCACTCGTCCTCGGCGAGCGTGAGCTCGATGCCTCCGACGAAGCCGGCGGAGAGGTTGTAGATGAACGCGCCGAGGGTCGCGAGGGCGGTGGCGAGGACGACGTCGATGACCGCGATGATCGCCGAGAAGGTCAGGACGTGCGGGAGGGACAGGAAGGACTGCAGGTCGAAGCCGTTCGACTCGTTCGAGCCGGTCGCCTCCGAGATCGTGCCGCCGACCGTCGAGAAGACCCCCATCGCGTCCATGACCATCCACAGCACCGCGGACGCCACGACCGTGCAGATGCCCAGCGCGATGGAGAGCAGGAAGCTGACCTTCATCACCGACCACGGGTCGGCCTTGGCCACCCGCAGCCGCGCCTTGCGGGTGCGGGGCGCGGTGCGCGCGCCCGTGCGCGGACGCCGTACGGCACCGCTCTGGGCGGCGGGCCCCTGCGCGGGGTAGGCCTGCGGCGGGTGGTACGGCCCCGCCGCCTGCTGCGGCTGACGCTCGCCGGGAAGCGGTGAGCCCGGCAGCGGTGAACCGTGCGGCGCACCCGCCGGCGGTGCGGGCGGTGCGGCGGCCGGGGCCGCCGGCTGGGCCGGAGGCTTCGCGCCGGGCCCTGCCTGGCCCGCCCCGGCCGACTGCTGCTGCTGCTGGGTGCCCGGACCTCGGGTGTCCGTCACAGTTCCCCCCTGGGATCCCTTGGATCCATGTGTGTCGGGCGCGTTCGAGTCGGCCTTCTTCACGTCGATCGCACGCAGTTGGGTCGTGTGCGGATCTGTCGCGTTCGCGGCGGAGCCACGGCCGCCGCCGTCCGTGTCCGTACCGGTCGATCCGGCGCCCGTGGCTCCGCTCACGATGACTCTCTCCTCGTGCTACTCGACCGAGGGTGCGTCACCCTCGTCCGTGCCGGTGGTCGCGACACCCTCGGTGGTCTCGTCGACGGCTTCGTCGCCGACGACTTCCTCCGCCTCGGATCCCGCCTCGGCGTTACGAGCGATACCGACGACGGCATCGCGCTTGCCCAGGTTGATCAGTTGGACGCCCATGGTGTCACGGCCCGTCTCCCTGACCTCGTTGACTCGCGTACGAATCACACCGCCGGACAGCGTGATGGCGAGGATCTCGTCGGTCTCCTCGACCACCAGCGCGCCGACGAGAGAACCGCGGTCCTCGACGATCTTGGCGGCCTTGATACCCAGGCCGCCGCGACCCTGGACGCGGTACTCGTCGACAGCGGTCCGCTTCGCGTACCCGCCGTCTGTGGCAGTGAACACGAACGTACCGGGTCGAACAACATTCATCGAGAGAAGCTGGTCGCCCTCACGGAAACTCATGCCCTTGACACCGGAGGTGGCACGCCCCATGGGGCGCAGTGCGTCGTCCGTGGCGGTGAACCTGATCGACTGTGCCTTCTTGCTGATCAGCAGCAGATCGTCCTCGGACGAGACGAGTTCGGCGCCGATCAGTTCGTCGTCGGAACCGTCCTCCGTCTCACGGAGGTTGATCGCGATGACACCGCCGGCACGGGGCGAATCGTAATCCTTCAGAGGCGTCTTCTTCACCAACCCTCCCTTGGTCGCGAGGACCAGGTAGGGCGCCGCCTCGTAGTCGCGGATCGCGAGGATCTCCGCGATCGCCTCGTCCGGCTGGAAGGCGAGCAGGTTCGCGACGTGCTGCCCGCGCGCGTCGCGGCCGGCGTCGGGGAGTTCGTACGCCTTCGCGCGGTAGACGCGGCCCTTGTTGGTGAAGAACAGCAGCCAGTGGTGGGTCGTCGACACGAAGAAGTGGTCGACGATGTCGTCTTCCTTGAGCTTCGTGCCGCGTACGCCCTTGCCGCCGCGCTTCTGGGAGCGGTAGTCGTCCGCCTTGGTGCGCTTGACGTAGCCGCCGCGCGAGATGGTGACGACGATGTCCTCTTCGGCGATGAGGTCCTCGATGGACATGTCGCCGTCGAAGGGCACCAGCATCGTCTTGCGGTCGTCGCCGTACTTCTCGACGATCGCGGCGAGTTCCTCGCTGACGATGCCGCGCTGGCGGACCGGGGAGGCGAGGATCGCGTTGTACTCGGTGATCTTCGCCTGGAGTTCGTCGTGCTCCTGGATGATCTTCTGGCGTTCCAGGGCGGCCAGTCGGCGGAGCTGCATCTCCAGGATGGCGTTCGCCTGGATCTCGTCGATCTCCAGGAGGCCCATCAGGCCCGTGCGCGCGATCTCCACGGTGTCGCTGCGCCGGATCAGCGCGATGACCTCGTCGATGGCGTCCAGGGCCTTCAGGAGGCCGCGCAGGATGTGCGCCCGCTCCTCGGCCTTGCGCAGCCGGAACTTCGTACGGCGGACGATGACCTCGATCTGGTGCGCCACCCAGTGCCGGATGAACGCGTCCAGGGAGAGGGTCCTCGGCACACCGTCGACCAGGGCCAGCATGTTGGCGCTGAAGTTCGACTGCAGATCGGTGTGCTTGTAGAGGTTGTTCAGTACGACCTTGGCGACCGCGTCCCGCTTCAGGACGATGACCAGGCGCTGGCCGGTACGGGACGAGGTCTCGTCGCGGACGTCCGCGATGCCGCCGACCTTGCCGTCCTTCACCAGGTCGGCGATCTTCTGCGCGAGGTTGTCGGGGTTGGTCTGGTACGGCAGTTCCGTGACCACCAGGCACTGGCGGTTCTGGATCTCCTCGACCTCGACGACCGCGCGCATGGTGATCGAGCCGCGCCCGGTGCGGTACGCCTCCTCGATGCCCTTGCGGCCGACGACGAGCGCGCCGGTCGGGAAGTCGGGGCCCTTGATGCGCTCGATCAGCGCGTCGAGCAGCTCCTCGTGGGAGGCCTCGGGGTTCTCCAGGCACCACTGGGCGCCCGCCGCGACCTCGCGGAGGTTGTGCGGCGGGATGTTCGTGGCCATGCCGACCGCGATGCCCGCCGAGCCGTTGATCAGCAGGTTCGGGAAGCGGGCCGGCAGGACGGTCGGCTCCTGGGAGCGGCCGTCGTAGTTGTCCGTGAAGTCGACGGTCTCCTCGTCGATGTCACGGACCATCTCCATGGACAGCGGCGCCAGCTTGCACTCGGTGTAGCGCATGGCGGCGGCGGGGTCGTTGCCCGGAGAGCCGAAGTTGCCGTTGGAGTCCACCAGCGGCATCCGCATCGACCACGGCTGCGCGAGGCGGACCAGCGCGTCGTAGATCGAGGAGTCGCCGTGCGGGTGGTAGTTGCCCATGACGTCGCCGACGACGCGGGCGCACTTGTAGAAGCCCTTCTCGGGCCGGTAGCCGCCGTCGTACATGGCGTACAGGACGCGGCGGTGGACGGGCTTGAGGCCGTCACGGACGTCGGGCAGGGCTCGCGACACGATGACGGACATCGCGTAGTCGAGGTACGAGCGCTGCATCTCCGTCTCAAGCCCTACGGGCTCGACGCGCTGGGCGATGATGGCGCCCTCTTCAGGCGTGCTGGCAGTGTTCTCGTCGGCCATTGCTGGTGGGGATCCTTCCTGGTGCGGTCAGCTGAGACCGACTCAGATGTCGAGGAAGCGGACGTCCTTGGCGTTGCGCTGGATGAACTGGCGGCGCGCCTCGACGTCCTCGCCCATGAGGACCGAGAACAGGTCGTCGGCCTGCGCAGCGTCGTCCAGGGTGACCTGGCCGAGGACGCGGTGCTCCTGGTCCATCGTGGTGATGCGCAGCTCCTCGGCGTTCATCTCGCCGAGACCCTTGAAGCGCTGGATCGAGTCTTCCTTGATGCGCTTGCCGTTCTGCCGGCCCAGCTCGATCAGCGCGTCGCGCTCGCGGTCCGAGTACGCGTACTCGAAGTCGTCGCGGCCCCACTTGATCTTGTACAGCGGGGGGCGGGACAGGAACACGTGCCCGGCCTCGACCAGCGGCCGCATGAAGCGGAACAGGAAGGTCAGCAGCAGGGTGGAGATGTGCTGCCCGTCGACGTCGGCGTCCGCCATCAGGATGATCTTGTGATAGCGCAACCTGGCGATGTCGAAGTCCTCGTGGACTCCGGTGCCGAAGGCGGAGATCAGTGCCTGGATCTCCTGGTTCTGCAGGATCTTGTCGATCCTGGCCTTCTCGACGTTGAGGATCTTCCCTCGGATCGGAAGGATTGCCTGGTACTGCGGGTTCCGGCCGGACTTGGCCGAGCCGCCGGCGGAGTCACCCTCGACGATGAAGATCTCGCACTTGGTGGGGTCGTTCGACTGGCAGTCGGACAGCTTGCCCGGCAGGGACGCGGTCTCCAGCAGGCCCTTGCGACGGGTGAGGTCGCGGGCCTTGCGGGCCGCCACGCGCGCGGTGGCCGCCTGGATGCCCTTGCGGATGATGTCCGAGGCCTCGTTCGGGTTGCGGTCCAGCCAGTCGTTGAGGTGCTCGTAGACCGCCTTCTGCACGAAGGTCTTCGCCTCGGTGTTGCCGAGCTTGGTCTTCGTCTGACCCTCGAACTGCGGCTCGGCCAGCTTCACCGAGATGATCGCGGTCAGACCCTCGCGGATGTCGTCGCCCGTGAGGTTGTCGTCCTTCTCGCGGAGCAGCTTCTTGTCGCGCGCGTACTTGTTGATCAGCGACGTCAGCGCGGCCCGGAAGCCCTCTTCGTGCGTACCGCCCTCATGCGTGTGGATGATGTTGGCGAAGGAGTACACACCCTCGCTGTAACCACTGTTCCACTGCATCGCGACCTCGAGGGACAGGCTCTTTTCCCTGTCCTCCGCCTCCAGGTCGATGACGGTCGGGTGCACCACGTCTCCCTTGCGGGAGTTGAGGTACGTCACGTAGTCGACGATGCCGCCCTCGTAGTGGTACGTGACGGTCTTGACCTCGTCCTTCTCGTCCGCACCCGCCTCGTCGGCACCGGCCGTGGCCTTCGCCAGCTCGCGCTCGTCAGTGAGTTTGATCGTCAAACCCTTGTTGAGGAACGCCATCTCCTGGAAGCGCCGCGACAGCGTCTCGAAGGAGTACTCGGTGGTCTCGAAGACGTCCGGGTCGGCCCAGAAGGTGACCGACGTGCCGGTCTCGTTCGTGGCCTCGTGCTTCGCGAGCGGGGCGGTGGGGACGCCCAGCTTGTAGTCCTGCGTCCAGCGGTAGCCGTCGGTCCTGACCTCTACGGCGACCTTGCTGGACAGCGCGTTCACCACGGAGACGCCCACTCCGTGCAGACCGCCGGAGACCGCGTAGCCGCCGCCGCCGAACTTGCCGCCCGCGTGCAGCACGGTCAGCACGACCTCGACGGCGGGCTTGCCCTCGGACGGGACGATGCCCACCGGGATGCCTCGGCCGTTGTCGATGACGCGCACGCCGCCGTCGTGCAGGATCGTGACGTCGATCGTGTCCGCGTGGCCGGCCAGCGCCTCGTCGACGGAGTTGTCGACGACCTCCTGCACCAGGTGGTGCAGGCCTCGCTCACCGGTCGAACCGATGTACATGCCGGGTCGCTTGCGGACCGCGTCCAGACCCTCGAGGACGGTGATGGCGCTGGCGTCGTACGAGGCGGTGACCTCGCCGTTCGAGGAGTGAGCCTCGCCGTCGGCGCCGGCGTCGGTGGACGGGATGTTCTCGTTGGGGTTGCCGGAATCGGCCACGAAGCGCCCTTTCTGGCACAGCACAAGCCAGGCTCCCGGCGGTTGGCCGGAGCGGCTGCGGCGTGTTGCGTTGGTAAGCCTTAGTCAGCGTTGCTCGGTGTGTGTCCCACAAGTGGGGCGGGATTGCTTCCAGTCTACCGGTAGCGCCGACAGTGATGGGGGTTTGCCGGTACCTGAGTCCTCATGTGCCGCCCTCAACCGGTCTCTCCCGACTCCCCATATGCGGAACGGGGCTCGAAGAGGCTTACAGCGGCACTCAGCGCTTCCGGGTATGAACCCTTTGCTACTCCTGGGTCAGGTCGCTGTTCGCAACCGCGTCCGGTCGCCCGCCGGGGCCCGCACTGTGATGTCAGTCACCCATAGGTGTCGCCGGGACCCGTGCTGCCGGGAGCCCGCAGCGGGCCGTAGCGGCGGGGCGGTCCGCCCGGGTTGAGCACCTTGATCATCCGTACGGTGCCGTGCCCCAGGTCCTCGTTCAGCCTGGCCACCAGCGTGGGCGTGAGGTGCCGCAGCTGGGTCGCCCAGGCCGTGGAGTCGCACTGCACGACCAGCACCCGCTCGTCCTCGTCGTACTTTTCCGGTACGCAGTGCTTGGCCAGGTCCTCGCCGACGATCTGCGGCCAGCGGCCCATCACACCGCCCACCGCGGCCGGCGTCTCCCAGCCGCGTTCGTTCAGCAGCCGGTTGATCGCAGCGCCGAGTGCCATCGGGTCGCGGCCGTCGGCGCGCGCGCCGGAGCGCAGGCCCCCACGCCGCGCCTGCTTCCTCTGCTGCGCCGCGTCCCCACGCGCGCGTGCCTGTTCCTTCGCGGCGCGCAGCGCCACGCGCGCGAGGTCGACGCCGGAGGGCTCGGCGGCCTTCTTGGGCGCGGGCTCTCCAGCCTCGGGCCTGTCCATGCTCATACGCGCTCCACCGCCCCCTCCGCCACGCTGTACCGCGTCCCCGCCAGTACATGCGGTACGTCGTCGTCGACCGCCGCCGTCACCAGCACCTGCTCGCCAGGCGCCACCAGCTCGGCCAGCCGCTCCCGACGCCGGGTGTCCAGCTCGGCGAACACGTCGTCGAGCACGAGCACCGGCTCATTGCCCTCGGCCCTGAGCAGGTCGTACGACGCGAGCCGCAGCGCCAACGCGTACGACCAGGACTCCCCGTGCGAGGCGTACCCCTTGGCGGGCATCTGACCGAGTTTGAGAATCAAATCGTCCCGATGGGGTCCTACGAGGGTCACGCCCCGCTCGATCTCCTGCTTGCGCGCCTCTGCGATCGCCGCCATCAGCTGCTCATAGAGGGCCTCGCGGGTGTGCGCCTCACCGGGCGCCGACGGCTTGTACTCCAGCGCCACCGGTCCGCCGCCGGGCGCCAGTTGCTCGTACGCCTTGTCCGCGAGAGGCTGTACCGCGGCGATCAGATCGAGCCGCTGAGCGAGCAACTCGGCGCCCACGCGCGCGAGATGCTGGTCCCACACGTCGAGCGTGGAGAGGTCCATCGAGCGCCCGCCGTGCCGCCGCGCCAACGCGGCCGACTTCAGCAGGGTGTTGCGCTGCTTGAGCACCCGCTCGTAGTCGGAGCGGACACCGGCCATGCGCGGGGAGCGAGCGGTGATCAGCTCGTCCAGGAAGCGGCGGCGCTCGCCCGGGTCGCCCTTCACCAGAGCGAGGTCCTCGGGCGCGAACAGCACGGTCCGTACGATGCCCAGCACGTCCCGGGGCCTGACCTGCGAGGACCTGTTGATTCGGGCCCGGTTGGCGCGGCCGGGGTTCAGCTCCAGCTCGACCAGCTGCTGCCGCTCGCCCTGTCGGACCTGCGCCCGGATGATCGCGCGTTCGGCGCCCACGCGGACCAGCGGGGCGTCGGAGGAGACGCGGTGGCTGCCCAGGGTGGCGAGATAGCCGATGGCCTCGACGAGGTTGGTCTTGCCCTGCCCGTTGGGGCCCACGAACGCGGTGACGCCGGGGTCGAGCGGGACGTCGACCCCGGCGTACGAGCGGAAGTCGGCCAGCGACAGATGCGTGACGTGCATGGTCGTTCGCCGACCTCCCCCAGGTTGTGGATCCAGGGCCCTGAGGCCTGTGGATCTGTGGATTACTTCGTCTCGACGGCGTGGCCGCCGAACTGGTTGCGCAGGGCGGCGACCATCTTCATCTGCGGTGAGTCCTCCTGGCGGGAGGCGAACCGGGCGAAGAG
>NZ_JBFAJD010000032.1:0-112858 GCF_040655035.1 Streptomyces sp. NPDC050549
CGCCCGGTTACATTCCGAACCCGGAAGCTAAGCCTTACAGCGCCGATGGTACTGCAGGGGGGACCCTGTGGGAGAGTAGGACGCCGCCGAACAAATATTGCGAAAACCCCTGTACCGTTTATTCGGTACAGGGGTTTTCTGCGTTTGGGCTACCGTTGCTGCCATGAACTACAAGATCCGTTCGATACGCGCCGACGAGTGGGCCGCAGCGAAGGAACTGCGGCTGGTCGCCCTGCAGGATCCCGTCGCGCATCTCGCCTTCATGGAGACCTACGAGGCGGCGAAGGCCCAGCCGGACTCCTTCTACCAGGAGCGGGCCGTAGGGGCTGCCGAAGGTGCTGAAAGCGCTCAGCAGATCATTGCCGAGGGGCCGGACGGCGACTGGGTCGGGACGTTGACCGTGCTTCTTGAGGAGGCCGGGACCGTCGACTGGGCCGGCTTCGCGGTCGAGCGGAAGCAGGGGCACATCGTCGGGGTGTTCGTGCGCCCGGAGGTCCGGGGCATCGGGCTCACGGAGGTGCTCTTCGACGCGGCCCTGGAGTGGGCCTGGGGGCGCGGTGTCGAGCGGGTGCGGCTCATCGTGCACGAGGACAACGAACGGGCCCGGCGGTTCTACGGCAAGGTCGGCTTCGCGCCCACGGGGGTCGTCGTGCCGTTGCCCGGGCACGCGGACGAGCGCGAGCTGGAGATGGCGTTCGAGCGGCCGTAGGCGCCGTAGGCCCGGCTGTCTGGCCGGCTCAGTCCGTGGCGGGGACCGTCTCGTGCAGGAAGTCGGTCAGCAGGGCTGTCACCGCGGCGGGGCGCTCCAGGTTGGGGAGGTGGCCGGCCCAGGGGAGTTCGAGGTGGCGGGTCTGGGGGAGCAGGCTCGGCAGGTGGGCCGCGATGTGCTGGAAGTCGGGCAGGTCGTGGCCGCCCGAGATCGCGAGGCCGGGGGCCTTGATCGCGGCGAGGTCGAAGTCCACCTTGTGCCGTCCGGCGCCGTCTGGGGCGGCCAGTTGGATGTCGAAGGCCTGCCGCTGCATTCCGCGCACCTTTCCCCGTGTCGATTCGTCGGCGTCCGGGCCCAGCCAGGTGTTCACGTTCAGTTCTACGGCTCCGCCGACATCGCCCGCCTCAAGGAGTTCGTCCTCCCGCTCGCCGAACGCGCGCAGTGCGTCGGTGGGTTGGTGGCCCGGCAGGCCGGAGCAGAGCAGTGCCAGCGCGGATACGCGGTCCGGTTGGCGGGCGGCCAGCTCCAGGGCGACCTGGCCGCCGTAGGAGGAGGCGATGAGGGTTGCCTGTTCGATGCCGAGTGTGTCCAGGAGGTCGAGTACGTCGTCGGCGTCGTTGTGGCGGTGGTCCGGCAGAGAGGTCTGGCCGAAGCCGCGGAAGTCGCAGCGCACCAACCGGTATCCGGCGTCGGCCAGGGCCGGCCACTGTGGGTCCCACATGCGTCGGTCGCAGACCGCGGAGTGGAGCAGGACGAGGGCGGGACCGTCGTCCCCGGTCGTGTCGTGAGAAAGAGTCATGCGGCAGACCCTACGGGGGCCTCAAGCGGGTGGTCACCCAAGTATTTCGGCGCCCACCTGCTCGTACGGGAAGAACTGCGGTTGCTAGACCGGGAGTTCGTGGTGGGGCCAGCGGGCTCTGGCCTGTTCCTGAGAGCGGAGCAGGGCCAGGGTGGGGAGGCCCCGGTCTGCTCCGGTGGACAGGAGCTCGGGGAGTTGGGGAAGCGGGGCGACCGCGGCGATGTCGTCCAGGACGAGTGTCATTGGTGGGTCGAGGCGACCGGCCGATGACCGTTCGGCCATGTGCCGGCCGCGCTCGACCACGCTTGATGCGAGGGCGGTGAGGAGAGGCATCGCACCCGGGTTTGTACGGGGGTCCTCGATGGATTCACCTACCAGATAAAGCGTGCCCCCTTCGTTCGCGAAGGAATCCAAGGAGAGCGCGTCAGTTCTGTTGGGTGTGCAGGCTTCGCGGATGTTGACCGTGAAGAGGGAGGACAGTGCGCGGCTCGTCAACTCCTGCGCGATGTCCCGGCGTTCGGGGTGGGAGGTGAGTGCGGCTTCGAGTTCGCCTGCCGCGCCGGGGGCCGCCTTGGGGTTCGTACGGAGGGTTCGTACGGCGTCCTGGACCTGGGTGCCCTGGGACCAGCGGTGGACGTGGCGGATGGTGCGGCCGTCGATCGCGGCTGCGTGCAGATAGCTGCGGAGGAGTGTTTCGGCCGTGTCCGCCACCGCCTGGTCGATCTTCGCGGTGGGCTTTACGGGGGCGAGGAGGGAGGCGGCTCGTCTTACCGCGGTCTGTTTGTCCTCGCAGCCGGTGGTGGGGGACCAGTGGAGGCGGGCCGGGGTGTCGCAGAGGTGGGCGGGGTCGTAGAGGAGGACCGGGCCCAGTTTGGCTCTGGCGTCCTTGGTGTCCTGCCAGATGGTGGGGTTTGACGTGACCACGAGGGCTGGGCCTTCCGCGTCCCGTACTGCTTGGGTTGCGGTTGCCTGGCGGCTGTCCGGCGGTGCCACGAAGATCTTTTCCCACCCACCCGCCCGTTCACCGTTCATCGGAGAAGTTGAGGTAGAGGCGAGCGGCGGTGCGCTCGGCGGTTGTTCGAAGACGGCCGATGGCTGCGGCTGCGGCTCCGGTCTCTGGGCCGGTACCTCGTGAACTTCCGGTGCCGGCTGATCTGTTCGCCTCCGGGCCCGTACCGCCCGCCATCTCGCCACCGTGCCCATCGTGAACACGGTCAGGACGAACAGGACCATCAACTGGCCGATGAACAGGCCCCAGAAGAGGCCGTAGCCGGACAGCTGGGCCGGTGGGGTGTCGGGCCAGGCGCCGGCCAGGTCGTGGGGTTGGCCGATCAGGTGGCGCATGGCCAGCGGGGTGCGGGCGAAGGTCACGCCGTCGGGCCAGGTGCCGTGGGAGAACCAGGCCGCCAGGCCCGCGGCCGTCCACACCAGCAGGGTCATGCCGAGGAGGAAGGCGAGCAGGCCGATCAACAGGCCGTCGGGGATGCCTCCTCGGCGATCCCGTTCGTCGTTCGGTCTCATCTCGCCTCTTCGCCTCTCACGCCACCGTGGACTCGGAGGAGCCGTCGAGATCGCTCAAGTGCGCTTCCATGAAGGCCGCCGCGCGTTCCTCAGCCTCCAACTCGGCGGCGCGCAGGGCGTCGTCGGTCAGTTCGCGGTCGTGGTCGCGGGAGGACTGGGTCATCGCGCGGTCGGTGAAGACGAGCGGGCGTTCCGTCTCGGTGATCAGGTGTTTGACCACCTGGACGTTGCCGTTGACGTCCCAGACCGCGATGCCGGGGGTGAGGGTCGGGATGATCTCCACCGCCCAGCGCGGTAGCCCCAACACCCGCCCTGTTGCTCGGGCTTCGTCCGCCTTTTGGGCGTAGATCGTTCGCGTCGACGCCATTTTGAGGATCGCCGCCGCCTCCTTCGCCGCCGCTCCGTCGACCACGTCCGACAGGTGGTGGACCACCGCCACGAACGACAGACCCAGCCGTCGGCCGAACTTCAGCAGGCGCTGGAAGAGTTGGGCCACGAAGGGGCTGTTGATGATGTGCCAGGCCTCCTCGACCAGGAAGATGCGCTTCTTCCGGTCGGGGCGGATCCAGGTGTGCTCCAGCCAGACGCCGACGATGGCCATCAGGATGGGCATGGCGATGGAATTGCGGTCGATGTGGGACAGGTCGAAGACGATGAGCGGGGCGTCGAGGTCGATGCCGACCGTCGTCGGGCCGTCGAACATGCCTCGGAGGTCACCGTCGACCAGGCGGTCGATGACGAGGGCCACGTCCAGGCCCCAGGCCCGTACGTCGTCTATGGCGACGTTCATCGCCTCGGCCGACTCCGGTTCGGGGTGCCGTAGTTGCTCGACGATGTCCATGAGGACGGGCTGGCGGTCGACGATCGTCTCGTTGACGTAGGCGTGCGCCACCTTCAGCGCGAAGCCCGAGCGTTCGTCGAGGCCGTGGCCCATCGCCACCTCGATGATCGTGCGAAGCAGGGCCAGTTGGCCCGTGGTGGTGATCGCCGGGTCGAGCGGGTTGAGGCGAATCCCCATGTCCAGGGCGGCGGTTGGGTCAAGGCGGATAGGAGTTATCCCCAACTCCTCCGCGATCAGGTTCCATTCACCGACGCCGTCCTCGCCCTGGGCGTCCAGGACGACGACCTGGCGGTCGCGGAAGCGGAGCTGTCGTAGGACGTACGTCTTCTCCAGGGCCGACTTGCCGTTGCCGGACTCGCCGAGCACCAGCCAGTGGGGGGCGGGGAGTTGCTGGCCGTAGAGCTGGAAGGGGTCGTAGATGTAGCCCTTGCCGGAGTAGACCTCGCGGCCGATGATGACACCCGAGTCGCCCAACCCGGGGGCGGCCGTGGGCAGGTAGACCGCCTGGGCCTGGCCGGTCGAGGTGCGGACCGGGAGGCGGGTGGACTCGATCTTTCCGAAGAGGAAGGACGTGAAGGCGTCGGTGAGGACGGACAGCGGATCCCGCATCTGAGCCCTACCTCCGGATGCCGGTGGCGAACGGCAGTGTGTTCACAAACGCGCGGTGGTGCTCACGGTCGCACCACTCCAGCTTCAGATACGACTTGCCGGCGGACGCCCTTATCGTGCGCTTGTCGCGCGCGAGGGCCTCGGGGTTGCGGGAGGAGACGGTGATGTAGCCGACCAGGTTGACCCCGGCCGCGCCGCTCGCCAGGTCCTCGCCGCGCTGGTCCATGCGGCCGTGGGCGGCGACGTCGCGGGGGTCGACGGTGCGGTTCATCTTGGCGGCGCGGGAGGCGTCGGCCTCGTCGTTGGTCTTCTCGGTCAGCATGCGCTCGATGGCGATCTCGGTGGGTTCGAGGTCCATCGTGACGGCGACCGTGCGGATCACGTCCGGGGTGTGGACGAGGAGCGGGGCGAGGAAGTTGACGCCCACCGGGGTCATCGGCCACTCCTTCACCCAGGCCGTGGCGTGGCACCACGGTTCGCGGGTGGACGACTCGCGGGTCTTCGCCTGGAGGAACGTCGGCTCCATGGCGTCGAGTTCGGCCGGCCAGGCGTTGCGCTTCGTCATCGCCTGGATGTGGTCGATGGGGTGGTCCGGGTCGTACATGGAGTGGATGAGCGAGGCGAGCCTGCCCTGCCCGAGCGGCTGCCGTACGCGGATGTCCGCCTCCTGCAACCGCGAGCAGATGTCGGTGAGTTCACGCGCCATGACGACCGCGAGCCCCGCGTCGCGGTCGAGCTTGCGGCCCGCCTGCGGGCGGGCGGCGCGGGCCATCGCGTTGGCCTCGGAGGAGAGTTCGCGGGTGAAGTGCATGCACGCGACGAGATAGGCGCGGTGCTGCTCGCTGCTGGTGGACACCATCGACTGCAGTTGGTCGTACGACTGCTGGAGCCACGTCAGGGACTTCTCGTCGCCGCGCTGGGCGACGTCCTTGGCATGGGCGTCCGGGTCGGCGGGCAGGGTGCGGGCGAGCATCTGGAGGCGGGTGACGAAGCCGTCGCCGTTGGCCACATGCTTGAGGAGGGTGCCGAAGCGGTCGACGAGGGCCTCCTGGTCCTCGCTGTCGCGCAGGCCGACGCCCGGGCCCTCGATCTCGATCGCGGCGGTGACCGTACGGCGGTCGGCGTGCAGGAGTACGGCGATCTCGTCCGGCCCGAAGGGGGCTGCCAGCCAGTTGATGCGGCCGATCCCGGGCGGCGGGCCGATCTCGACCTCACGCCCGTCGAGGTGGACGCCGGCCTCCATGACGGAGGAGCGGTACGTCGTGCCGTTGCGCAGGGTCCGCTTGTAACTGCGGTTGATCTCGAACCACTTGTAGAACGTGCGGCGCTTGTACGGCACGTAGACCGCCATCAGCGCCAGCATCGGGAAGCCCGTCAGCAGCACGATCCGCAGGGACAGGACCGGGACGAGGAGCCCGCACATCATGCCGAGGAACGCGCCCACGATGATGAGCGCGATCTCGCCGGTCTCACGATTCTTGCCGACGATCGCGTTCGGCCGGGCCCGGCCGATCAGATATGTCCGGCGGGGCGTGATCGGATGGGACAGGTGGGACTCTGTCGTCAACGCCCTTCACCTCCCGTGCGGTTGTTGCGGGCGTTGCTGGCGTGCGGGGTGTTCGCCGGGCTCTGCCGGGGCGGGGGCGCGGAAGCGGGGACTGCTCCGCCGCCGCCCGAGGAGGGGCGGGTGCTGTGGGCGGCGACGCCGCCGGAGACCGGGTTGGACGGGCGGGCGCCGCCGGAGGACTGGCCGCCTCCGCCGTCGTTCGTGCGGGCGCTGTGCGTCTTGATGCCCTGGGCGACCATGGTGGCCGGGGAGCTGATGACCGCGGCGGCCTTGCCCTCGGCGCCCTGCATGATGCGGTTGTTGCGGCCGTTGGCGATCTCGTCGCCGAAGCCGGGGACGAAGCGGTAGATCATCGCGCTGGCGAAGATGGCGAGCAGGATGATGGCGAGGCCGGAGACGACGGCGGAGAACGAGTCCGGGCCGTCGGCGGAGGACAGCGCGCCGGCCAGGCCGAGCACGATGACGATGACCGGTTTCACCAGGATCACCGCGATCATGATGCCCGCCCAGCGGCGGACGTGGCCCCACAGGTTCTTGTCGACGAGGCCCGCGTAGACGACGGTGCCGAGGAGGGCGCCGACGTAGAGGAGGGCGGCGCGGATGACGAGCTCCAGCCAGAGGACGCCGGCGGCGAGGATGCTGACCAGGGAGACGACGATCAGCATGATCGGGCCGCCGCCGATGTTGTTGCCCTTGGCGAGGGCGTTGGAGAAGTTGCCGAAGAAGGTGTCCTGGTTGCCGGTCGTCTTCGCGAGGACGTCCGTGATGCCGTCCGTGGCGGAGACGACTGTGTACAGGATCAGCGGTGTGAACGCGGAGGCGATGACGGTGAGCCAGAGGAAGCCGACGGCCTCGGAGATCGCGGTGGTGAGGGGGACACCTCGGACCGCGCGCTTGGCGACCGCGAGGAGCCACAGGAGAAGGGTGAGGATCGTCGAGGCGGCGAAGACGACGGCGTACTGCTGAAGGAACTTGGAGTTCGTGAAGTCGACGTTCGCGGTGTCCTTGACGGCCTCGCTGAGCTTGTCGACGGTCCACGAGGCGGCTTCGGCGCACCCCTTGGCGAGGGAGGAGAGGGGGTCGAGGGTGTCGGTGGTGCTGGGGGTGGTGGAGCCCGAGCCTTTCTTGCCGTTCTCGCAGATGTTCTTGGCCTCGCCGACCAGGAGCTTGCACTCCTGAGCCGTCGACGACGACCCGGTCGGCGTCGGGGTGGGCGAGGGGGCCGCGACGGCATGGGTGGCCAGCAGCACGGCAGTGGTCTGCACGGCGGTGAAGGCGGCCGTGGCCTTGAGTACGAGACGTGAGCTACCGGGCATAGGTGAACCCTCCGTACTCCTGGACGGCCTTGGCCATCTCGTCGGCAGTCGATGCCTTGTTGTCGCCGGGGACAGGGGCCGGGCCGTCCTTCTGGGAGAAGCTGTCGGCCTTCCAGTCGCTGTCCGCCCAGCGCAGGTGGAGCGTCAGGGTGAACCAGTCGCTGGTCACCGGGTTGGTCGAGACCGTGCCGGCCGTGCCGTACAGACCGGTGCACCAGACTTCCACCGTCGCCGCGGTGTTCGAGTAGCTCGTGACCTTGGTGCCGATGGGCACGGTGCGGGAGACGTAGGTGTTGCCCGCGCTCGCGTTGCCGTTCGCGTCCAGGCCGAGCTTGCTCAGGAAGTCCTTGGAGTAGGCCTGGTCGAGGCTGTTCTCCAGCGCGGTCTGCCGGCCGGCGACGAACACCTGCCGCACGATCTCGGTCCGCCTGGTCGGCTTGAGGATGTCGGCCGAGACGAGCACCGTCGCGTAGTTGGTCGCCGCGCTCTCTGTACCCTGCTGGTCGTGCGCGAACCCGGCGGGAATCCCGGCCGCCTTCGTCTCCACCGGCTTCGTCCCGCTCGCCGCAGTCGACGTGCTGTCCGGCTTCGAACCGCCGGACGTGGCCGCCTCGTTGGAGGCGGTGTCGTTGCCGCCGCGGTTCGCGAAGGCGATGGCGCCGATGAGGAGGACGACTACTCCGACGACCGTGACCAGGCTTCTGGAGGAGGACCGGGTGCCTCTGCGGGCGCCGCCGTACACGTCGCCGCCGCCGCCCTGGGGGTAGCGGGTTCGGGTCTGGCCGGTGCCGCCGTAACCGCCGGAGGTCTCGTGCTCGTCTCCGGAACTCATGCCGGGTACGCCCCTTCGCCGTCGTCCAGAAACATCTGGAAGTACGACGGTAGCCGTGCTGGTTCCCGCGCGGGCGCGGTGTGGTGACTCGACATCAGGGAAACGCAACCTCAGCCGGTGGGCGCGACGGGCGGGTGGGGTGGGGAGAGAGGGCGGTCGAGTCCGGCGGCTATACGGCCATGCCGTACACGATCGTGAAGAGGGTGCCTAGGGAGCCGATGATGAAAACCCCGGTCAGCCCGGCGATGATGAGGCCCTTGCCCTGTTCCGCGCTGAACGTGTCGCGGAGCGCCGTCGCGCCGATGCGCTGTTTGGCCGCACCCCATACGGCGATTCCGAGGCAGAGCAGGATGGCGACCGCCATCACGACCTCGATCATCACCTTGGCCTCGTT
This sequence comes from Streptomyces sp. NPDC050549, assembly GCF_040655035.1. Lineage (NCBI taxonomy): Bacteria > Bacillati > Actinomycetota > Actinomycetes > Kitasatosporales > Streptomycetaceae > Streptomyces > Streptomyces sp. NPDC050549. Next base: position 8,589 of record NZ_JBFAJD010000032.1, read on the forward strand.
GCCCAGGCTGCCGAAGGGGCCCCAGTCCGGAGCGATCCCGCCGATGATGGTGTTGATGTCTCCCTTGTCGGCCGCAAAGAGCATGTAAGTCACCGCCCCTGGTGGGTAGTTCCGCATCCCCTGCAGGTGCGCAGAGGTCAGGCATCATTGTCGCCGACAATGGCGCCTTCGTATGTCGACTTGGCGTCATTGGTTGGCGAGTTTCGTACGAATACTACGTACGGTCACTCTGTGTATCACGGTAGGTAACGCCGGGCAATGAGGCCTGGGCGGAACCTGTGCGTGGTTCGGTCGTTAGCCCCTGATTATCTGGTTGCTCGTGCTGATGTTCTCATGATGAACGGGCCGCGGCTGGATGCCGCGGCCCGTTCTCTCATGCCACGTGTGGCCCCCACGACCCACGGTGGCATGACATGTGACTGTTGATCAGATCTGAGTGGAGCGGGGTGGGGGCTCGTCGGCCGTTAGTTCGCGAAGGCCGAGATGCCCTCCGGGGTGCCCCAGCCGGTCGGGCCGTCGTAGCCGGTCTCGGCGGTGCAGAAGTACGCCGTGGTGCAGGAGCCGTTGTTGCCGCTCGTCACGTCGTTGAGGGACGAGGTGCCCGCGTAGTCGTACGGGTACTGCGCCGGGTAGGTGCCGCTGGCCGGGGTGCCGGCGAGGGCGTAGACACCGGCGATGATCGGCGCGGAGACGCTGGTGCCGCCGAAGGTGTACCAGCCGGCGGTGACGCCGTAGGAGTCGTAGACGGAGACTCCGGTGGCGGGGTCGGCGACGGCGGAGACGTCGGACTCCATGCGCTTGGTGCAGCCGGTGTCGGTCTGCCAGGAAGGCTTGGCGTCGTAGGAGGAGCAGCCGGAGCCGGTGCCCTCGGTGCTGGACGTCTTCCAGACGGTCTCGGTCCAGCCGCGGGTGGTGGAGGAGGTGGAGAGCTTGGTGCCGCCGACCGCGGTGACGTACCGGGAGGTCGCCGGGTACTCGGCTCCGTAGGCGCTGTCACCGGAGGAGACGGTGATGGCCACGCCCGGGTGGTTGTAGTACGAGGTGTCGTACGTCGTCTGCGAGGAGGACTCGGAGCCGCCGTAGGAGTTGGAGACGAACTTGGCGCCGAGGGCCACGGCCTCGTTCTCGGCGGTGCCGAGGTTGGCGTAGCTGGCGCTGGTGGCCTCGACGAGGGTGATGTTGCAGAGCGGGCAGATCGCGCTCGCCATGTCGAGGTCGAGGGAGATCTCCTCGGACCAGCCGGCGTCACTGGTGGGCAGGGACGTCGTGGAGCCGGTCTGGCTGACCTTCTTGAAGCAGCCGTTGGCCGTGGTGCATGCGGAGAGGCCGTAGTACGAGCGGTAGGTCGCGAGGTCGGCCTCGGCATTGGGGTCGTTGTACGCGTCGACGATCGCGATGGTCTCGCCGGAGCCGTTGGAGGCGGCGGCGGAGGTCAGGCCGTAGGCCGAGCGGAGGTTGGTCGGGCTGTAGCCGGAGGGGGTCGACGCGTCGGCGGCCTTCGGGGTGATGCCGGTCTTCGCGGCCTGCATCTTCTGGAAGGCGGTGAGGCCGCCGGTGACGCGGTAGGACTTGCAGGTGAGGTCGCCGGCGTGCTTGGGGGTTGCACAGGGGGCGGCGGCGTAGGTCACCGCGGTGGAGGTGGTGGCGCTCTGCACGGCGTCGGCCTGTGCGGCGGTGCCGAGGCCGGTGAAGACGAGTGCGGCCGTGGCTACGGCCGCGGAACCTATGCGGCGCCATCTACCGTGCGTGTGGGGGGAGTTGGGGGTCGTGGTACGCAAGGTGCAGCCTCCTGAGTCGGTGGAACAGGGGCGGTGCGGGTGCGTCTCGCCGGTGCGGTTTCCCCGGCGGTGGGGGGCGGCCCGCGATGACCATCTCTTGTTGAGTACGCGACAACAAGAGGCTGCTGGAATCCTGACTTCCGGCTTACCGAACAGGGTCTGGCTCTTTACCAAACTCACAGGTTTTTCATGGGGGTTGGGCCCGTCAGGGGCTCAGGAAGCGGCGAACGGGCCGCGGCTGGTTGCCGCGGCCCGTTGCCATTTGCTCCGCCGAGGGGACCCCACGCCCCCTCTGCCGGCGGCTCCCCGTGACCCGACGGGGAGGTTCTGCGGGAGTACCTCAGCCGGTGAAGGCCGAGATGCCCTCCGGGGTGCCCCAGCCGGTCGGGCCGTCGTAGCCCGACTTCGCGGTGCAGTAGTACGACGTGGAGCAGGTGCCGTTGTTGCCGCTGGTCACGTCGTTCAGGGCGGAGGTGCCGGCCGCCGCGTAGGGGTAGGAGGCCGGGTAGTCGCTGCTGCCGGGAGTGCCGGCGAGGGCGTAGACCGAGGCGATGATCGGGGACGAGGCGCTGGTGCCGCCGTAGGTGCCCCAGCCGGTGCCGTCGGCGCCGTAGGTGTCGTAGACCGAGACGCCCGTGGCCGGGTCGGCGACCGCGGAGACGTCGGCGATCATGCGCTTGGTGCAGGTGGCGTCGGTCTGCCAGGAAGGCTTGGCGTCGTAGGAGGAGCAGCCGGAGCCGGTGCCCTCGGTGCTGGACGTCTTCCAGACGGTCTCGGTCCAGCCGCGGGAGTTGGAGGAGGTGGAGAGCTTGGTGCCGCCGACGGCGGTGACGTAGCGGGAACCGGCCGGGTACTCGGCACCGTAGCCCTCGTCGCCCGCGCTCGCGGTGATGGCGACGCCCGCGTGCTTGTAGTACGAGGTGTCGTACGTCGTGTCGGAGGAGGACTCCGAGCCGCCATACGAGTTGGAGACGAACTTCGCGCCCAGCTTGACGGCCTCGTTCACCGCGGTGCCCAGGTTGGCGTCGCTCGCCGACTTGGCCTCGACCAGGAGGATGTTGCAGTTCGGGCAGGTCGCGCTGACCATGTCGAGGTCGAGGGACTCCTCGCCCGCCCAGCCGCTGTCGGCGGAGGGGAGAGAGGTCGTCGAGCCGGTCTGGCTGACCTTGGTGAAGCAGCCGTTGTCCGTGGTGCAGTCCGAGAGGCCGTAGTACGACCGGTACGTCGCGAGGTCGGCCTCGGCGTTCGGGTCGTCGTAGGCGTCGACGATCGCGACCGTCTCGCCGGAGCCGTTGGCGTCGGCCGCGTCGGCGAGGCCGTAGGCGGACTGGATGTCCGAGGGGCCGTAGCCGGTCGGGTCGTCGGTGGCGGCCTTCGGGGAGATGGTCTTGGGCGCGATGCCCTTCAGCGCGGCCTGCTTCTCCATGAAGGCGGTGGTGCCGCCGGTGACGCGGAGGGCGTTACACGCGGCGAACCCCTTCTTCGGGGTGGCGCCGCAGGCGGCCTTCTCGTACTGCACATGGGCCTTGGCGACCTGTGCGGCGATCGCCTTGGCGGTCACCTTGTGGGGAGTGGTGGCGCTCGCGTCGGCCGCGGTGCCGAGGCCGGCGATCAGGAGCGCGGCGGTCGCGGCGGCGGCAGAACCGATTCTGCGCCAGTTGCCGCGTATGTGGGGGGAGTTGGGGGGTGACGTACGCAACGTACAGCCTCCAGAGAGAGGTGGGCAGAGGCCTGCGGGTGGGGGATCCACCGGTGAGGTTCCCGGTGGGGGCGGCGGCCCGTGACGACCTTCTCTTGTTGAGTACGTGACAACAAGAAGGGTTCCGGAGTTCTGACTTCCGCGTTACTCAAGGGGGTTGGGGGATTGCTGATCAATGGCGCCGGGATGGCGTGGCAATGGCCCGGGCTTGACTCTCTTCATGGAAAGTCCACAGCGTGACGCGCGTTGACAACGGCTGCGGGAGACGGTCGCGGGAGGGGGAACCGGTTCGCCGTGGCCTTGCTGGAAGCGCGAGAGGATCTGGCGCAGCGGATGCCGCAGTGCGGCTGTGACGGAGGCCAGTTCCTCCTCGGTCAGCCACGCCCGGTTCGGATACAGGACCTCGATCCTGAAGCTCGCGAAGCCCGTCGGCCAGTCGTACGCGAGCTCGTTGAGCGATGTTCGGCACCGCAGCAGGGGACCGCGACCAGGAGTGTGGAAAAGCCGTCGTCGTACCACCCCTGAACGGCTTGCCCCCACCAGTCGCCGAATTCCGCGCCGCAGTGCGGGCAGCCCACCTTCGCCAGGCTGCTGAGGCAGAGGACGACCTCGACGATGTCGTGCCATCTGGTTGCCAGGCCGCGACGGGCGTCGTCGTCGGGCAGCGGTCCGGACAGTACGGCCGCTGCCCGATCCGCGGCGTCCCGGTCGGGCTGCCAGTACGGATCGGTCGCAATCACGGTCAGGCGGGTGTCGCTCATCACTGGCCCTCGCGGGGCTTGAGGCCGTTCAGCAGATGGTGGATCAGGGTCGGGATGCCGGCGACCGCGGCCTCCGGGGTGAGCGTGCCCTGGGCCGCGAAGGAGGCCGTGCCGTGCAGCGCGGCGCCGACCACCAGGCTGACGGTCCAGGAGTCGCCCGCGACGATCTCGCCGCGCTCCTGGGCGTCGGAGATGATCCGCACGAACGGGACCGTGGTGCTCTCCACGGCCGCGCTCAACTGCTCGGAGATGTCCGGGTCGTGCTTGCGGGTGTACATGACTTCGAGCAGTTCGGCGTTGGACGCCGCGAAGTGCACATAGGCCTTCGCCAGCGCGATGAGGCGCTCCTCCAGCGGTGCCTGCGCGTCGTCGGCGCCGTTCAGGACCTGGGCCATGCGCTCGAAGCCGGACAGGGCCAGCGCGTCCACGAGGGCCTGCTTGTCCTTGAAGTGGCGGCCGGGGGCGGCATGGCTGACCCCGATGTCCCGGGCGAGCTCACGCAGGGACAGGGCCGCGACGCCCTTCTCCAGCAGGGTGCGCTCCGCGCTCGCGAGCAGGGCGGAGCGCAGGTCTCCGTGGTGATAGGGGCGTACAGGCATGCGAACCATCGTATCCGGATGTAGACGACGGCAGCATTGTTGCCGCCGACATCATTGTTGTCATTGACAGCATTGTAGTCGTTGCCTACATTGGGGGGCATGGACAAGACGGACAAGACCATCAGTGACAAGAGCAGCGGCAGGGCGCCCAAGTGGGACGCGAGCCGGATCCCCGACCTCTCCGGGCGGACGGCGGTCGTCACCGGCGCCAACAGCGGTATCGGTTTCGCCGCCGCCGCCGAGCTGGCGCGCGCGGGTGCGCACGTCGTGTTCGCCGTACGGGACCCGGAGCGCGGGCGGGCCGCGGCGGCGAGGGCCGGCGGCAGCACCGAGGTGCGGCGGCTGGACCTCGCGGACCTGGCGTCCGTGCGGGAGTTCGCCGAAGGCTGGGACGGCCCGCTGGACCTGCTCATCAACAACGCGGGTGTGATGATGCTCCCCGAGGGGCGCACCCGGGACGGCTTCGAGACGCAGTTCGGCACCAACCACCTCGGCCACTTCGCCCTCACGAACCTGCTGCTCCCGCACATCACCGACCGCGTGGTGACCGTCTCCTCCGGCGCGCACAGGATGGGCGACGGCTACATCCACTTCGAGAACCTGAACCTGGACGGCATCTACGGCCCCCAGCGCGCCTACTCCCAGTCCAAGCTGGCCAACCTGCTGTTCACGCTCGAACTCCAGCGCAGGCTGGCCGAGTCGGGCTCGCGCGTCCGCGCGCTGGCGGCCCACCCGGGCTGGGCCGCGACCAACCTCCAGAGCCACACGGCGAACCCGGTCGGCCGCGCCCTGATGGCCGTCGGCAACAGGGTCCTGGCCCAGGACGACAAGGGCGGCGCCCTGCCGACGCTGTACGCGGCGACGCAGGACCTGCCGGGCGCGAGTTACGTCGGCCCGAACGGGCTGGGCGAGATGCGCGGGGCGCCGACGCTGGTGGGGCGCAGCGCCGAGGCGAGTGACGTGGTGGCGGCCGGACGGCTGTGGACGGCTTCCGAGGAGCTCACCGGGGTGCGGTTCTCGGTGGGGGTGGTGGCGTAGGGGGCGGGATAGATCAGCAGGGGCTCAACTCCAGCTGCGCGCCTGGGCGTCGAAGACGTCGGCGTCGCTGTGCACCGGCAGGACGCACAGCAGATGGCCGCCGGGGGCGCGCAGGGTGCGGCACTCCAGCCAGCGGGAGACCGGGGTCGCGCCCAGGGCGAGCAGGCGGGCGGTCTCCGCCTCCACGTCGTCGGTCTCGATGTCGATGTGGAAGCGCGGGTCGGCATCGTCGATCGACTGAACCGCCGTGACCAGACCGGGGATTGCCTGGTGGAGTGTGGTGAACTGCTCCTCCGAGGGGGCCGGTGCGGCGGGGGCGCCGAGGGCCGCGGACCAGAAGGCCGCAGCGGCGGCGGCCTCGGGCCCGGGGGTGTCGATCAGGAGGGCGAAGACGCGGCTTCTATGCATGTGGCCCATCTTCCGGGGCTGTTGGGTCCGCCCCGTCCGCCGCGCCTTCCACGCCCTCCACGAAGTGGTCGAACTCGCCTGCCTGTACGCCCAGTACGAAGGCGTCCCACTTGCGGCGGTTGGTGGTGACCACGACCGAAGGGTCGCTGGTCTCGCGGATGTAGACCGGGGCCTCGCCGTCGTCCCCTTCGCCGAAGGCGATCTCTATCCAGGGGCCCGGGCCCGTCGCGTCCGGCGGGGCGGCGCGCTCCCAGGTGAGGCCGGCGGGGATGTCGGACACGGGGATTTACCTCTTTCTGGTGCCGGGACGGCATCGAGTATCGCTCAGGGGGCAGAAGAGGCGGGAGGACAGTACCGTGGACTGACCGCCGAACGAAGCGCCGAACGAGTCAATGCACGAGCCGTTCACAGCGAAATCTCAGCAAACGTCGACGTCCTTTCTCACCTTCGTGGGACAAAGTGGGGGCCGATGAAGCGCAGCTCACGCATCTCCCGTTCCGCTCGCCTCGCGGGCAACCGCCGGTACGCGCTGTTCGTCACCGTGGTGACGCTGGCCCTGACCTCGGCTTCTGTGGCGACCGCCGACGACGGCCCGGGGCCCTTCGGCGTGACGACCGTGACCGAGGTGAACAAACAGAGCGTGCGCGTCGGAGCCCTGTTCGGGTCGGACCACGCCACCAGCCTGGCCGGCGGCCACCACTGCACCGCGTCCGTGGTGCACAGCGCGGGGCACGACCTCATCGTCAGTGCGGCCCACTGCCTGGACGGCGATCCCGGCGACGTGTTCGTGCCCGGTTACCGGGACGGCAAGGCGCCGTATGGAGTGTGGAGGGTCGTGCAGCGGTACCTGCCGGACGGGTGGAACCAAGGGCAGGCAGAGGACAGCGACATCGGCTTCGCCACGGTCGCCGAAGTGGACGGTAAGAACATCGAGGACGTGGTCGGCGCCTACCGGTTCACCGCCGGGACGGCCACCGGGGCCACCGCCGTGACCATCACCGGCTACCCCTCCGCCACCGACCAGCCCATCAGCTGCACCAACAAGCCCATCCAGCACAGCGCCACCCAGCAGCGCATCGACTGCCCGGGCTTCACCGGCGGCACCAGCGGCAGCCCCTGGGTGAACGGGGACCAGCAGGTCGTGGGTGTCATCGGCGGACACGAACAGGGCGGACTGACGCCCGATATCTCCTACAGTGTCGTGCTCGGGAAAGAAGCTGCCGAGTTGTACAAGGACGCGACGAGCGACCCGGAATAAGGGTCGCCGCGCTGCCCGGTCCACTCGCTGAATACGCGTCACATCTGGCGGAAACACAGCGAAATGCCGCCACCCTGCCCCGAAATGGCCTTGAACAGGGCTGACATGGGGGAGGGTTGAGCCGTGCGAAAAGTATGGGTGATCGGTGGGGTCGCGGCCGGGCTCGGGCTCAGCTTCGTGATGCTGCTCGTCGTCGGCGTGTACCTCGTCGCCGGGAACCTCGTCAACGGAGCCGGCGGAGGCAGCGTCTCGCTCGCCAAGGGCGCGGTGCCGGCGGCCTACTCGTCACTCGTGCAGAAGTGGGGCAACCTCTGCTCCGCCCTCAACCCCGCACTGCTCGCCGCCCAGCTCTACCAGGAGAGCGGCTTCAACCCGAACGCGAAGAGCCCCGCGAAGGCCGAGGGGATAGCGCAGTTCATCCCCGGGACCTGGGCCACGCACGGGATCGACGGCAACGGCGACGGCGTGCGCAACGTATGGGACCCGAACGACGCGATTCCGTCGGCCGCGACCTACGACTGCCAGCTCGCCTCGTATGTGAAGGACGTGCCGGGCAATCAGAGCGAGAACATGCTCGCCTCGTACAACGCGGGCGCGTACGCGGTCATCAAGTACCAGGGTGTGCCGCCGTACGCCGAGACCAAGAACTACGTGAAGACGATCACGTCCCTGGAGCAGAGCTTCGCCGCGCCCGTCAGCCGGGTCGACCCCTCCCAGCAGGCCGCCACCGCCATCACCTACGCCCAGAGCAAGCTCGGCACCCCCTATCTGTGGGGCGGGAACGGCACCGCCGACCAGGGCGGGCGCTTCGACTGCTCGGGGCTGACCAAGGCCGCGTTCGAGAGTGCGGGGATCACGCTGCCGCGCGTTGCGAACGACCAGTACAACGCGGGACCGCATCCGCAGCGGGCCGAATTGCTGCCGGGAGATCTGGTGTTCTTCTCGGACGACCTCACCAATTCCCGCGCCATCCGGCATGTGGGGATTTATGTCGGCGGCGGATACATGATCGACGCGCCCCGGACGGGTGCTGTGATCCGGTTCGACCCCATTGACACCCCTGATTACTTCGGCGCCACCCGGGTTACCGAAGATGGCGCGAAAGCGCTCCCCACGACGGTGTGAACCGAGCGTGAACCCACCCCCTGAGCTGCGGCGATGAGTCTCTCTTCGATAACGTCTGCGTGATCATTCGGTGGAGTGTGGAACGTACAAAGAGGGGCCGTGCGTTCCTGTTGAGTAACGCGCACGCGAGGTGCGCCCGGAACAACGACGAAGGAGCCGCAGCATCATGGCTGTACTCGCCGAATCCGGGTCGAACCCCGACGTCGATCTGCTCTACGACATCAATGGCCTCGCCAAGGACGCGCCGCACTGGTTCGACCGGGTCATGGAGTTCGTCGGTGAGTACGGGCTGCTGGTCGCCATGGTGCTGCTGGTGGTGTGGTGCTGGTGGTCCGTGCGGCGGCGCGCGGACGAGGACGCCGCCCAGTCCGTCGCCGCGCTCGTCTGGACTCCGCTGGCCGCGGCGATCGCCATCCTCGTGAACGTGCCCATCCGCGGGTTCGTGGAGCGGCCCCGTCCCTTCGTCGACCACACCGGTATCGACGTCCTCGTCTCCGGGAAGACCGACTACTCCTTCGTGAGCGATCACGCCACGATCACCATGGCGATGGGCGTCGCGCTGTTCGTCGCGAACCGGCGGTTCGGGCTGCTGGGGATCGGGCTCGCCCTGCTGGAGGGGTTCTGCCGGGTCTACATGGGCGTGCACTATCCGACCGACGTGATCGGCGGGTTCGCGCTCGGTACGGCTGTCGCTCTCCTTCTGTCTCCGCTTGCGATGGCTGTGCTCACGCCGGTGCTGAGGGCTGTCGAGACCTCGCGGTGGGGTGCTTGGCTGGTCCGCTCCGGTGATGCCCGTCGGCTGGCCCGGGACGCGGTGATCCCGGGGGCTCGGACGGAGGCTTCGGGGACTGAGGAACGGGACTTGGCGGCGTAGGCGGTACTTCGTCTGCGGATCCGTGGGGGCTGGGCGCCCGCACGCGGCGGAGCCGTAAATGGACACAGCCCCGCGCCCCTACCAGGTACCGCCTGCTTACAAGCCCTGCGGGTAGCTGAAGAACCGATTCGGGTCGTACTGCTTCTTCAAGGTCGTCAGGCGGGTCGCCGCGTCGCCGTAGTACGCCCTGCGCCAGTCCGTGAGGGTCGGGTCCGTGTAGTTCTGGTAGGCCGCGCCCGAGGCGTACGGCTTCATCGCGGTGTGGAACCTGGTCAGCCAGGACTGGGCGGCGGCGCCCGTGGTGCCGGCCGGCCAGGAGACGAGGTACTGGGCCAGCATGCGGGAGCGGCGGTGCACGAAGGCCGTCGCCGTGGGGGAGACCCGGTTGACCGCGCCGCCGAGGGCCGTCAGCGCGATGTCGCCGTTGCCGCTGACCGACCGCATCTGGGCGAGCATCGTCTGGATGCCCGCGTCCGAGATCGAGCGGTCGAAGAAGTCGGAGCGGCCGGTGTAGGTCTCCCTGGCCAGCGCGCCCTGCGGGGAGCGGCCCGGGGTGGAGCCCGGCAGGTGGCACTGGGCGTCGGTGGAGAAGGAGGAGCAGCCCGCGTAGGCCTCCATCGACTCCTTGTACGTGTGCCGCCTGAGCGAGACGCTCGACGCGTTGCCGCCGACCAGGTGGGCCAGCCTGTCGACCGCGTTCTGGAGTTCGTTGTAGGTGCCCAGGGAGAAGGCGGCGACGGAGACCCTGGGGGTGCCGCCGGGTGTGTTCGACAGATGGCAGGACGACCAGATCTCGTCGGGCTGGTCCGGGCCCCACTCCTGCCAGGCCTTCACCACGGCCGCGGCCATCGACGACGGCCAGGTCAGGTACCCCGACACGGCCTGGGGCGCGGGGTGTGTCTTGAACTGCAGCTCCGTGACGACGCCGAAGTTGCCGTTGCCCGCGCCGCGCAGCGCCCAGAACAGCTCCTTGTTCTCGCTCGCGTTGGCGATCAGCTGCTTGCCGTCGGCGGTGATCAGCGTGGCCTGGGTGAGGCTGTCGCAGGTCAGGCCGTAGGCCCGGGAGACCACGCCGTGGCCGCCGCCGAGGGTGAGGCCGGAGACGCCGACCGTGGGGCAGGAGCCGGCGGGTATGGTCACGCCCTTCGCGGCGAGGCCCCGGTAGACGTCGATCAGTTTCGCGCCGGCGCCGACGACCGCGCTGGAACCGCTCGCCCGGATCTTGTTCAGCTTCGACACGTCGACGATCAGCCGGTTGTCGCCGGAGGACCAGCCCGCGTAGGAGTGGCCGCCGTTGCGGATCGCGACCTTGATGCTGTGGGCGCGGGCGTAGGAGAGGACGGAGCGGATGTCGTCGGCGTTCGCGACATAGGCCACCGCGGCCGGCTTCAGGTTGTCGAAGCGGGTGTTGTAGAGCTGGTGGGCCGTCTTCCAGGAGGCGTCACCGGGGCGCACCAGGGTGCCGTCGAGATCCCGGGCCAGGGCTGCCCAGTTGGCCGCGGCGGCGGGCAGTCTGCCCGTGCCGGTCGTCTTGGCGGCGTTGGCCACGGTGGACGTGTCACCACTGCCGATGCCCAGGCTGCCGCCGCTGCACGCGGACGTGGCAACCGCCGCTATCGCGGCCGCGCCGCCGCCTATGAACGTACGCCGTTCCATTTCGCCTCCTGTGGGGATTCCGTGAGGTGAGATACGTCCGGTGCCCCACAAGTTCTCGCGTCCATGTCACGGGTTCGGAACAGACAGATGCCCCGCGGCGTCCGTTCTGGCCTGGCTTCTCGCCCGTCTCGCAGGTCCGCGCCAGCCGCACACGCACCGGCCGAAGCAGAAGGGCCCCTGCTCGACGAGTGTCGTGTGGTGTTCCTGATGTTCGGGGAGAGCCTCCAGGCCGTCCTGCTGCGCCATTCCGACAACGTTACCGAGGTTCCGTAAAGGGTTCGTACGGCGGCCATCTGTCCGTGTACCCGGCCCGGATACGCGTGACGGGGCCACCTGCCCGCTCGTTGGGCGGAACGACAGGGGGGCCCGCGACGACGTACCGGGGGTACGGCAGCGATGGAGGAGCGGCAGCGCAGGCGCACCGGTGGGGCGGTCGTCGCGGCGGGGCTCGTGGTCGGGGTCTGTGCCGGGGCCGGTGGGTGCGGTGGTGGCGACGGGGCGGCCACGGCGGACGCCCGCGGTGGCGGGGACGCGGTCGCGGTGGTGCGGCGCGCGGCCGACACCCTTGTCGCGGCGGGGAGTTCGCAGGCCCGTACGTCGATGGAGATGGCCACCGGCGGCACCCGGGTGACCATCCGCGGCGCGGGCGGCTACGACTTCCGGCGACAGCTCGGCCGACTCACCGTGCAGTTGCCGCAGGATCCGGCCGGTGCCAGTGAGCACCGGCCGATCACCGAACTCCTCGCGCCGGGCGCCCTGTTCATGAAGAACCGGGGTGCCGGGGTGCCCGCCGACAAGTGGGTACGGGTCGACACCGGGACGCTGTCCGACGGCAACCTCGTGACCGGCGGGGCCACCGACCCCTATGCCGCCGTCGAGGTGCTGCGCGGGGCGACCGGGGCGACGTATCTGGGGAAGACGGAGGTGGCCGGGGCCCGGGTGCGTCACTATCAGGGGGTCGCCGATCTCTCCGTCGCCGCGAGGAGTGCTTCGGCGGGGAACGAGGCTGCCCTGAGGTCGGCGGCGAAAGGGTTCGCCACCGCCCGGGTGCCCTTCGACGTCTACCTCGACGACCAGGGGCGCGTCCGCAAGGTCCGGCAGCGGTTCAGCTTCGTCAACGGGCAGCGCCGCAGCACCGTGGCGGTCGCCTCGACCACGCTGCTGTACGACTTCGGGGCCCCCGTGGACGTACGACTTCCGGCGTCGAAGGACATCTACGCCGGGCAGATCGCCGAGAAGTGACCTGAACCGATCGGTGACGAGTCTGTGTGAGAACTAGCCCGTCCGTGCCATGCGCGGTGTGTAGACCGCTCCCTACTCTAGGAAGTCGGTGACGGCAGAGAAGAGGTGACGCACGTGGCTCCGGTCGGCGGTACGGCAGTTCAGGACCACGTGGCACTCGCCGAGATCGAGCTGTGCGGAGACCTGATCATCGCGGCCTCGGCCGCCCAGGACCGGCTCAGCCTGGAGAGCATCGACGAGGTGCTGAAAGTGGCCGAGGAGCGTGACACCTCCGGCGGGCCCGGTTAGGTACGGAGCAGCCGGGCGATCGCCTTCGTCGCCTCTTCGACCTTCGCGTCGATCTCCGTGCCGCCCTTGACGGCGGCGTCGGCGACGCAGTGCCGCAGGTGTTCCTCCAGGAGCTGCAGCGCGAACGACTGCAGGGCCTTCGTGGAAGCGGAAACCTGGGTGAGTATGTCGATGCAGTAGACGTCCTCGTCGACCATGCGCTGCAGTCCGCGGATCTGGCCCTCGATCCGGCGCAGGCGCTTGAGGTGTTCGTCCTTCTGCTTGTGGTAACCGTACGTAACCGGTTCCTGAACCGGTTCCTGGGCCGCTTCGGAGGGCGCTGCCGCCGCGCCGGCCTCGGTGGTCGTCATCGCGTCCATCGCGTCCTCCAGACATATACCCCTAGTGGGTATATCGTAACGAACTTTGCTGGGTATAGGGCCCTTGGTACGCCCCCGTGCGGATCACTGTGCCCGATGGGCGACACTGGGGGACGGCCCATTAGCCGTGGCCGGATGATGCACTTAGCATCAGCCTGACCGAAACCGATGCATCCCGAGGACCCCTTGTGCGCTTTCGTCTGACCCCCAGGGAGACGAGCTTCTACGACATGTTCGCCGCGTCCGCGGACAACATCGTCACGGGCTCGAAACTCCTCATGGAACTGCTCGGGGCGGACACCGCCGGCCGGGCCGAGATCGCAGAGCGTATGCGGGCCGCTGAACACGCCGGTGACGATGCCACGCACGCGATCTTCCACCAGTTGAACTCCTCCTTCATCACGCCCTTCGACCGCGAGGACATCTACAACCTCGCTTCCTGCCTCGACGACATCATGGACTTCATGGAGGAGGCCGTCGACCTGGTCGTCCTCTACAACGTGGAGGAACTGCCCAAGGGCGTCGAGCAGCAGATCGAGGTACTGGCGCGGGCGGCGGAGCTCACTGCCGAGGCCATGCCCAACCTGCGCACGATGGACAACCTCACCGAGTACTGGATCGAGGTCAACCGGCTGGAGAACCAGGCCGACCAGATCCACCGCAAGCTGCTGGCCATGCTCTTCAACGGCAAGTACGAGGCCATCGAGGTGCTCAAGCTCAAGCAGATCGTGGATGTGCTGGAGGAGGCGGCGGACGCGTTCGAGCACGTGGCGAACACGGTGGAGACCATCGCCGTCAAGGAGTCCTGACCTCTTCATGGACACCTTCGCTCTGGTCGTGACCGTTCTGGTCGCGCTCTTCTTCACGTACACGAACGGTTTTCACGACTCCGCCAACGCCATTGCCACGTCCGTCTCGACGCGGGCGCTGACTCCGCGCGCGGCGCTGGCGATGGCCGCGGTCATGAATCTCGCCGGTGCGTTTCTCGGTTCCGGGGTCGCCAAGACCGTCAGCGAGGGGCTGATCGAGACGCCCGAGGGCTCGAAGGGGATGGGGATCCTCTTCGCGGCACTGATCGGTGCGATCACCTGGAACCTGGTCACCTGGTACTTCGGGCTGCCGTCGTCCTCGTCCCACGCGCTGTTCGGCGGAATGGTGGGGGCGGCGCTCGCCGGCGGTACGCAGGTGTACTGGCACGGGGTCGTCGACAAGATCGTCGTCCCGATGTTCGTGTCGCCGGTGGTCGGTCTGGTCGGCGGCTATCTGGTGATGACGGCGATCATGTGGATCTTCCGGAAGGCCAATCCGCACAAGGCCAAGCGCGGTTTCCGTATCGCGCAGACCGTCTCCGCGGCGGGGATGGCGCTCGGGCACGGCCTTCAGGACGCGCAGAAGACCATGGGCGTCGTGGTGATGGCACTGGTCATCTCCGGGAACCGGACGTTCGAGGATCCGATCCCGGTGTGGGTGAAGCTCGTCTGTGCGGTGATGCTGTCGCTGGGTACGTACGCGGGCGGCTGGCGCATCATGCGGACGCTGGGCCGGAAGATCATCGAACTCGACCCGCCGCAGGGATTCGCCGCGGAGACGACGGGCGCGTCGATCATGTTCATCTCGGCGTACATCTTCAAGGCGCCCATCTCCACGACCCATGTCATCACGTCCGCGATCATGGGCGTGGGTGCGACCAAGCGGGTCAAGGCCGTGCGGTGGGGGATCGCCAAGAACATCGTGCTGGGGTGGTTCATCACCATGCCGGCGGCGGCGTTGGTGGCGGCCTGCGGGTTCTGGATCGTGAACCTGGCGTTCCTGTAGGTCGCCCTTCACTCTGGTCAGTGGCCCGTTCCGGCTTCCGGAACGGGCCATTCCTGTGAAGGTGCAACCGCTTTCCCGAAAGCTGGGTGCGGCGCCGGGACCGCTGCTAACTTCTGGGGCTCAAGCGTTCGAATAGAACGCGTCATGCGAGGGTGGGGGTCCCCATGTCCAAACTTCGTCGTCACCTCATGTCCGGGGCGGGGGTGGCGTCGGCTCTCACGGGCCTGCTCCTCTACGCGGCCTCTCCCGCGTCGGCGGCGAGGGCCGAGGCCGAGACCGTCGCGTCGGGCTCGTACGTCGACTGGGCCGGATCCATGTACTTCGAGAGCTACGGCGACCACTTCGGGGTCTGCGACAACAAGGCGGACGGCGCCGGTGTCATCGGCTACTGGAAGGTCGGTGCCAGCGGCACCGAGCACTCGATCTACGACGGCAACGGCTCCGGCAACTGCGAGTACGAGAGCCACAACGTCTCCGAGACCTCGTACGTGTACATCCAGGTCTGTCTCCGGGACGACGGTGACGTGAAGGAGAGCACGTGCAGCGCCTGGGAAAGGCAGTACGCCGGTAGCCCCCTCTAGGGACTGCTCGGCCGGACACACGAACGGGCCCGCCCCCGGGAGCCAGGGGCGGGCCCTTTTCGTCCTCGCGGTGGCACCGCCATGCAGCACCGCGAGGGGTTCCAGGAGAGGAACTCTCGGTCTAGCCGAAGCGGCCCGAGATGTAGTCCTCCGTGGCCTGGACCGACGGGTTGGAGAAGATGCGCTCCGTGTCGTCGATCTCGATGAGCTTGCCGGGCTGGCCGACCGCCGCGAGGTTGAAGAAGGCCGTGCGGTCCGAGACGCGGGCCGCCTGCTGCATGTTGTGCGTCACGATGACGATCGTGAAGCGTTCCTTCAGCTCGCCGATCAGGTCCTCGATCGCGAGGGTGGAGATGGGGTCGAGGGCCGAGCAGGGCTCGTCCATCAGCAGGACCTTCGGTTCCACCGCGATCGCCCGGGCGATGCACAGGCGCTGCTGCTGACCACCGGACAGGCCCGAACCGGGCTTGTTCAGGCGGTCCTTGACCTCGTTCCAGAGGTTCGCGCCCTTCAGCGACTTCTCCACGACGTCGCTCAGTTCGCTCTTCTTGTACGAGCCGTTCAGACGCAGGCCCGCCGCCACGTTGTCGAAGATCGACATGGTGGGGAAGGGGTTCGGGCGCTGGAAGACCATGCCGATCTCGCGACGCACGGACACCGGGTCGATGCCGTTGCCGTAGAGGTCCTCGTCGTCCAGGAGCACCTTGCCCTCGACCCGGCCGCCGGTCGTCACCTCGTGCATACGGTTGAGCGTGCGCAGGAACGTCGACTTGCCGCAGCCGGAGGGGCCGATGAAGGCCGTCACCGAGCGCGGCTCGACCGTCATCGAGATGTCTTCGATCGCCTTGTGGGAGCCGTAGAAGGCGGTGAGCCCGCTTACGTCGATTCGCTTGGACATGACTGCTTCACTTCCAGGGGGTTCAGAACGGTCGCTGGGTAGGTCGCGTCAGCGACCGGTCTTGGGGGCCTTCCAGCGGGCGATGCCGCGAGCCACCAGGTTGAGGATCATCACGAAGGCGATCAGCGTCAGGGACGCGGCCCAGGCACGGTCGTAGGCCGCACCGGAGCCCGAGCTGTTCGCGAACTGCTGATAGATGTACAGCGGCAGCGACGCCTGCGCACCCTGGAACGGGTTGTTGTTGATGAACGGGTTGCCGAACACCAGCAGCAGTACGGGCGCGGTCTCACCGGCGATACGGGCCACCGCCAGCATGATGCCGGTGGTGATGCCGCCGATCGCGGTCGGCAGGACCACCTTCAGGATAGTGCGCCACTTCGGGATGCCCAGGGCGAGGGACGCCTCGCGCAGCTCGTTCGGTACGAGCTTCAGCATCTCCTCGGTGGAGCGGACCACGACGGGCATCATCAGGATGGCCAGGGCGCAGGAGCCGGCGAACCCGAAGGGCTCCATGTCCCACATCAGCATGATGCTGAGGATGAACAGACCGGCGACGATCGACGGGATACCCGTCATGACGTCGACGAAGAAGGTGACCGACTTGGAGAGGGCGCCCTGCCCGTACTCGACCAGGTAGATCGCGGTGAGCACACCGATCGGCGCACCGATCAGAGTGGCCAGAGCGACCTGCTCCAGGCTGCCGATGATGGCGTGGTAGATACCGCCACCGGGCTCGGTGTCGGTGACGACACCCATCGAGTGGGTCAGGAAGTAGATGTTGAGGACCTTCACGCCGCGCACGATCGTCGTCCAGAGGAGCGAGACGAGCGGGACGACGGCGAGCAGGAAGGCGACCCAGACGAGGCTGGTCGCGATGCGGTCCTTGGCCTGGCGGGTGCCCTCGATGCGCGCGGCGATGACGTACGTGCCGCCGACGAAGAGGATCGCCGCGATCAGACCCCACTGGATCTTGCTGTCGAGGCTGCCGACCAGGCCGATGAGGACGGCCAGGACGATGGAGCCGCCGGCGATCGCGTACGGCGACCACTTGGGGAGCGTCGCGCCCTGGAGGGTGCTCGCGGGCTTCTCGGCTGCGACTGCGTTGCTCATGCGTTGGCCCCCGAGTACTCCGCGCGGCGGGCGATGATGAGCCGGGCCGCGCCGTTGACCAGCAAGGTGATGACGAACAGGACCAGACCGGAGGCGATGAGCGCGTCACGGCCGTCCGGCGTGGCCTCGCTGAACTTGCTGGCGATGTTCTGGGCGAAGGTGCCGCCGCCCGGGTTGAGCAGGCTGCCGTGGATGAGGAAGTCCGGGGAGAGCACGGTGGCGACGGCCATCGTCTCGCCGAGTGCGCGGCCGAGGCCGAGCATCGAGGCGGAGATCACGCCGGAGCGGCCGAAGGGAATGACCGCCATGCGGATCACCTCCCAGCGCGTGGCGCCGAGGGCGAGGGCCGCTTCCTCGATCATCTGCGGGGCCTGGCGGAAGACCTCGCGGCTCACGTTGGTGATGATCGGCAGGATCATGATCGCGAGCAGGATGCCTACGGTGAGCATCGAGCGGGGGGCGCCGCCGGCCCAGGAGAAGATCCCCGTCCAGCCGAAGTAGTCGTTCAGCCAGCCGAAGAGGCCGACCATGTGCGGCACGAGGATCAGGGCGCCCCACAGGCCGTACACGATGGACGGTACGGCGGCCAGCAGGTCGATGACGTAGGCGACCGGGCCGCGCAGCTTGCGCGGGGCGTAGTGCGTGGTGAAGAGGGCGATGGCGACCGCGACCGGGACCGCGATGACCATGGCGATGATCGAGGACACCACTGTGCCGAACGCCAGGACGGCGATGCCGAACTTCGGCGGGATCAGGTTGGTGTTCCACTCGAAGGTGGTGAGGAAGTTCGCGTGGTCCTTGCTGATCGCGAGGGAGGCGCGGTAGGTGAGGAAGACCGCGATCGCGGCCATGATCACCAACAGGAAGATGCCCGACCCGCGGGAGAGACCGAGGAAGATCCGGTCACCGGGTCGGGTGGCGCCGCGGGCTGTGCGCTTCTGCTCGCCCGCGGAAGGCTGGGAGGTGGGGGGTGGTGCTTCTTCAGGGTTCTTTGTCGATATATCCATCGGGTTTCTCCGGTCTGCGGGTCCACACGTGCGGTGTGGGGTCCGTGGCGGCGGTGCACCGGACGGTGCGGCCGGGTCCCTGGGCGGGACCCGGCCGCACACTCGGACTAGCTGATGCTCGCGATGGTGCTGCGAACCTTGGTGATGATCGCGTCGGGGATCGGCGCGTAGTCGATGCCGCTGAGGATCTTCTGGCCTTCCTCGCTGGCGATGTAGGCGAGGAACGCCTTGGTGGCGGGCAGGGTGTCGGCCTTGTTGCCCTTGTCGCAGACGATCTCGTACGTGACCAGGGTGATCGGGTACGCGCCCTCGGCCTTGGTGTTGTAGTCCAGCTTCAGCGCCAGGTCGGAGCCGGTGCCGACGACCTGGGCGGCGGCGATGTCCTTGGTGGCGCTGTCGGTGCTCGGCGCGACCGGGGCCGAGGCGCCGGTGTTGATGCTGACCGCCTTCATGCCGTCCGTGACGTACGACAGCTCGAAGTAGCCGATGGCACCGGAGGTCGCCTTGACCTGCTGGGCGACACCCGAGGACTGCGGAGCGGACTGGCCGCCCTTGGCCTGCCAGGCCTTGCCGCCGGAGTACTTCCAGTTGTCCGGGGTGGTGGCGATCAGGTACTTGGTGAAGTTGTCCGTGGTGCCGGACTCGTCCGAGCGGTGGAACGCCTGGATCTTGAGGTCCGGCAGCTTGGCGGACGGGTTGAGCTTGGCGATCGCCGCGTCGTTCCAGTTGGTGATCTTGCTGTCGAAGATCTTGGCGAGCGTCGGGGCGTCCAGGACCAGGTTGTCGACACCCGGGACGTTGTAGCCGAGGGCGATCGGGCCGCCGACCATCGGGAGGTCGATGCCCTGGCCGCCGGAGCAGACCTTCTTGGAGGCGGTGACCTCTTCGGGCTTCAGCGCGGAGTCGGAACCGGCCCACGGGATCTGGCCCTGCGTGAACGCGGTGACACCGGCGCCGGAGCCGCCGGCCTTGTAGTTGATCTGGACGCCACAGGTCTGCGTGAAGTTCTTCACCCAGGCGCTGATCGCGTTCTTCTGCGCGGAGGAGCCGTCGGACAGCAGCTGCTGACCCTTCTTGGCGTCGCCGCACTTGACCGCGCTGGCGCTGGTCGAAGAGGAGCTGCTGCTGCTCGCCGAGCCGCCGTTGTCGTCCGAGCCGCACGCCGTGAGGGCCAGGGCGCCGGAGACGGCGAGAGCACCGAGGGTGAGGGCCCGCCGGTTCATGCGCTGAAGCTTCACTTGAGGGAGTTCCTTCCAGGAGCCGCCGTCCTGAAATCCGGCGGCGTGCGAAGACGTGGGTGACGCGGGTAGCGACCCCCAGGTCGCGGCTCGCATCGTGTAAGGCCGAAATTAGGCAGAACAGGTGAAGGCGCCTATGGGCATAAGTGAACGGAGGGTGAACCCCTGTGGGCGGTGCGGTTAGGTCACGGAACGCTCACGTCGAGGACACGAGCCGATTCCGGACTATGCCAGGTACGACGGGCCCGGAAACGCGTCCACGAGCGGGCGTTCCCTCGGTCGGGCGACGGCCCCGCTTCGGTCGCCCCCTTGCAACGTAACGCGAGGCGGGCGGCACGGCAGCCCAGGAGCCGGGGTCAGCCGAGAGGGTCCTCGTCGGTGCCCACGGCGATGAGCACGAGGGAGATCAGGTCCCGGTCCCGCTCATGGGTGAGCCGCCCGTGGGCCTCGTCCGGCCTGACCCAGACGAGCGTGTCTACTTCGTCGTTGGGCTCGAAGGCTCCGCCGGTCGCCTCCGCCGCCCAGTAGCGGACCTCCTTGGGTCGCCCGTGGTGGTCGACGTACCGGGCCGAGGGGAGCCTCGTCCCCAGCCGGCAGGTGTGGCCGGTCTCTTCCAGCACCTCGCGGCGGGCCGCCTCCTCGAACGTCTCGCCCCGCTTCAGCTTGCCCTTGGGCCAGGACCAGTCGTCCCACTTGGGCCGGTGGACCAGTGCCAGTTCGAGATCCCCGGCGGACCGGTGCCGCCACAGGACGCAGCCGGCCGCCTGGACGCTGGTGTCGTTCGTCGAGGAAGTCACTGAGGGTTCACCGTCTCCTCCGCGCGGGTTGGTGCAGGGCGTCAGGGGGTGCCCACCGCCCGTTTCTGCCACGACTGCTGGAACGCGAAGCGGGCCGCCTCCACCTCGTGGCGCTGGTCGGCGTGCAGTACTCCGAGCGCGTACGCGGTCGCCGGGGCGATCCGCGGGGTCCGGGCCGCCGAAGCCGCCGCGGCGGCGGCCTCCGAGGCGTCCCGGTGCAGATTGAGGGCCTGGCCGGCCGCCAGCAGGCGTACGTCGAGCGGCGGGTCGTCCGCGTGCAGGACCTCGCCGGCGTAGCGGTGCAGGCGCAGCAGCAGGCGGACCTGGTGCCAGGGGCCGTCCTGGGGGTGCGGGGCCGGGTCGGGGGAGAGGCCGTGGATCAGGGCCTCCGCGTTGTACGGGTGCCCGGCGGTGACCAGGGGCAGCGCGGTGACCGCGTCGTTCAGGCGCTCCCCGGCCGCGGCGGCCAGCGGGCGCAGGTCGGCGTCGGCGGCGGCCGGAGTCAGGGGGACCTCGCTGGCCAGTACGGCGACCTTGTCGGCGACCGCGTGGAAGCGGGAGGAGCCGAGGGCCTGGAGGGCGCTGGAGTGTGCCCGGGTCCGGGCCAGGGTGAGCTGGCGCTCCAGCAGGGCGCCCGCCTTGGCCGCGCCCACGGTGAGGTTGCCGCGTTCGGCGGTGGCGGTGGCCGGTGCGGCCGGTCCGGTGCCCCGGCCGCCCGCGGGTGCCGGGACGCCCCGGCCCGCGCCGGTGACCCGGCCGCCCACGGCCGAGGCAGCCGACTGCGCGGGCAGCGCGGCCGAGCCCGAGAGCCGGTGCAGGGCGAGCAGCAGCCGCTCCAGCCGGGCCGCACACGCGTGCTCCAGCGCCAACGTGCCCGACAGCCACGCCAGTTCGGGGCGCATCGCCTCGGACCAGTCGGCGTCCAGGAGCGGCCGGAAGGTGTGCAGGCTGCCGCTGATCCGGCGGGCCGAGCGGCGCAGGGCGCGCGCCGCGTCGACGGACTCCTCCGTGCCGTTCTGGCCGCCGCCGGTCTCCCGGTGCAGTCGCAGTGCCCGGAGGAACTCCGTGGCCTGGCCGCGCAGGTAGCCCGCGAGGGCGTCACCCGTCACGGGCCTGGCCGTGGGATCCGTCGGGTCAAGGTGTTGCTGTGCCACGCCGGCGCCTCCGGGCGTCTATGAGCATCTCCTGGACGTTGCGCAGGGGCTGGCCTTCCGCGTCGGTCGCGTGCCGGGTCCACTCGCCGTCCGGGCCCAGGTGCCAGGAGGAGGTGGTGTCCGACATGCCGGTCTCCAGGAGCCGGCTGATCGTGGCGCGGTGGGCCGGGTCGGTGACCCTGACGAGGGCCTCGATCCGTCGGTCGAGGTTGCGGTGCATCATGTCGGCGCTGCCGATCCAGACCTCGGGTTCGCCTCCGTTGCCGAAGCCGAAGATGCGGGAGTGTTCGAGGAAGCGGCCGAGGATGGACCGTACGCGGATGTTCTCGGACAGGCCGGGGACGCCGGGGCGCACCGCGCAGATGCCGCGTACCCACACGTCGACCGGGACGCCCGCCTGGGACGCGCGGTAGAGCGCGTCGATGATCGCCTCGTCCACCATCGAGTTGACCTTGATGCGGATGAACGCGGGGCGTCCGGCACGGTGGTGCTGGACCTCCTTGTTGATCCGGGCGATCAGACCGTCGCGCAGCGACTTGGGGGCGACCAGCAGCCGGCGGTAGGTCTCGCGGCGCGAGTATCCGGACAGCCGGTTGAAGAGGTCCGAGAGGTCGGCGCCGACCTGGGGGTCCGCGGTCAGCAGGCCGAGGTCCTCGTAGAGGCGGGCCGTCTTCGGGTGGTAGTTGCCGGTGCCGACATGGCTGTAGCGGCGGAGCGTGTCGCCCTCCTGGCGGACCACGAGCGACAGCTTGCAGTGGGTCTTCAGGCCGACCAGGCCGTAGACGACATGGCAGCCCGCCTCCTCCAGCTTGCGCGCCCACTTGATGTTGGCGTGCTCGTCGAATCGGGCCTTGATCTCGACCAGGACGAGGACCTGCTTGCCGGCCTCGGCGGCCTCTATCAGCGCGTCCACGATCGGGGAGTCGCCCGAGGTGCGGTACAGGGTCTGCTTGATCGCGAGGACGTCGTCGTCGTTCGCCGCCTGTTCCAGGAAGCGCTGCACGGATGTGGAGAACGAGTCGTACGGGTGGTGGAGCAGCACGTCCCGGTTGCGCAGGGCGCCGAAGATGTCCGGCGCGGACGCGGTTTCGACCTCGGCGAGGTCGCGCTGGGTGCCCGCGATGAACTTCGGGTACTTCAGCTCGGGCCGGTCCAGCGAGCCGATGCGGAAGAGACCGGTGAGGTCGAGCGGACCCGGCAGCGGGTACACCTCGGCCTCGCTGATCTTCAGCTCGCGCACCAGCAGGTCGAGCACCTCGCGGTCGATGGACTCCTCGACCTCCAGGCGCACCGGCGGCCCGAAGCGGCGCCTCATGAGTTCCTTCTCCAGCGCCTGGAGGAGGTTCTCGGCGTCGTCCTCCTCGACCTCCAGGTCCTCGTTCCTGGTCAGCCGGAACGCGTGGTGCTCCAGGATCTCCATGCCCGGGAAGAGCTCTTCCAGGTGGGCGGCGATGACGTCCTCCAGCGGGACGTACCGGCCCGGGGAGGCCTCCAGGAAGCGGGAGAGCAGCGGCGGCACCTTGACGCGCGCGAAGTGGCGGTGCCCGGTGACGGGGTTGCGGACGACGACCGCGAGGTTCAGCGAGAGACCCGAGATGTACGGGAAGGGGTGCGCGGGGTCGACGGCCAGCGGGGTCAGCACGGGGAAGATCTGGTGCCGGAAGAGTGTGAAGAGGCGGGCCTGCTCCTTCTCGGTCAGCTCGTTCCAGCGGACCAGGTGGATGCCCTCCTCCGCCAGCGCGGGGGCGATGTCCTCGTGGTAGCAGGCGGCGTGCCGGGCCATGAGCTCGCGCGAGCGGGCCCAGATCATCTCCAGCACCTCCCGCGGCTGGAGGCCGGACGCGGAGCGGGTGGCGACACCGGTGGCGATACGGCGCTTGAGGCCGGCCACCCGGACCATGAAGAACTCGTCCAGGTTGCTGGCGAAGATCGCGAGGAAGTTCGCCCGCTCCAGAAGAGGGGTGTTCGGGTCCTCGGCGAGCTCCAGGACTCTCTCGTTGAACGCGAGCCAGCTCCGCTCCCGGTCCAGGAAGCGGCCCTGCGGGAGCTGGGGCCCGTCGTACGGCGATTCCTCGTACTCGTCGAGGTCGGCGTCGATGTCGGGTTCCAGATCGGAGACCGCCGCCGACACGGTGTGCGGGCGGTGGGCGGCTATGGAGCCCACGGAGGGCTGCGCGTGCTGGACCTGTGCCTGGGCGTTGGGCTGGCTGCTCATGTGCCCATTGTTCCGCGCCACCGGCGATACGGGCGCGTCGGACAGCGCCGGAAGGAGCGGGAGGACGGTCCCGTTGCTCCCGTTCACCTCGGGAGGCGGCGAAGGCTCTGGCACGACGGGCTTCATTCGCCGAGCCTCGCAAGCCCGTCTGAACCGTTGGTTACGGCGACATGGCGTGCGGGATATCGGGGGGCGGCTCCCGGACGTCTACGGCACGGAAACGAACGTAACGGATGGCTGGGAGCCGAGGGGAGGGGGGATCCGGTCAGGCCGTGCGGCGGCGCAGCAGGGTGAAGGCGGCGGCGGTGGCCAGGGCCGCGACGGTGAGGATCAGGGCGGTCTGGGTCAGCTGGAGGGGCCAGAACTGGGAGGAGGGGTGGTACTCGCTGTAGTAGCCGACGATGTCGTGGGCGGCCGGGCAGGCCTTTCCGGCGCCGACGCACGGGTCGGGGATGTGGGCGCCGGTGGAGGTGACAGCCCCTTCGCCGCCGTGGATGACGCCGGACGGTGCCGCGTACCCGTCCTTCAGGTCGCCGACGCTGATCTTCCACGGCACGAGGTGCGGGCCCGCCAGGCCGATGAGGGTGGTCGCGGTCGCCGTGGCCAGGATGCCGCCGATGAGACCGGGCAGGGCCCGGCCCGCGATCAGGCCCGCGAGGGCGCCGAGGGCGAGGGCGAGCAGCGGGTACGCGATGGCGATCGGCCCGTTGGCCTCGAAGGTGCCGCTGTCGGACCAGTTCCAGCCCTTCGGTACCTGGTGCGCGTCGAACAGCAGCCGGTGCAGCAGGCCGAGCAGGGTGGTGCCCGCGGTGAGCAGTGCGGCCGGCACGGCGAGCTTGGCCGCCAGCCAGCGGGTCGGGCTGACGGACTGGGTCCAGGCGAGTTCCGCGGTGCCGTGCTCCAGTTCGCGGCCGATCAGCATGCCGCCCGCCCAGAGGGCGACGAGGACGGGCAGGAAATCGACCGCGGCCTCGCTGAACCGGTACGCGAGGTGGTAGATGTCGATCGCGTAGCCCACGTCACAGAGGTCGGGGGTGCACTTCCGCTGCCAGGCGGCGCCGGCCGCGTTGCCTCCCGGGCCGTACGCCCACAGCAGCACCGCCGAGACGGCGGCGACGAAGACCCCCCAGAGGATCAGGGCGGGCCGGTGCAGCCGCAGTACGGCGCGGCGTGGTCGGGCGGTGGTGGGGCTCATGGCCAGGGCGGTCATACGGCGGCTGCCTTACGCGCGGGCGCCGAACCGGTGCGGCGCTTGAGGAGGTGGAAGGCGGCCACGGTGAGGGCGGCGGTGACGGCGAGGATGATCGCGGTCGCGGTCAACTGGAGTGGCCAGTAGTGGGATTGGGGGTGGTAGTCGTTGTAGTAGCCGACCGCGTCGAGCCTGGCGTAGGCGGTCCGGCAGGGCTGGTAGGTGGTGCTGCCGCACAGGTGGCCGGAGAGGTGCCTGCCGGTGGAGGTCAGCAGGCCCTGGTCGACGACGATGCCGGAGCCCGCCGGAACGCTGTGCCTGAGGCTGCTGACCGTGGAGACGGTGGGCCACAGGTGGGGTGTCGCGATGGCGACGACGCTCCACAGGAAGCCGGTGCTCGCCAGTGAACCGACCAGCGCGCCGAGGGAGTTGCGCTTGTACAGGCCCCAGAAGGCGCCGCTCGCCAGACCGGCCAGGGCCATCGCGGCGGTGGCCGTGCCGTTGGCGGCGTAGGTGCCGAGGTCGTGCCAGCCCTTGGCGGTGTCGATCCGGCCCTGCCCGGTCGACCAGGCCCAGTGGTGCAGTGCCGCGAGGAGGCCGGACCCCGCGGCGATCAGCACCGCCGGGACGGCGAGTTTCGCGGCCAGCCAGCGGGCCGGGGAGACCGCCTGCGTCCAGGCCAACTGCGCGGTGCCGCTTTCCAGTTCGCGGCTGACGAGCGCGGCACCGGACCAGGCGGTGACCAGGAACGGGGCGGCGGCGACGGCGATGGTCGTGTAGTTGTACCAGTCCTTGTACCGGCCGATCGCGCTCGCGTCGTACGCGCAGCTGTCCGTCCCGCAGGCGCGGTACTGCTTCCAGGCCTCGGCCGAGGCGTCGGTGAGCGGGCCGCCCACCCACAGCAGCAGGCCGCCGACGACGAGGACGAAGGCGATCCAGGAGAGCAGGGCCGGCCGGTGCAGCCGGATCAGCCAGCGCAGCAGACGCGGTGACCGGGCCGGGCGCGAGGTGAGCGCCGGCGGTGTGGCGAGGGCGGTCATACGGCGGTCTCCGGGGTCTTGGTGGTGGGGGACTGGGGGTTGCGGAGGTAGGAGAGGACCAGCTCCTCCAGGGTGGGCGTGCCGGTCCGCCAGTCGGCGGCGAGCGGGGCCGCAGGGCGGATCAGGGCGGTGAGTTGGCGGCCGGTGGTGCGGGACTCGACGACCGTGTGCGCGTCGAGGACGGTGTCGGCGGGCGCGGACACGCGCCGGTGCGCGGCCAGCAGCTCGTCGATCTCGCCGGCGATCCGGACCTGGCCGCCGTCGATCAGCAGCAGGTGGTCGCAGGAGTCCTCCAGCTCGGCCAGCACGTGCGAGGACATCACGATCGTGGTGCTGGACTCGGCGGCCTGCGCCATGAGGAGGCCCATCATCCGGTGCCGGGCCAGTGGGTCCAGGTCCGCCATCGGCTCGTCCAGGAGCAGCAGTTCGGGCCGCTTGGCCAGTGCGAGGGCGAGCGCGACGCGGGTGCGCTGGCCGCCGGAGAGGGCCCGGATGCCCGACTTCGGGTTCAGGTCGCCGTCCGCGACGATCCGCTCGGCGACGGAGGCGTCCCAGCGGTCGGTGTTGAGGTCGGCGCCCATGCGCAGCGTCTCGGCGACCGTGAGCTGTGGATAGAGGGGCTTGTCCTGGGCGACGTAGGAGACCCGCTCGCGGGCGGCGCCCGGACGTGCGCCGAGGACGGTGATCTCGCCCTCGCTGGGGGCCAGCAGTCCGGCGGCCAGGGCGAGGAGCGTGGACTTGCCCGCGCCGTTGGGGCCGACGACCGCGCAGACGCGCCCGGCGGGCAGCCGGAATGCGCAGTCCCGCAACGCCCAGCCTCCCCGCCGGCCGAACCGCTTGCCGAGCGCGGCGGCCTCTATCGCGGCGGTGCCTGTCATGAAGGTTCTCCTTGGAAGTGCTTTTCGAGTACGGCGGTGAAGAGCGCGGCGATGTCGTCCCGGCCGAGGCCGGCGGCCCGGGCCCGCTCGGCCCAGTCGTCGAGCTCCAGACGGAGGGGCGAGTCGGCGGGTGTGGTGCTCAGCCCCTTGCGGACGAAGGTGCCGAGGCCGCGGCGGGCCTCGACCAGTCCCTCGCGCTCCAGCTCGCGGTAGGCCTTGAGGACGGTGTTCGGGTTGATGGCGGTGGCCTCGACGACCTCGCGGGCCGTGGGCAGCTTGTCGCCGGGCTCCAGCATGCCCAGGCGCAGCGCCTGCTTGGTCTGCTGGACGATCTGGACATAGGTGGCCACGCCGCTGTGCCGGTCGATGCGGTACTCGACCACTGGGGTTCCACCACCCTTTCACTAATTGAGTAGTGAAAGGGTGGTGTAGAAGAGCTGAGAAAGTCAAGAGAGATCTGTGCGCCGATCCGTGAACCGGTCGGCGGGGCTCGTGCGATGAGGAGATGTGAGCGATACGGGAAGCGACGGGGAGCTGCTGCGGGCCATCGCGGCGGACGGCGACCGGCGCGCGTTCGAGGAGCTGTACCGGCGGTACGCGCCATGGCTGACCGCGCGGCTGCGCGGCCGGTGCGCCGACGCCGGCATGGTCGACGACGTCGTACAGGAGACGTTTCTCGCGGTGTGGCGGGGCAGTGCCCGCTACCGGGAGGACGGCGATGTGGCCGGGTGGCTGTGGCGGATCGGGTCGCGGCGGCTGATCGACGTGCTGCGCGGCGACGGGGCGCGCGGCCGGATGCGGCAGGCGCTGGCGCGGCTGCGGCACCGGGACGAGGCGTCGGCGGAGGAGCGCGTGCTCGCGGGGGTGGAGCACGGGGACCTCGCCGGCGCCCTGGTCCGGCTCTCGCCGGAGCTGCGGGCGGTCCTCCAGGCCACCGTGATCGACGGGCTGACCACCCGGGAGGCGGCCGTCCTGCTGGGCATTCCGGCCGGCACGGTCAAGACACGGGCCATGCGGGCCCGTAAGCAACTGCGGGAGGAGCTGGCATGACCTGGCATGTGGCCGAAGACGATGTACGCGCCTATGCGCGGGGCGAGTTGGCACCGCCCATGCTCTGGTCCGCCGACACCCACATCGCCAAGTGCGCCGAGTGCCGGGCCCTGTTGGCGTCCGTCACCGACCCCGTCGCGCTCGACGCCGGCTGGGAGCGTCTCGACGCCGAACTCGACGCCCCCAAAAGGGGGTTGGTGGAGTCGCTGCTCGTGCGGATCGGAGTCGCCGACCACACGGCACGGCTGCTGGCGGCGACGCCGGTGTTGCGCCGCTCGTGGCTCGTGGCGGTGGTCGCGCTGCTCGTGATGACCGTCCTGGTCACCAACGCGCTGAAGACCGCCCAGTCCCCGACCCTCTTCCTCGGCCTCGCCCCGCTGCTGCCGCTCGCGGGCGTCGCGCTGTCGTTCGGGCCGAAGTTCGACCCGACGTACGAGATGACCGTCGTCGCCCCGCTGCACGGCTTCCGCCTCCTGATGATCCGCACGGTCGCCGTCCTGACCGTCGGCCTCGGCCTCAACCTCCTGGCGTCCCTGGCCCTGCCCGGCTACGGCCTGGCCGCCCTGGGCTGGCTGCTGCCCGCACTCGCCCTGACCACGACGGGCCTGGCCCTCACACCCCGGCTGGGACCGGTCCTCGCGCCGTCCCTGGTCGGCGGCGGATGGGTGCTGTTCCTGCTGGCCGCCCACGAACGGCACTCCGGAACGCTCGCCCCCTTCACCCCGGCCGGACAGGGGGTGGCCGCGGCGGTGGCCGCCCTGGCGGCCGGGCTCCTGTATCTCCTCCGGGACCGCTTCGACACGCGCCCGACCGCCTTTGGCGACCTCGTCTGATTCCGGATTCCGGCTTGCCCAACTCGCCGTCCCGGCCCGTCCGATGGCCGTGTCGCGGCCGGTGGTGGGGCGGCCGGACGGGTGGCCGGGCCGGCCGCCGGGCCCTCCGGCGCGGTTGCGACCGCCTCGACGGCCCGCCCGTCGCCTTCGGGCCCCTCGTCCGAATCCCACATGTTCCGTGGCCCTCGGGCCCCTCAGCCGAACCTCTCGAACCCTGACTGGAGTTCCGTACATGACCACCACCGTCTCCGCGGCCGGGCTCAGCCTGCGCTACGGCTCGACGCACGCCCTCGACGACGTGTCGCTGCGGCTCGGCGAGGGCGTCACCGGCCTGCTCGGCCCCAACGGGGCAGGAAAGACCACCCTGTTGAGGGTGCTGGCCACGGCGCTGCCCGCCGACTCGGGCACGTTCACCGTGCTCGACCACGACCCGGGCAGCACCGCCGGACGCCAGCAGGTGCGGCGCGTCCTCGGCTATCTGCCGCAGACGCCCGGCTTCCACCCGGACTTCACCGCCTTCGAGTTCGTCGACTACGTCGCGATCCTCAAGGAACTCACCGACCGCGAGGGACGCCACCGCGAGGTGCGGCGGGTGCTCGCGGAGGTCGACCTCTCCGACGTACGCGGCAAGCGCATCAAGAAGCTGTCCGGCGGTATGCGGCAGCGCGTCGCGCTCGCGGCGGCCCTCGTGGGCGACCCGGGCTTCCTGGTCCTCGACGAACCGACCGTCGGCCTGGACCCCGAACAGCGCATGCGCTTCCGGGAGTTGATCGCGAGGGCAGGCGAGGGCCGCACGGTCCTCCTCTCCACCCACCAGACCGAGGACGTCGCGATGCTCTGCAACCGCGTCGTCGTCATGGCCGGCGGCACCGTCCGCTTCGAGGGCACCCCGGCCGAACTCACCGCACGGGCCGCCGGCCGGGTGTGGAGCGGCACGGAACGCGACCCGGCCGCGATGGCCGGCTGGCGCACCGGCCTCGGCGCCTTCCGCAACGTCGGCGACCCGCCTCCCGGCGCGGAACTCGTCGAACCGACCCTGGAGGACGGCTACTTGATCACCCTCGACGGCATGGCCGCGGAGGTGGCGGCATGAGCGCCGTACTGGAGAAGGCACCGCCGGCCGAACGCGCCGACGAGCAACGACGGTCCTGGGCAGCGGTGTTGGCGCTGGCCCTCTTCGAGGCCCGCAAACTCCTGCTCCGCCTGCCCGTGTTGCTGATGTTCGTCCTCTACGCCGCCTGGATCGGCTGGACCATGCGCGACGCCTGGACCGGCTACCCGGCCCTCCAGGACGTCGACCGCGCCACCCAGAACGGCCCGCTGCTGCCCGCCCTGGCCGTCCTGCTCTGCGCCAACCAGGCCGTGCTGCGCTCCCGACGCCAGGACACCGACCGGCACTTCGACGTGCTCGTCCTCGAACCCTGGCGCCGTACGGTCGCGTTCGCGCTGTCCGTCGTACCGGCCGCCGCGCTCACCGCGCTGCTGGTGGCCGCGCAGTTCACCTGGGGCGTGCTCGCGCCCGGCTCGGTCGGCCACGGCTCGATGGGCGAACTCCTCGTCGGACCGCTCACGGTGCTGCTTGCCGGAACGGCGGGAGTACTGCTGGCCCGGGTCGTGAAGTCGCCGTTCGCGGCACCGATGCTCCTGGTGCTGGCGTTCTTCTCGACCCTCTTCCTCGGGGCGGTCCCGGGCGACTCCGACAGCAGCGCGACGAGGTGGCTGGTACCGGTCATCGGCGACGCGAGCAGCAAGACGCTCCCCTCCGACCTGCTGGGCCGCCCTGCCGCCTGGCACGCCCTCTACCTGGTCGGGCTCGCGCTGACCCTGGCTCTCGCGGCGGTGCTGGTCAACGGTGGCCGTACGAAGACCGTCGCCGCCGCGCTGGTCGTGACCGTCGGTCTCGGCGCATGGGGCGCGGTGGGCCAGGCCGGCAAGGTGTCCAGGGCGACCACCGACGCACGCGTGCTGGCCACCCTCAACCCGGCCAAGGTCCAGTCCTGCGCCAGGCACGGCAACTCCACGTACTGTGCGTTCCCCGAGTGGATGCCCCGCACCGGCACCTGGGCGAAGGTCGCCGACAGCGTCCAGTCCCTGGCCGGCGGCACCGCAGCCCAGGAGAAGCTGCTCGTACGGCAGCGCGTCGAGGCCCGCTACGGCATGGACGGCGACGGAGCCATCGAACCGTCCACCGTGCCCTACCAGGTGACCGTCGGCACCCGCTGGGGCGGCCCCCGGGTACCGGAGTTCGCCGCGGCGGTCTCCTCCGTGCTGGTCACGGGCAGCGAGAAGGCGACCAGTTCGCTCTGCGACGGCCGTATGGTCACCATCATGTGGCTGGCGCTCGGCTGGCAGTCCGACCCGCTGACCCAGCTGCGTGCGGTCCGGCTCGACGACAGCGTGAGCGGCTCCGCGATCGTGCTCTCGCCGACCGACCCGATGTCGATGACGGCCGGACAGACCACGGTCGTAAGGGAGTTGCTCACGGCCGGCCAGGCCACGATCGCCCCCAAGGTGAAGGCGCACTGGGCGGAGCTGACGGCGCCCAAGGTGACCACCGCGAAGGTGGCCCAGCTGCTCGGCGTCAAGGCACCGACGGGAGCGGACAAGTGCGAGTGACCACAGGGGTGTTGGGGCAGCTGGTACGACCGGTGCTGCGCGCCCTGCCCCGGCGGGCGCTCGGTGCGGGCGCCGCAGCGGGACTGCTGCTGGCCGCGCTCCCGCGACTGCTCTCTGACGAACCCGACCCGTGGACGGCGCTGCTCGTGCTGCGCGGCGCCGCGCTCGCCCTCGCCCTGGGCCTGACGTTCCTCCTGGACGACCCGGCCCGCGAGGCCACGGTGGCGGTACCGACCCGCCGTATGCTCCGGGCCGCCCTGCGCACCGCACTGGTCGCACCCCTGGCCGCCCTGTGGTGGACAGCGGTCGTCCTGCTGATCCCGGCGCAGGTACGGCCCCCGGTCGGCGGCCTCACCCTGGAGGCGGGCGCCGCCGCGGTGGTCGCCCTCGCCGCGTCGGCCGCCGCCGTCCGCCTCACCGAAGAGGCGGAACCGGGCCAGCGTGTGGCCATCGCCCTGCTCGCCGCGTCCATGGCGGCGGCCCTGCTGCTGCCGACGGAGTGGGGCCTGTTCGCCACACCGAAGCAGAAGTGGTGGGCACCGGGGCAC
This sequence comes from Streptomyces sp. NPDC050549, assembly GCF_040655035.1. NCBI lineage: Bacteria > Bacillati > Actinomycetota > Actinomycetes > Kitasatosporales > Streptomycetaceae > Streptomyces > Streptomyces sp. NPDC050549. The sequence continues at coordinate 40,643 of NZ_JBFAJD010000032.1, forward strand.
GAGCACTGGGCGTTCGTGCTGGCGGGCGCGGCGCTGGTGTGGGCGGCGTGCGGACCGGAACCGGTGCGGCGGCGGCTCGGCGGGTTCGCCCTGCCGCGCAGGCTGCGGTCGACTCCCGCTCACTGAAGGGGAGTTGAGGCACTCACGACTCCGACCGGTACATCAGATCCGTCTCGTACGTCGTGAACCCCAGCCGCTCGTACACCGACACAGCCGCCTTGTTGTCCGCGTCGACGTACAGCATCGCCGTCGGCAGCCCCTGCGCGGCCAGGTGCCGCAGGCCGATCGTCGTCAGGGCCTTGCCCAGCCCGCCGCCCTGCGCGCCGGGCAGGACCCCGACGACGTAGACCTCGCCCCGCTGCTCCTCCGCGTGGACCTTGGTCCAGTGGAATCCGATGAGTTCGCCGTCGCGTTCGGCCAGGAAGAAGCCCTCGGGGTCGAACCACGCCTCGCCCTTGCGGTCGTCCAGGTCCCGCTGGGTGAGGGAGCCCTGCTCGGGGTGGTGGGCGAAGGCGGCGGCGTTGACCGCGAGCCAGGCCGCGTCGTCGGTGCCGGGCACGAAGGTCCGTACGGTCACGCCCTCCGGGAGCACCGGCTCGGGCAGCTCCAGATCCGCCAACGTCCGCCGCAGCTGGCGCAGTTCGCGGAAGAGGGCGAGCCCGAGGACCTGGGCCAGATGGCGCGCGGCGGGATGCCCGCCGTGCGCCCACACCCGCAGCCGCTTGCCCGAAGCGGCCAGCAGCGCGGCGCCGAGCGCCCGCCCGTGCCCGTGCCCCCGCTCCGAGGGGCGGACAACGAGCTCGGCGGCCGGTGCCTCCACCGGGTCGGTGTCCTCCAACTGCCCGTAGCCGACGAGCTCTTCGCCCAGGGTGAGCAGCAGATGCGAGACCCCGGGCCGCGCCCCGCCGCGCAGCTGCAGCCGCCCCTGCTCGGACACGGCCGGCTGCCCGTCCGTCCTGGCGGCCTCGGCGATCAGCGCGAGGACGGCCCCGGCCTGGTCCGGGGTGAGCTCGGAATAGGTCTCGATGGAGCGGGAGATGGGCGCGGGCCGTGCGGTGTCGTCGCTGGTCATGGCCTCAGAGTAAGCGGACCCAGCAGCAAAGTGGCGGCAAAGAAGAAACCAGGATGTAACCAAGAACCCCCTGTCACGCTACGCGCGTTGACCCTAGGCTGCGCCGGAACGTGGTGACTTCTCAGCCGACTCACAGGGGGGCTCATGCCAGCCACTTCCCAGCCGAACCGCCCGCGCAGACGCCGTGTCGCAGGCCTGCTCGCCGCCGCCGCGAGCCTGGCCACCGTCGGTGCGCTGGCCGCCGCGCTGCCCGCCGACGCGCACGGAAACCCGAGCGGCGGTCATGGGCACAAGCCCAGCCGCTACCAGGACGTGCAGCTGCTGTCCTTCAACGACCTGCACGGCAACCTCGAGCCCCCGTCCGGTTCCTCCGGCCGGGTCACCGAACTCCAGGCGGACGGCACGACGAAGACGATCGACGCGGGCGGTGTCGAGTACCTCGCGACGCATCTGCGCGAGGCCCGCAAGGGCAACCCCTACTCGATCACCGCGGCCGGCGGCGACATGGTCGGCGCCTCCCCGCTGATCTCGGGTCTGTTCCACGACGAGCCGACCATCGAGGCCCTCAACAAGCTCGACCTGGACGTCACTTCGGTCGGCAACCACGAGTTCGACGAGGGCGCCAAGGAGCTGGCCCGCCTGCAGAACGGCGGCTGTCACCCCACCGAGGGCTGCTACACGGACAAGAAGTTCGAGGGCGCCGACTTCCCCTACCTCGCGGCCAACGTCCTCGACGAGAAGACGAAGAAGCCGATCCTCAAGCCGTACTGGGTGTGGAAGAAGAACGGCGTCAAGGTCGGCTTCATCGGCGTCACGCTGGAGGGCACCCCGGGCATCGTCTCCGCGGACGGCGTCAAGGGCCTGCAGTTCAAGGACGAGGTCGAGACGATCGACAAGTACGCCAAGGTGCTGCAGAAGCAGGGCGTCAAGTCGATCGTCGCGCTGATCCACGAGGGCGGCTTCCCCGCCTCCGCGGCCTACAACTACGACTGCGACGCCTCCGGCGGCGGCTCCGGCATCTCCGGCCCGATCGTCGACATCGCGAAGAACGTCACCCCGGCCGTCGACGCCCTCGTCACCGGCCACACCCACAACGCGTACGTCTGCACGATCGACGACCCAAGTGGCAAGCCCCGTATGGTCACTTCGGCGGCCTCCTTCGGCCGCCTCTACACGGACACCACGCTGACGTACGACCGTGTCACCGGCGACATCGCCCGTACGGCGGTCAAGTCCGCGAACCACGTGGTCACCCGGACCGTGCCCAAGGCCGCCGACATGACCGCCCTGATCGGCAAGTGGAACACCCTCGCCGCCCCCATCGGCAACCGCGCCATCGGCTACATCTCCGCCGACGTCAACAACACCGGCACCGAGTCCCCGATGGGCGACCTCATCGCCGACGCCCAGCTCGCCTACGGCAAGGAACTGGACCCGGGGACCGACCTCGCGCTGATGAACCCGGGCGGCGTGCGGGCGGGCCTGACCTACAAGGCGTCCGGTGCCGAGGGTGACGGTGTGGTGACGTACGCCGAGGGCTTCACGGTGCAGCCGTTCGCGAACACCGTGAACCTCCAGGACTTCACCGGCGCGCAACTGGTCCAGGTGCTCAAGGAACAGGTGAGCGGCACGAACGCGGCGGCGCCGAAGGTGCTCCAGCCCTCGTCCGGACTGACGTACACGCTGGACCTGACGAAGAGCGGCGCCGATCGCGTGGTCACCGACTCCATCCGCCTCGACGGCGCGGCGATCGACCCGGCGGCCACCTACCGTGTCGCGACGAACAGCTTCCTCGCGGGCGGCGGTGACGGCTTCCCGACGCTGGGGCAGGGCACCGGTGACCTGGTCGGTACGGACGACCTGAGCGCTCTGGCGCAGTACCTGACGGCCCACTCGTCGGCGGCGAGCCCGCTCACGCCTCCGGCGGCGAACCGGATCACCGTCGTGCAGTGATCACCGTCGTGCAGTAACGGCCGACCCCTCGGGGGCCCGGCGCCGCAGGTCGGCGCCGGGCCCCTTCCGTTTTCCCGTTCTAAATTCTGTGTAAGGGCGGGTTCAGTTCCGCGAATTCCATAAGAATCATCCACAGCAATCGCTCAGCAAGGTCTAAGCGAAAATCGCTTTTCCTGCGTCGGAAGTCCAGTAGTGTTTTCCATGTCGAAAGCGAACGGCGCAAACGACAGAAGACGAAGGAGAACGCGATGAGCTTCCACAAGATCGCCCCGGTCAAGAAGCACCACAAGCCCGCCCCGGCCCCCAAGAAGGCCCCGAAGAAGCCTGCTCCGGCCCCGAAGCGCCGCCCGGTCGGCCACAAGTAAACAGCCCATAAGACGTCGTAACAGGGAGGGAATTAATCATGAGTTTCAACAAGATCCACCCCGTCAAGAAGTCCTGCAAGCCCGCTCCGGGAGCCAAGAAGCCGGCCCCGAAGAAGCCGGCCCCGAAGCGTCGCCCGGTCGCCGACAAGGGCTGACAAAGAATTCACAGGCGTAATTCAAAGGCAGTTGCAGCAGATCGGTAGAGGAACTGTTGCAGAACCGCAGCAGACACCGCGAAAGCCGTACCAGAGAGGGAAACCGTCATGAGCTTCCACAAGATCGTCCCCGTCAAGAAGCACCGCAAGCCCGCCCCGGCCCCCAAGAAGCCCGCGCCGAAGAAGCCGGCGCCGAAGCGCCCCGTCGGGCACAAGTAAGCAGTCCCACGAGCCGCAGAAGAAGACCCGCACCACCCCCCACCCGGCCGCAGAGCCGAACCCCCAGAGAGGGAACCCACCATGAGCTTCCACAAGATCGTCCCGGTCAAGAAGCACCGCAAGCCCGCCCCGGCCCCGAAGAAGCCCGCGCCGAAGAAGCCTGCGCCGAAGCGCCCCGTCGGGCACAAGGGCTGAGCCAGTACCCAGTGAGGCGGGGCCGCCGGTTAGCGAGTTCGCTCGCTCCGGTGGCCCCGCCTCGGCCACGTCCAGGCCGCAATCCGTAGTCCGAAGGGAGTTGTTGACCATGAGGGAAGCCCGTGAGGCCTTCCGCCGTTTCTGGCCGCTGACCCGCGGTGACCGCAAGTGGCTCGCGGTGATCATCGCGTGCGTCATCGTGTCGGCGCTCGCCGAGACCGCCGCGATCCTGCTCTTCGCGGAGCTCACCGACAACGCCCTCAAGGCCGGTTCGCTGTCCGCGTTCTGGGGCCCGGCCGCCGCCTGGCTGGGCGTCGCCGTACTCGGCGCGCTCGTCGGCTACTTCGGCAACTCCCTCGCCACCTGGACCGCTGAACGCTTCGTCCTGCGCCTGCGCGCGAACGTCTTCCGTCACGTCCAGGACCTCCCGCCCCACTTCTTCCAGAAGCACCGCCGGGGCGACCTGGTCGAACGCCTCACCGGAGACGTCGAGGCCATCGAGCAGATGGTCGTGTCCGGCGTGGTCGGCACCATCTCGGCCGCGTTCTCCGCGGTCTTCTACGCGTGCGCGGCCCTGTACCTCCGCTGGGACCTGGCCCTGGCCACCTTCGTCCTGGCCCCCCTCTTCCTCCTGGCCGCCCGCCGCTTCTCCGGCCGCATCAAGCAGGCCTCGCAGGACGAGCGGGTCGCGGACGGCGCGATCACCTCGGTGGTCGAGGAGTCCCTCGGCAACGTCGTCCTCACCCAGGCCTACAACCGCCGCCGGGACGAGGAGAAGCGCCTCGACATCGAGGCCCGCGCCTGGATGAAGGCGTCCGTCCGCGGCGCCCGCCTCAGCGAGATGTACGAGCAGTTCGTGGAGGTGGTCGAGACCCTCTGCGTCCTCGCCGTCATCGGCCTGGGCGTGTGGGAGATCTCCGCCGACCGCATGACCCTCGGCGCCCTCCTCGCCTTCGCCGCCTTCATCGGCTACCTCTACCCCCCGGTCCGCAACCTCGGCCAACTCGGCCTCACCCTCACGGCAGCGACCGCGGGCGCCGCCCGCATCAACGAGATCCTGGACGCCACCCCGTCCGTCGGCGACCCCCGCGAACCCGTCCCCGCCTGGCCCGTCCACGGCTGGGTCAGCTTCCACGGCGTGACCTTCCGCTACCCCGGCGCGGCCCGCGACACGGTCGACAACGTCACGTTCAGGGCGGACCCGGGAGAGCTGGTGATTGTCACGGGCGAGAGCGGAGCGGGCAAGTCGACCCTGTCGAAGTTGCTGACCCGCTTCTACGACCCCTCCGAGGGCGTGATCTGCCTGGACGGCGTCCCCCTCCGTGACGTACCGCTCGAATTCCTGCGCGAGAACGTGGCGTTGCTGCCCCAGCAGACCCTGATCCTCAACGGCACGATCCGCGAGAACATCGAGTGCGGCCGGCCGGGCGCGACGGACGAGGAGATCGAGCGGGCGGCACGGGCGGCGGCGGCCCACGACTTCATCGCGGCCCTTCCCCAGGCCTACGACACGGAGATCGCCCCCGGCACGGCGGCACTCTCGGGCGGGCAGCTCCAGCGGATCGCGATCGCTCGTGCGATGCTGCGCCAGGCTCCCGTCCTGGTCCTGGACGAACCGACGGCCGGCCTCGACTCGGTGGCCGCCCGCCAGGTGATCCAGCCCCTGCGCCGCCTGATGTCCGGCCGTACGACCATCATGATCACCCACGACCTGAGCCTCGCCCCCGACGCCGACCGTATCCTGGTCGTGGAGGGCGGACGCCTGGTGGAGACGGGAACGCACGCGGAGTTGGTGTCAAGGGGCGGCGCGTACACGCGACTTGCGGGCCCGCTGCCGGAGATGGCGATCACGGGAACGGGAACGGGACGGCACCGCGCGGACGACACGATGATCCTCCGTCCGCTCCCGCCGCAGGCGCCGGACGAGACGATGATCCTGAGGCTTCCCCTCAGGTAGGGGACGCGGCCCGGAGGGTGTACCCGAGCCCCCGCACGGTGTGGATGAGCCGCGGTTCGCCGCGGCTCTCCAGTTTCCGGCGCAGATACATGACGTAGACGTCGAGGGTGTTGGACGCGGGCTCGAAGTCGAAGCCCCAGACGTGCCGGTGGAGCCGGGACCGGGTGAGCACGGTCGCCGGATGCCTCAACAGGTACTCCAGCAACAGGAATTCGGTCCGGGTGAGTTCGAGCGGCCGACCGCCGCGGGTGACGGTACGGGTGCGCGGGTCCATGACGAGATCATGGAAGACGAGCTGTTCGAGCTGGGGAGCCGCCAGCGGCTCATCGCCCGCCCGCCGCCCACTCCTCCGCAGCAACGCCCGTACCCGGGCGAGCAGTTCATCCACCGCGAACGGTTTGCTGAGGTAGTCGTCGGCGCCGTTGTCGAGGGCGACGATACGGTCGCCGACGGCGGTCCGCCCGGTGAGCATCAGGATCGGCACGGTGGACCCGGAGGCCCGGATACGGCGGGTCGCGGCCAGCCCGTCCAACTCGGGCATGGTGACGTCCATCAGCACGAGGTCGGGCGCGGCGGCGTCGTCCGGTACACCGAGGAGATCGAGGGCGGTACGCCCGTCTCCCACGAGGACGGTCTCGTACCCCTCGAATCTGAGCACCCGGCCGAGCCCTTCGCGTACGTCCGCGTCGTCGTCGGCCAGCAGGATCTTCCGCGCCAGCGCCATTCGAACACGGTGTGACGGGTGGCTGTGGCGGGGCTGGCAGGGGGCTATGCGTGGGCTGGGGCTCGTCGGGACGCGAGCCGTCGGAAGAACGGGAGGAGGAGGGCGTAGGCGGCGAGGGCACGCAACTCGTCGATCTCGGACCGGAGATCCGGGAGTTGCCAGTCGTCGACGTTGGGGAGAAGCAACCTGCGGCCGTCGTTGGCGTAGAGCCAGGTCCACCACCGGACGTCCGCGCGGGCCTGCTTCGGACGTTCCTCGACGCGCAGATCGTAGATGTCGTGCCAGGCCCGCCTGCGCACGCGGAAGGCACCGCGGACGGTGACGCCGTCGGCGCTCACGGAGGTGAGACCTCGCCGCGTGGCGAGAACGGCCCAGACCGCCAGCGCCGCGATGAGCGCCAGCACCAGCAGTTTGTACCGGACCGGAATGCTGTCGGGCCGCGTCATCTGAAACACGCCGTTCCCCGCGATGGTCCACGCGAAGACGATTCGCGCCCGGGACGCCTTCCTCCACCGGCGGTAGCCCCGCTCGATGCCGCGCTCGTTCCCGTCCGCGTCCCCGTGCATGGACCCTCCCCCGGTCAGCGGGAGAGAGGAGCGTAAGGCAGGAGGCTGTGTGCGTCAGGAGCGGGGTCGGGGTCCCGCATCCGGGATGCGCTCGCCTCGGCTGACGGCGATACGGATCACGTCCTCCAGTGACTCGGACGCCCTGGTGAGCGCGAAACGTACGGCACGTTCGCCGGCTTTCGGGTCGGCGAGTACGGCCCTGGATCCGGCCAACACCTGTTCCCCGGAATCGAGTTGGGCAGCTTCGATGTCGTCGGCGAGAAGGGAGAGGCGACTGCCGTCGTGATCGGTGCTGAGGTAACAGGGCTTGCCGTCAGGGGTGTTCCAGGGCAGCAGCCGCAACTGCTGTTCGCTGCTTGTGCTGTTGGGGGTGTTCATGCGCGCACCACCACTCCGTGGATACGACGGGGACCGACGTCGATGCCGTGCACGGCGAGCCAGAGGGCGCGTCGCCGTCGGCGTTGCAGTCGCCGTTTGCGGCGGGCGCTGCGCTGCGAGGGGAGCAGGGCGTGCACGAGTGCCATGAGGAGTAACTCCAAGATTCCTACGACGCGTTCACTCATTCCGCCGCGCTCCTCTGTCCTGCCGGGGTTCTGACGAGCGGTGATTACCGTTCGTGCCTCGATGGTCACTGGTGCGGCGTACGCTGCGGAAGAGGGTTGGCGTTGTCTGCAAGCCTGGGCAACGGGGAGGGGTGACGTGACCGAACAGGTTGACGCGGAGGGCGAGTCGGGGCGGGTGGTGCTGGGGCGGACGCTTCGATATCTGCGGGAGAAGGCGGGGAAGTCTCTCGGGCAACTCGCGGAGGACACCGGCTACGACAAGAGCTACCTGAGCCGACTGGAGTCGGGGGAGCGGCTGTCCAAGGTGACGGTGATGGAGGACCTGGACGTTTATTACGAGGCCGGTGACCTGCTCGTCAGTCACTGGAGGGTGGCGAGACTGGACGCGTTCACGGACCCGTACAAGCGGTTCATGGCGTTGGAAGCCACGGCTCGGGTCATGTGGAAGTTCACGCCGGCGGTGCCTGGGCTTGTGCAGACCGAGGACTTTGCACGGGAGGTGTTGTCTGGAGCCCAGACAACACCTGACGGCGCCGAGTTGGTCGAGGAACTGGTAGCGGCGAGGGCCGGACGGCAGTACCTGCTGCGGCAGAAGCCGGAGCCCGACGTCCGAATCGTCGTCGACGAGAGCGCGTTCCGACGCCCGGCCAGTCGAGCCAAGACGTGGAGTGACCAGTTGATTCACCTTGAGACCGTTGCGATGTGGCCCAACGTGACGATCCAAGTGTTGCCATTTTCTTCGGGAGTTCACCACCACATGACGGGATCGCTGACGCTGCTCTGGCAGAAGGACGGAAGCGCTGTTGCCTACAAGGAGGGCAACGAGTGCAGCGAGCTGACTGAGGATCCGGACGACATCCTGCGATACCGACTGTCCTACGATCGGCTTCGCGACCTGGCGCTGTCCCCGTCGGACTCGCTCACGTTCATCAGGGGCGTACTGGAGGATCACAGATCATGACGCACACCCCCGACCTCAGCACCGCTGCCTGGCGCAAGTCGAGCTACAGCGCAGGTGGGGACAACGACTGCGTCGAGGTCGCCGACGGCTACACCGGTGTGGTCCCCGTCCGGGACAGCAAGACCCCGACGAGCCGCCCGCTGGTTCTCGCCGCTGCGGCCTGGTCCGGGTTCGTGGACGGGGTCAAGGCTGCGGCAGGCGTGCGCACGTTCGGGTGACGTGGGGCGGAAGGGCTGACGTTCGCCGCCGCGCCTCCCTCATCGTTGATCTTCCGGTCGAATGCACGGCCGGGAGACCAACCACTGAGAGGGAACGGGCGAGCCGGTTATGGTCGTAGACACGACGCGTCGAAGGAGGGCACCGGCCATGACTGCTCACGCTGCTGAACCCGAGCCGTCCGTCCCGCCGATGCCCGAGCGGACGCCGAAGGCGCTGCGCAGGGCCATCGCGCAGCACACTCCCGAACTCCTCCCGGACTTCGACGCCCATTGGAAGTGGGCGATCGCCGACGCGTACGACGTAGGTCCCGTGCCGGCGTTCATGGCTCGCTGGTGGGGTGAGTACGCCTTCGCCCGCGACCCCAGGCTGGACGCGCATGTCCGCGATCTCGAACACCGTGCCGCGTACGAGTGCACCGACATCGCCGAGGCCAAGGCCCTCCTCGAAGAGGCGGCGAAGATTCACTACCGGGTCCGAGACCTGGAGCCCGGCGAGTGACCGATGGGTTCATGGGGCCGCCTTGGCAGGCGGACTGGCGAACCGATGCTCTCGCCACCATCGAGGCACTGCCCGACCACGCTCGTGACATCGTCCTAGCGGCGCGAGCCGAACTGGTCACCGCGAAGGATCCGTACTTCCGTGGCATCAATGCCGACGCCGGGTTACCCGAGGCCACAGCGTCATGCCAGGCCGGTCCACCGAACCGAAGGGCCGCCACCTCTGCTTCTTCGACCGTGGAAACGGCTGGCTGAAGTACACCTTCGTCCGCCGAACCGAAGATCCCCAGATCGTGGTCGAGGAGGTCTTCTGGCAAGAACCTGAGCCCCTTGTTCTGCCTTCGGCGGAGGAGTAGCCGAGCAAGTGGCCGTCGTGTACAGGGTGTTGTGGCCAACCAGTCCCAGTTCGGTGAAACCAGGGTGCCCCGACACGGATCGGTCGGTTAGCGTCCCCGCCATGTCGAGCCCCGAGTCGGACACGTCGGGGCTTTCCGTTAACCGGAGCACCGCCGGGGCGCCCCGATGACGCATTGGTGCGACCGTTACGACATGTCCGGCGGCGGAGCCGTGGGCGCCCCCGGCAGTCGCACCGTCGCCACCGTCCCGCCCCCCGCTGCGCGGGACAACGTCACCTCGCCGCCCGCCTGTTGGACCGTGCGGGCCACGATCGAAAGGCCCAGGCCGGAACCGGGGAGGGCGCGGGCCGACGGGGAGCGCCAGAAGCGGTCGAAGACGTGCGGGAGTTCATCGGCGGGGATGCCGGGGCCGTGGTCGCGGACGGTGAGGACGCCGCGCGTGAGCTGGACCTCGATCGTGCCGCCTTCGGGGCTGAACTTCACCGCGTTGTCAAGGATGTTGACGATCGCGCGTTCCAGGGCGGAGGGCTCCGATTGGACGAACCACGGCTGTACGTCCGCCGTGATCGTCAACTCCGGGCCGCGCAGGCGTGCTCGGCGCAACGCCGCTTCGACCGTGTCCTGGAGCGAGACCACCTGGACGCGTTCGCCACGCTGGCCCTCCGAGCGGGACAACTCCTGCAAGTCGCCGATCAGGGACGCCAGTTCGGTCATCTGCGCCTTCACCGAGGCGAGGAGCGCCTTGCGGTCGGCCGGGGGGATCGGGCGGCCGGTCTCCTCGCTGCGGGTGAGGAGTTCGACGTTGGTGCGGAGGGAGGTGAGGGGGGTGCGGAGTTCGTGGCCGGCGTCCGCGATGAGTTGTTGTTGCAGTTCGCGGGAGTTGGCGAGGGAGGTCGTCATCGAGTTGAAGGAGCGGGAGAGGCGGGCGACTTCGTCCTCGCTGTCCTCGTCCACGGGGATGCGGATGGCCAGGTCCTCGGTACGGGCCACGTGCTCGACGGCCTCGGTGAGCTTGTCGATGGGACGGAGGCCTGCGCGGGCCACCGCGAGACCGGCCGCACCGGCGCCGACGACTCCGATGCCGGAGACGAGGAGGAGGATGAGGGCGAGGTCGTTGAGCGTGTTCTGCGTGCTCTTCAGGGAGATGCCGATCGTGAGCGCGGAGTCGGCGTACAGCTGGTTCGGCCCCATGGCCTGCCTGACGATCAGCGGTGTGGTCAGCACGCGTACGGCATTGCCGTCCGTGTCGACGCCGGTGCGGAAGACCCCGCTGATGCTGGTGGGCCCGCCCGCGAGGCCGTTCGTCTGCTTGACCACGTTCTTGTCGGAGCTGGTGACCTTGATGGTCCCCGCCGAGTTCGAGGAGACGCAGGGCTTGCCGTCCGACCCGATCAGCTGGAGGTAAGTGGTCTGGGTTCCGAGGCCGCCGTTGAAGTCGTCGTCGTTGGACGGCGCGGCGTCGGGCGTCTGAGGGCAGGTCTTGAGGAGCACCGCGACCTGGTCGGCCCGTTGCGGCACCTGCGCGATCTTCCTGAGGTCGCCGTCGACCTGACCGTACAACTTCCCCTGCACGATGAACCAACAGGTCACCGAAACCGCCGCCACCCCGAACGCCACCGCCGCCGCGACCAGCATCGCCAGCCGGGACCGGATCGGCAGGGTCCGGAACCGGTGCAGGAACCGGTTGAGGACGTTCTTCACTCCGCCCCACCCTGTCGCAGCACATAGCCCACGCCCCGAACCGTGTGGACGAGCCGCGGCTCGCCGCCCGCCTCCGTCTTCCGGCGCAGGTACATCACATATACATCGAGGGAGTTGGAGGACGGCTCGAAGTCGAAGCCCCAGACGGCCTTCAGGATCTGCTCACGGGTGAGGACCTGGCGGGGGTGGGCGAGGAACATCTCAAGGAGCGTGAATTCCGTGCGGGTCAGTTCGACCTGGCGGCCGTTCCGCGTCACCTCACGCGTCGCGAGGTCCATACGGAGGTCGGCGAAGGTCAGGGAGTCGTCCTCGGGGGCCGTGCCGGCCGCCGCTGCCGCCGCGTACGAGCTGCGGCGCAGCAACGCCCTTACCCGTGCGAAGAGTTCGTCGAGTTCGAAGGGCTTGACGAGGTAGTCGTCGGCGCCCGCGTCGAGGCCGGTCACGCGGTCGCCCACCGTGTCGCGGGCCGTGAGCATGAGGATCGGGGTCGTCGTGCCCGCCCCGCGCATGCGGCGGGCGGCCGTGAGGCCGTCCATGCGCGGCATCTGGATGTCGAGGACGACCAGGTCGGGCTGGTAGGCGGTCGCCTTCTCCAGCGCGTCCGCGCCGTCGACGGCGACCTCGGTGTCGTACCCCTCGAAGGCCAGACTGCGCTGGAGTGCTTCACGCACCGCCGGCTCGTCGTCGACGATCAGGATGCGCTGGGTGTCACGGTCGCCTTCGGCGGGGCTCATGGGCTGGATTCCTCGGGTGCGGTGGGACAGGGAGACAACGATCGGCTGGTCGCAATCAGCCTCGCATGTTTCCCGGCTGGCGCGTAAAGAGGAGGGGAGGGGAGAAACCGGCTGAGATCAGCCTCGTACGGTGGCAGATCAGGCTCGCATCGCGGCGAGCCGGTTCAGCGGCACCTTCCGGTGGTGCGGGTGGGCCGCGCTGGTGCGGAGCCCCATCAGCTCCGGGGCGGGCGCCACTTCCGGTGCCCGTGCCGCCGGCGCGTGCAGTTCGTACGCCACCCCGAGGGCCAGGCCGAGACCGGCCGCTCCGGTGTCGGTCACCGTGTGCGAAACCTGCTTGATCATGACGTACTCCCTACTGATCGCTGATCGACCACGGACTTGGCTGATCGGCCGCGGACTTACTTGTCGGAACCGCCCGCCCGCAGCGAAGCCAGGTCCGCCTTGACGGTGTTGATCGGGATGGCGAAGCCGATGCCGATGCTTCCGGCGTCGGACGACGAGGACGAGGAGTCCGAACTCGACGAGTACATCGCGGAGTTGATGCCGATGATGTTGCCGTTCGCGTCGATCAGGGCACCGCCGGAGTTGCCGGGGTTGAGGGACGCGTCCGTCTGGATGGCCTTGTACGTCGTCGTGGACGAACCGGTGTCGCCGTTGAACTGCTGGCCGCCGAACTGGAACGGCCACTGGCCGTTGCCGCCGCCCGAACCCTGGCTCTGGCTCTCGTCGGTCGAGACGGTCACGTCCCGGTTGAGGGCGGAGACGATGCCGCTGGTGACCGTGCCGGTCAGGCCCTCGGGGGAGCCGATCGCGACGACCGTGTCGCCTACCTGGACGCCGGAGGAGTTGCCGAGGGTGGCCGCTGTCAGGCCGGAGGCGTTCTCCAGCTTGAGGAGCGCGAGGTCCTTCTTGCTGTCGGTGCCGACGACCTTCGCGGTGTACGACTTGCCGTTGCTCGTCTTGACCTTGACGGACGTGGCGCCGGAGACGACGTGGTTGTTGGTGATGATCTCGCCGTCGCTGGTGATGATCACGCCCGCGCCGGTGGAGGTGCCGTTGCTGAGGGTGGCCTCGACCTCGACCACGCTCGGGCTGACGGTCGCGGCGATGGTGGCCACGTCGCCCCGCTTGCTGGAGGGCACGACCGCCGTGGTGGTGCTGGTGGTGGCGACGGTGTCCTTGCCGGTCAGCTGCTGGAAGGCGTACGCCGTGCCGCCGCCGACGGCCGCGGCGACGATCGCCACGGCGGCGAGCAGCGCGATCGGACCGCGGGTCCGCTTCTTCGGCTTGGGTGCTTCCGCCTGGACGGGAGTGAGGAGAGCCGTATCGCCGCCGCCACCGGAACCGCCGTACGCTCCGCCGTAACCGTCCGCGCCGAACGCGGCCTGCGGGGCGGGCGAGGGGGCGGGCGAGGGGGCGGGCGTCTGACCGCCCGGCCATACCGTCGTACCCGGCTCGACGGTGACCGGCTCCTGCGCCGCCTCGGCGGGCTGCACCGGCTGGAAGGGCTGAGCCTGCTGCGCCGGCTGCGGCTGGTAGGCCGGCGGGGGCGGCCACTCCGGGTTCACGGGGGAAGAGGCGTGCTGCTGCTGGGGGTACGCCTGCGGCTGGTCGCCCTGGGGGGTCTCGTACTCGCCGCTGCGGCGGAAGCTCTCGGTCATGGAATAGAGACTGTCGCGCGATCATGAGAGGTACCTGAGTCCCCGCTGAGAAGCCCGACAGAACCTCGTATGCCCGATATAAAGACGCCCGGGGCCTGGAAACTCGGGGAAACGGGAGGTTGCGGGGGAGTTAGGGCACGGCACGGGCCGGACGAATACTTGTGTGACCCCTGTGCGGGACGTGTGTGAGGTGACAGGCGGGGCCTACGATCTCCGGGCCGGAGGGGGGCTCCGCGAACAGAGCCGGTACATGCGCCGTGACGGAAAGCACTACGGAAAGCATGTCGTCGGCCCTGCGTGGTCGCGTCGTACGCCCTTCTCGGGCCCACTACGACACCCACACCAGGAGTCCCGAGTGATACGTGCCCTGCGCGGCCGTCTGAGACGCCCCACCACGGCGTTCCCGGCCGCAGCCCTCGCGCTGGCGCTGAGCTGCGCCGGCGTTCTCGCGGCCCGGCCCGCCACCGCCGTCGACGGCCCGCCCGGACTGCCGTCCGCCGCCGCTGCCGCCCAGGCGGTGCTCCCGCAGCCCACCGCCTCCGACAAGGAACTGCGCTCCCGCGTCGTCGACGCCGCCCGCACCCAGGCGACCGCGAAGAAGGCGGCGACGAAGACGCCGTACATCATCGGCGGCACCGAGACCACGATCTCCAGCGCGCCGTGGATGGTCCAGCTCGCCTACTACGACGACACGACCGGCGACGGCTACTTCTGCGGCGGCACCCTGGTCGCCCCGAACAAGGTCCTCACCGCCGCGCACTGCGTCGCGGGCCTGGACTGGGTGAAGAACGGCGCGGTCCTGGCCGGCGCGACCGGTCTCTACGACGACACGTCCGGCACGGTCACGGGCGTCCTGCACCAGTGGAACCACCCGCGCTTCAACGCCACCACGGCCCAGAACGACATCGCGGTCCTCACCCTGGACCGCCCCCTGGACCAGCAGTGGATGCGGCTGGCCCACCTCAACGACCTCGGGTACGTCACCCCGGGCGCGAAGGCAACGGTCTACGGCTGGGGCCTGACCTCGGGCACCGGCACCGAGCTCTCCGCGAACCTGCGCAAGGCCACGCTGCCGGTCGTCGACGACGCGACCTGCGACAGCGCGATGAAGTCGGTCCTCGGGGACGACGAGTTCATCGAGGGCTCGATGTTCTGCGCGGGCACCCCCGCCTCCGGCACCGACGAGGGCACCACCAGCCCCTGCAACGGTGACTCCGGCGGCCCGGTGATCGTCGACAACAAGGTCATCGGCATCGTCTCCTGGGGCGTGGCCGGCTGCACCGCGAAGGGCGCCTATCCGGTCTTCACCAAGGTCGGCTCGTACGCCTGGGCCGCGCAGCCGCGCATCGACGACACGGACCTGTCCTTCGACGGTCGCGCCGACGTGCTGGGCCGTACGCCCTCGGGCGGCCTGTTCGAGCAGGACAGCAAGGGCACCTCGCTCGCGCAGCGCGCCTACCTGGGCAGCGGCTGGCAGACGGCCAGTTGGGGCCTGCAGGCCGACCTGGACCGGGACTACTACCAGGACCTGATCGTCCGCGACAAGACGGACGGCCACCTCTGGCGCGACTACCTGGACCACTCCACGGGCGAGTTCACGTGGATGCAGATCAGCTCGGTGTGGGGCGGCTACAAGTCGTACGCGATCCCCGGCGACCTGACCGGTGACGCCCGCCCCGACCTGGTCGCGGTGGACGCCGACGGCTCGGTCTACCTCTACCCGGGCAAGGGCAACGGCCAGTTCTACGGCCGGGTCAAGGTCGTCGACAAGGCGTGGAAGAACGTCAAGATCTTCGGTCACGGAGACCTGACCGGCGACGGCCGCGCCGACCTCCTGGTCCGCAACTCCTCCGGTGTCCTGTACCTCTACGCGGGCACCCAGGCCGAGCACACTCCGTGGAAGCCCCGCGTCCAGGCCCGTACCGGCTGGAACTTCACGTCCTACGTCGCCAACGGTGACGTCACGGGAGACGGCATCGCGGATGTGATCACCCGCGACTCGGGCGGCACGCTGTGGCTCTACCCGGGCACCAACAAGGCGACGACCGCGCTCTTCGGGACGCGGATCAAGCTGGGTACCGGCTACAACCAGTACAACCTGCTGTTCTGATCCGAACGCCGTGACTCGGCGGTCCGGTCAGGCTTCGCAGCCGCAGGACCGCCGGGTCACCAGGCGGGAGGGAAACACCTTCAGCCGCTCACGACGGGAGCCCGCCACGCGGAGCCCGTCGTCGAGGACGAGGTCCACGGCCGCCCTGGCCATCGCCGGACGGTCCGAAGCGATCGTCGTCATCGGCGGATCGGCGAGGGCGGCTTCCTTGATGTCGTCGAAGCCGATCACGCCGAGTTCGCGGGGTACGTCGATGCGCAGCTCGCGTGCGGCCCGCAGCAGGCCGATCGCCTGGTCGTCGGTGGAGCAGAAGATCGCCGGCGGCCGCCGCGGCCCGGAGAGGATTCCCAGGGCGACCTTGTAGGCGTCGTAGCGGTTGTACGGCGCCTCGAAGAGCCGGTCCTCGGTCGGCAGTCCGGCCTCGGTCATCGCGCGCCGCCAGCCCTCGACGTGGTCGGAGACCGGGTCGCCGACGGCCGGGGTGTCCGCCGTACCGCCCATGCAGGCGACGTAGTCGTAGCCGTGCTCCAGGAGGTGGCGGACGGCGAGCTGGGCGCCGCCGAGGTCGTCCGTGACGACGGCGACGTCGTCGATGGCCTCGGGGCGTTCGTGGAGAAGGACCACGCGGGCGTCCCAGGCCTCGATCTCGGCGGCGGCGAGGTCGTTCAGCGCGTGGCTCACGAGGATCAGGCCGGAGACGCGCATCCCGAGGAACGCGCGCAGGTAGTGGACCTCACGCTCGGCGACGTAGTCGGAGTTCCCGACCAGCACCATCTTTCCGCGCTCGGACGCGGCCTGTTCGACCGCGTGCGCCATCTCCCCGAAGAAGGGCTGGCGCGCGTCCGGCACGATCAGGCCTATGAGGTCCGTGCGCCGCGACGCCATGGCCTGGGCCACCCGGTCCGGTCGGTACCCCAGTTCCTTGATCGCGGCGAGGACACGCTCGCGCGTGGCCGGGGCAACCGGCCGGGGTCCGTTGTTGATGACATAGCTGACGACGGCGGTCGAAGTACCCGCCAGTCGCGCCACATCATCCCGAGTCACCTTGGCCACGCGCGGAGTCTACGCGGATTGACCTGCTCTGGGCAGGGCGTTTCGAAGCTTCTCGTCGCTTCCGCACAGCATCTCCGTGCGGAAGCGACGAGAAGCCGTGCGGGAGCGATGCCCTGCCCGGACGCGGGTTACGCCTGCGCCGGGATCTCGGCCGCGTCCAGGGCGGCCGAGTCGGTCGTCTCGTCCGCATCCTCCGGCTTTGCACCTGCGAGAGCGGCGCTCGCCTTGAGCTTCGCCTCCTCGCCGCCCCGGTCGCCCTTCTCGGGCGTAACGAATCGATAACCGACGTTCCGGACGGTCCCGATCAGCGACTCGTGCTCGGGGCCGAGCTTGGCGCGCAGGCGTCGTACGTGGACGTCGACCGTCCGTGTGCCGCCGAAGTAGTCGTAGCCCCAGACCTCCTGCAGCAGCTGGGCGCGCGTGAAGACGCGGCCCGGGTGCTGGGCGAGGTACTTGAGGAGCTCGAACTCCTTGAAGGTCAGGTCGAGGACCCGGCCCTTGAGCTTGGCGGAGTACGTCGCCTCGTCCACGGAGAGGTCGCCGTTGCGGATCTCCATGGGGGAGTCGTCGTTGACGATCTGCTGGCGGCCCATGGCGAGGCGCAGCCGCGCCTCGACCTCGGCCGGGCCGGCCGTGTCGAGGAGCACGTCGTCGATGCCCCAGTCGGCGGTGACGGCGGCGAGGCCGCCCTCGGTGACGACGAGGATGAGCGGGCATCCAGGTCCGGTGGAGCGGAGGAGCTGACACAGGCTGCGTACCTGAGGCAGATCCCGGCGGCCGTCGATGAGGATGACGTCGGCACCGGGGGTGTCGACGAGAGCGGGGCCTTCCGCCGGTGCCACGCGCACGTTGTGCAGCAGCAGGCCAAGGGCCGGAAGCACCTCCGTAGACGGCTGGAGGGCATTGGTCAGGAGCAGCAGAGAACTCATAAGTCTGGTTCCTCCTCGGTCCCTGCGAGGACGTGTGTCATGCGGCACAGCGTTTGCGGTCCCGGGGGCCCTGTACCACCGGCGGCCACCTGTGGTTTCCCGTGGTGTACCGCTTCGTATACAACGCTCCTGGAAGCACAAAAGGACCCGGGGGCTTCTCTGCCCGAGTCCTCTGTCCAGCAGAATAGCCCACATGAGCGCTGGTACGGCAGGTCATGTGGCACGATCCACCGTTCGTCCGAACTCTGAGACGATCAGACGCACACCTTTGCGGACGTTTCTGCACACCGACGACGGGGTGACGATCGATTCCGTATACGACCCGGCAGCGGCCGTATACGACGCCTCCGCGCCATCTTCCGGTGACCTGGTGTTCGTCGTCGCGCACGGTTTCACGGGCGATGTGGACAAGCCGCATGTGCGTCGGGTGGCCGAGGCGTTCGCCCAGTACGGGGCCGTGGTCACGTTCTCCTTCCGGGGCCACGGAAGGTCCGGCGGACGCTCCACGGTCGGCGACCGCGAGGTGCTCGATCTGGCGGCGGCGGTCGCCTGGGCGCGCGAGCAGGGGCACGCGCGCGTGGTCACCGTCGGCTTCTCGATGGGCGGTTCCGTGGTGCTGCGGCACGCGGCGCTCTACCGCCCGGAGGGTGACGCGGACGGTCAGGGGCGCAGGGGGCGCACAGAAGCGCACACGGACGCGGTGGTTTCGGTGAGTGCGCCGGCCCGCTGGTACTACCGGGGCACCGCCCCCATGCGGAAGCTGCACTGGCTGGTGACCCGCCCCGAGGGCCGCCTCGTCGGCCGCCTCGGCCTCAAGACCCGTATCGAGCGCGGCGGTTGGGACCCGGTCCCGCTCTCCCCGGTGGAGGCCGTCCCGCGTATCGCGCCCACCCCGCTGCTCGTCGTGCACGGCGAGATCGACGGCTACTTCCCCCTCGACCACCCCCGCATGCTGGCCGAAGCCGCCGGTGACCACGCCGAACTCTGGCTGGAGCCCGGCATGGGCCACGCCGAACACGCGGCCGGCGACGACCTGCTGGCCCGCATCGGACGCTGGGCCTGTTCGCAGGGCGGCTAGCCTGGCCGTTGCAGCCCCCGATCGATTGAGGAAGCGGATGCCAAAGGTCACGGTGCGCTACTGGGCCGCCGCGAAGGCCGCGGCCGGGATCGCCGAGGAGCCGTTCGACGCGGCCACCCTCGCCGAGGCCCTCGCCGAGGTGCGCGAGCGACACCCCGGGGAACTCGCCCGCGTACTGCTGCGATGCTCCTTCCTCGTCGACGGTGACCCCGTGGGCACCCGCGGGCATGAGACGGTACGGCTGGCCGAGGGCGGCACGGTCGAGGTGCTCCCGCCGTTCGCAGGAGGATGAGCGAAGCGATGAGCAACCAGCCGTACGAGGGCTATGGCGAGGGCTACGACCCCTACGCCCAGCAGCAACAGCCGCAGCAGGCCCAGCAGGCGCAGGCCTGGCCCGGGCAGCAGCAGGCGTACGACGACCCGCAGGCCGCGCAGCAGTACACCCAGCAGTGGCAGGGCCAGACCTGGGACACCCAGGTCCAGCAGTCGAGACCCTCGGCGTCCGACCTGGCGTACTTCCCGCCGCAGAACTACCAGGCGCCGACGCCGAGTTACGACCCCTACGCGCAGGCACCCGTAACCGCGCCCCCGGCTCCCGCCGCCACGGAAGAGGCCGTCGCCTACGGCCCGCCCTCCCTCGCCGGGAACGCCCGGATCACCGACGCCCAGCGGGCCCGGCTGGAGGGCCGCTCGCCGATCATCGAACCCGGCATGCAGCCCGCCGGCCTCACCGCCCTCCTGGCGCTCCTCCTCTCCGTCACCGCGCAGATCGGGTCGTACGCCCTCGTCGTACCGCTCGTCGTGCTCCAGGCGGTCACGGCGGCAGGCTGGTTCCGGCTGAACGGAATGTGGCCCGCCCGGCAGGGCATCGCGCTGGCCTTCGCGGGCGCGCTCGTCGCGGACGTGGCGCTGCTCGCGGCCGGCCGGGACAACGGCCCCGCCGCGATCCTCGGCACCCTCGGCGTCTGGGTCCTGCTCTCCCTCGTGATGCAGATGCGCTCGCACGCCGACCCGGACACCCGGATCACGAGCCTGATGGCGACGGTCGCCTCGGTGGCCCTGGCCATCGTCGCGACCGGCCATCTCGCGGCCGACCCGGACGCGGTCACCGTCGGCGCGGCCGCCGTGGCGGTCGCGATCCTGGCCCGCGCGCTCCCGCTGCCGACCGTGGCGTCGGTCGGCGTCTCCCTCCTCGCCGCCGCCGGCGCGGGCATCGCGGTCGGCGGGACGACCGGCCTCGGCGCGAAGGGCGCGCTGCTCGGCGCGGTCGCGGCCGGCTGCGCGCTGATCGGCCACCGGGTGGCGAGCTACGACTACCCGTCCCGCTTCGTCCACTTCACGGCCGGTGTGGCCCTCCCGCTCGCCGCGGCGGCCCCGGCGGTCTACGTACTGGGGCGCGCACTGGCGTAAGCACGCTGCTTGTCACAGGTGATCGACAATTTCCTGCTGCACGCATCTCGCGGGACTACGCTCGCGATTCGCGGCCACTCGGTCGTTGCACCGCTTTCGTCGACGACCGCCAGGTGGGGGAACACCGTAAATGCGTGGGCTACGAATACTTCTGACCGTCGTGGTGATTCTGGGCATCCTGTTCGTGGTCGTGGACCGGGTCGCGGTCTACTTCGCGCAGGACGAGGCGGCGGGCAAGGTCCAGACGAGCGAGAACCTCGCCTCCGCCCCCGACGTCTCCATCAAGGGCTTCCCCTTCCTCACCCAGGTCGCCTCCGGTGAGCTGGACGACGTCGAGCTCGGCATCAAGACCTACGAGGCGACCACCGCGAACACGACGGGCAGCGGCACCTCCACGATCCGGATCGACGACCTCAAGGCCGACATGAAGGACGTCAAGTTCTCCAACGGCTACAGCTCCGCCACCGCGGCCAGCGCGACCGGCTCCGCGAGCATCGCCTACGACCAGCTGCTCAAGGCCGCCAAGTCCGAACCGACGAACATCTTCACGGGGGTCAAGGCCCAGGTCGTCAACCTCTCCGACGGCGGCGACGGCAAGATCAAGGTCGACGTCAAGATCTCGGTCGGCGGCCAGGAGACGACGTATCCGGTGCTCAGCACGGTCACCGTCGACGGCGACACCGTGAAGGTGCACGCCGACAACCTGCCCAAGCTGGTAGTCGACCTCGCCGACTCCCGGATCCGCTCGATCACCGACTTCCAGCAGACGATCGACCAGCTGCCGGGCGGGGTGAAGCTGGCCAGTGTGCAGGCCGCGCAGAACGGTGTGGAGATCAAGGTGAAGGGTTCGAACGTCAGGCTGGCCGGGTAGGACGGACCGGGTCCGGTGGACGGCGGCTGTCCGAGGGGCGAGACGGCAGTGTCCGTACGGCAGTTGTGAGGGCAGCGAAGGGCGTACGGATTCCCGGTGACGTGGCCGCTGCCACCCCGCCGATCTCACATCACGGACGATCGCGTCTCAAAATACGACACACCGGTGACATGTCCCGTCGTCCGTCCCTACGATCGACCCCATGAGGCAACAGGCGGATCTCACGAAGCGGCGGGCAGTGGACCTGTGCCGCGTCGCCGCCATGCTCTGTCGCACTTTCTGAGCGGAAGCGCAGGCTTCCGTCTTCCCCCGTGCCCTTGATCTCTGGGCACCCGCGCGAGCGCGCACCCCTCTCTCACGCACCGCACCGCCGTAACTGCCCCGGAGGAGAAACAGCATGAGCCGCAGTGACGTCCTGGTCGACGCCGACTGGGTCGAGGCAAACCTCGACAACGCGGACATCGCCATCGTCGAGGTCGACGAGGACACGTCCGCGTACGAGAAGAACCACATCCGCAACGCCATCCGGATCGACTGGACCAAGGACCTCCAGGACCCGGTACGCCGTGACTTCATCGACCAGGAGGGCTTCGAGAAGCTCCTCTCGGCCAAGGGCATCGGCAACGACACGCTGGTGATCCTCTACGGCGGCAACAACAACTGGTTCGCCTCTTACGCCTACTGGTACTTCAAGCTGTACGGCCACGACAGCGTCAAGCTGCTCGACGGCGGCCGCAAGAAGTGGGAACTGGACGCCCGCGAGCTGGTCGAGGAGGTCCCGACCCGGGCCACCACCGACTACAAGGCCAAGCCGCAGAACAAGTCGATCCGCGCCTTCCGCGACGACGTCGTGGCGGCCATCGGCTCGCAGAACCTGGTCGACGTCCGGTCGCCCGACGAGTTCTCCGGCAAGCTGCTCGCCCCGGCCCACCTCCCGCAGGAGCAGTCGCAGCGCCCGGGCCACGTCCCGTCCGCCCGCAACATCCCGTGGTCGAAGAACGCCAACGACGACGGCACCTTCAAGTCGGACGACGAGCTCAAGGAGCTCTACGCCGAGGAGCAGGTCGACCTCGCCAAGGACACCATCGCGTACTGCCGTATCGGCGAGCGCTCGGCCCTGACCTGGTTCGTGCTGCACGAGCTGCTCGGTGTCGAGAACGTCAAGAACTACGACGGCTCCTGGACCGAGTACGGCTCCCTGGTCGGCGTTCCGATCGAGCTCGGCGCCAACAAGTAATCCCCCGCACAACCGCTGCGACCTGAAGGAAACAAGACATGTGTGGAGCGAAGGCCGGCGGCCCCGACGCCTCGACGATCAAGCCCGGTGAGACCACCATCCAGGGCCAGGTGACCCGTAACGGCGAGCCGGTGACGGGCTACGTCCGTCTCCTGGACTCGACCGGCGAGTTCACCGCGGAGGTTCCCACCTCCGCGACGGGCCAGTTCCGCTTCTACGCGGCCGAAGGCACCTGGACCGTCCGCGCCCTCGTTCCGGGCGCCACCGCCGACCGCACGGTCGTCGCCCAGACGGGCGGGCTGGCGGAGGTGGCGATCGCGGTCTGACCGCCGATTCACTGTCGAGGGGCCGCACCTTTTCCTGGGCGCGGCCCTTTGGCGTGCCCGGGCCTACCCTGGAGACATGCTGGCACGCCGCCGTCGCACCTACTTCGTCATGATGGGCATCTGCATCGGGCTGTTCGTCCTGGCCTGGGGAGTCGTGCGGATCTGGTCTGTGCCCGCGGCCGTCGGTATGTGCGTGGTCGCGATGGTGATCCCGCCGGTCGCCGCGATGGTCGCCAACCGCAGGGGCCCCGACGACCGCTGGTGGGACGACCCGTCCGGCGACCCGAAGTCCGACGAGTGGTGGGACGAGCTGGACGGCAAGAAGCGCAGGCCGTAGGGCGGGTGGGTAGAGGGCGGGCATGTCGCCTACGAGACTGTCCACCGTGGTGCTCGACGCACAGGACGCGCACGAGCTGGCCGGCTTCTACCTCCGCCTCCTCGGCTACGAGATCCGGGCCGAGGAACCCGACTGGGTCCTCATCGGCCCGCCCGACGGCGGCACCGGCCTCTCCTTCCAGACGGTGCCGGAGTACGTCCCGCCCGTGTGGCCCACGCGCAGACCCGGCGAGCAGCAGATGATGCTGCACCTCGACATCGAGGTCGACGACCTGGAGGGCGAGACGGCGAGGGCGGTGGCCGAGGGTGCCACGCTCGCGGCCGACCAGCCCCAGGGCGACGTACGGGTCTTCTTCGATCCGGCGGGGCACCCGTTCTGCCTGTGGCGACCTACACAACCGGCGGGTTGAGGCGGGCGAAGCCTTCCTGGCGCTGGTAGGGGAAGTACGGGTAGGGCGCTGTCCTGCCGCTCGCCGCATCGACTTTCGCCATCTGGTCGGGCGTGAGCGTCCAGCCGACGGCACCGAGGTTCTGGCGAAGCTGCTCCTCGTTGCGGGCGCCGATGATGACGGAGGAGACGGTCGGCCGCTGCAGCAGCCAGTTGATGGCGATCTGCGGAATGCTCTTGCCGGTCTCCTGAGCGATCTCGTCGAGGGTGTCGACCACGCGGTAGAGGTGTTCGTCCTCGACCGGCGGGCCGTAGTCCGCAGTGCTGTGCAGTCGGCTGCCTGCCGGTAGCGGTTGGCCGCGGCGGACCTTACCGGTGAGCCGTCCCCAGCCGAGAGGGCTCCAGACGAGGGCTCCGAGGTCCTGATCGAGCCCGAGGGGCATCAGCTCCCATTCGTAGTCGCGGCCGACGAGGGAGTAGTAGACCTGATGTGAGGCATAACGCGGGTGCCCGTGCTTCTCCGCGATCGAGAGGGACTTCATCGCCTGCCAGCCGGAGAAGTTGGAGATGCCGAGGTAGCGGACCTTCCCTGCTCGTACGAGGTCGTCGAGTGTGGACAGGACCTCCTCGATCGGCGTGCCGGCGTCGAAGGCGTGCAGCTGGAACAGGTCGATGTGATCGGTGTCGAGTCGGCGCAGGGCGTCCTCGCACGCGGTGATCAGGCGCGAACGGGAGGAACCCGCATCGCCCGGACCGTCACCCATCGGCAGGCCGGTCTTGGTGGACACGATCACCTGGTCCCTGCGGCCTTTGATGGCTTCGCCCAGCACCTCCTCGGAGGCGCCGCCGGAATAGACGTCGGCGGTGTCGAACATCGTGATCCCGGCGTCGAGGCAGATGTCCACGAGCCGGCGTGCTTGCTGTGCGTCGGTGGTGCCCCAGGCACCGAACAGCGGCCCTTGGCCGCCGAAGGTACCGGCCCCGAAGCTCAGTGCGGGGACCTTGAGGCCGGATGCACCCAGCCGCCTGTATTCCATGGCTGTTCCTCTCTCGCCGCCCGACTTGGCTAATGGTTCTGGAGTTCCATTAGTATGGGGCTCAACCTAGCAGGCGTGAGCGATTAACGAAACTGGAGTCCCGTTATGGGATTTGAGGATGCGGATCCAGGGACCGTCCGTCCCGGAGGGCGCACGGCACGGGTGCGTGCGGCGGTGCTGCGGGCGGCCGGGGACGCCTTGGCGGAGCATGGCTTTGCCCACCTGGACCTCGCCGACATCGCGCGCCGTGCCGAGGTGGGCAAGACCACGGTCTACCGCCGCTGGGGAACGGTGACCGGCTTGGTGGCCGATCTGCTGCTGGACATGGCCGAGCAGTCACTGCCGCGCACCGAGACCGGCTCGCTGCTCGGTGACCTCAAGGCCAACGCCCGGCTCGTGCAGCGCACGTTGGCCGACCCGCGGCAAGGAGCGCTGTTCAAGGCGGTGATCGCCGCCGCCACCTGCGAGGCGAAGACGGCCGAGGCGCTGCACCGCTTCTACGCCATCCGCGTCGGGGAGTGGGCACCCTGCGTCCAACAGGCCGTCGACCGGGGTGAGTTGCCCGAGGGCACCGATGTCCACGAGGTCGTCCGCGCTGTCTCCGCCCCCCTCTATTACCGCCTGCTGACCAGCGGCGACCGCCTCGACGAAGCCGCCGCGGACCGGGCCGCCGAGGCCGCCGTGGCCGCGGCGCGGGCAGGAGCGTACGTGCGGATCAAGCCGTCGCGATGATCGCCACCAGCAGGCCGCCGATGCAGAGCGCGGTGAGCGCGCCGGTCCAGAAGGCGTCGTCGCGGAGGGCGCGGGGTGCGCGGAACCGGCGACGGCGACGGGGTGCCTGTGGTGCGGGTGGGGGTGCGGCTGGTGGAGGTGCGGCGGGTGGGGGTTCCGGCGCTCGTACGGCCGGCATGAGCGGAGGCGGGACCGCCTGGACCGGGAGTACCTGGATCAGTTGATGGGGCTGGGGGCGGTTCATGCGGGGTGGGCCTCGCTGCGGTGTTTGCGGAGCAGGACGTTCGCGTCGGTCTCGGCGCTGTAGTCGTGTTCCGTACGGGCGTTGGCGCGGAGGCCGTCGAGTTCCGTGCAGGTGGGGCAGTCGTCGACGGGCCGGGGCGGGGCGGCGACCAGGAACGGACCGTCGGTCCGCGCACGGGAGTTGGCGGCGCGGACCCCGGCGCTGAGGCGTTCCTGGTCCGTCGCCGGTCGCAGTGCGGCGGGGTCGGCCTGCCATTCACGCCCACCGCCGACGGGGCGCAGCAGGGCGTAGGGGCCCGACCTGTCCTGGTACTCGCCGACCTTGTCCGTGGCCGGGTCGTACAGCAGCGCTCCGGTTTCCATCGGCTCCTCCTCCTTTTTGTGCAACTTCCGTACAGAATGCGACAGTTGAACTACTCTGTGTATTCCTGGGTGTTACGAGGATGACCCAGGGCGGAGGCGAATGCAGCGCCAACGGGCTCAACTTCCGCACGGGGCGCGCCAAATTCCACAAATTCCACAGGAGGTCGTCATGCCGCAACGGCTGGTGGTCACGGAACGCAGCCATGAGCCCAGGAAGCGGTTCGCCGAGGAGTTGCGGCGGTTGAGGGTCGAACGAGGCCTGACCCTGCGGGACTTGATGAAGGCGGTGGGGTGGGATGCGTCGCTGTTCGGAAAGATGGAGCGAGGCGGCACGCTGGGCGGTCCCGAGGTCGTACAGGCGCTGGACCAGTACTACGGGACGGAGCCGCTGCTACTCACCTTGTGGGAGTTGGCAGTTGGTGACCCGAGGCAGTTCAAGGAGCAGTACCGGCGGTACATGACGTTGGAGGCCGAGGCTTTGGGGTTGTGGCAGTACTCCGTGAGCGCCCCGCCAGGTCTGCTCCAGACGGACGGGTATGTGAGGGAGGCCCTCGCGGCAGGCGGGCTCCGAGGCGAAGAACTGGAGCAGCAGGTCGAAGCGCGCGTGCGGCGACGGAAGTTGCTGGAGGGCGAGGATGCACCGCCGTTCCGCGCCATCATCTCCGAAGCGGTGTTGCGCATGGGGATGCGCGACAAGCAAGCATGGCGTCAGCAGTTGGAGTTCCTGGCTGAAGTGGCGGAGCACCCGAACATCACGCCCCACGTCCTGCCGTTCGGCAGTGGAGTCCACGGTCTGACGAACACTGACACCATGTTCCTGAGGCTGCCCGACGGTCGTACTGTGGCTTACACAGAGAACGATGTGCGCGGCGAACTCATCGAGGAAACCGAACGGGTTGAGCGCCTCCAACGTGCATATGATGCGGTACGCGACCTGGCGATGTCCCCGGCGGAGTCGCGATCGTTCGTCCTGCGGATGTTGGAGGAAGTGCCGTGCGAGCCATCGACCTGAGCAACGTGACGTGGCGCAAGAGCAGCTACAGCAACACCGACGGCGGCAACTGTATCGAGGTCTCCGACAACCTCCCCCTCGTCCCCGTCCGCGACAGCAAGAACCCCACCCACGGCACCCTCCTCTTCGGCGTCGACGCCTGGGCGGAGTTCGTCGGCTCGGTGAAGGGGCAGGCTCAGTAAACGAGGGCCTGCGTCTCGTCGGTCATCGCCTCCTGCACGAACACCTGGGCCCCGGCGATCCGTACGCCCTCGATGACGTCCTTCTCCGTGATGTCCCGCCGGGCCGCGCACTGCGTGCACAACGTCACGCGGCCGGCGGCGAGGATCGAGTCGATCAGGTCGGGCAGCGGTGCGGCGTGCGGGAGTTGGAACTCGGCGGCGCGGCCCGGCAGCGCGAACCACGCCGACTCGCCGGTCAGCCACAGGGAGACGTCGACCCCGCTGGCAACGGCAACCGCCGCCACCGTGAACGCCTGTGAGCAGCGTTCGGGGGCGTCGGCCCCCGCGGTCACCTTGATCACGAGCTTCTTCGACATGACCGAATCGTAATCAACTTCCCTACAACTCCCTGCAACGGCCACGAGTCTCCTGTGCGCGCATATGGAATGCGCATGCCAGGTTCCGTGGGGGACGTTGTGGAAGTACCGGAAGTACCCGAAGAAACAGCCTCGGAAACACCCGGGGGAACAACCGAAGAGGTGCCCCGGCCACCGCGCCGCCGTGGCCGCACCACACTCCTGATCGCGGTCGCAGCGGTGCTCGGTGTCGTCGCCGGTACCTGCACGGGCTTCGTGGTTCAGGCCAACCGCGCACCCGACAAGCTGCCCTCGCTCTCGCAGGCGAAGCTGACACAGGCGAAGGGCCCGGCTCCGGAGCCGTTGTCCGCCGCCGAGGACCGCAGGGTCAAGACGGACGGCGACCTGCGCAAGCTGCTGCTGATGCGGCCGAGCGGGGCGCGGGACGCGGGCTACGACGTCGGTCTGGACGGGTGGATGGACCTGGCCGAGGACGCGGAGACGTTCGACAAGCCGGCCGGCGCGTTCAGCGACCTCGTCGCGGGCGAGTTCCGCCGCGCCGCCGTCGCCAACTGGCGTGAGGGCAGCTCGCTGTACGTCGAGATCCGGCTGGTGCAGTTCCGCCAGGACGACGAGCTCACGGTCGCTTCCGACGCGGACGACGCCTACTACTGGGCCGAGGAGAAGGGCCACACCGACAGCTGGCCCATCCCGGGCACGGGCGACGGAATGGCGTACGTCCACAACTCGCCGGACACCAAGGCCGGTTACACCGACGTCTACAACGCGGAGGCGCACGCCTGGCGCGGTGACGTCGAGATGCACATCTGGGTCTCCTCGTCGAAGCCCGTCCCGAAGAAGAAGATCATGGACCTGGCCGAGCGGCAGATGGAGCGGCTGTGACCACCGAGAACCAGCCGGAGACAGACGTACTCGTGCCTGAACTCGTCGGCAGCTCCGAGGAGTTGACCGCCGATGCCGTCGGGAAGCCGGTGCGCAGGGGCCGTATCGCGGCGATCGCCGGGGCCACGCTGCTCGCCGTCGCCGTGATCGGCGGGGTCGGGTTCACCGTCGTGGCCGTGAACGGCGCGGACCGGGACGCGGGGGACGCCGTATGGACGCTCCCGAAGGTGACCGCGGAGAAGGCGACGGGCGGCAGGCCGAGCGCGCTCGCGGCGGCGCTCGTGCCGTACGGGCCGGACGGGTGGAGCCAGGGGCCCGACATCGCGGAGTACGGGCACGACGTGGACCTCACGGGGGCGCAGGCGACGGCGCTGCGCAAGGACGCGCTGAAGGAACTGCCGCTCAAGCAGCGGGTTCCGCTGGAGAAGCAGATCGACAAGCAGCACACCAAGGGCCTGGCGATGCGCAGCTATGTCAGCACCGACGCGCAGGCGTCCGTCTACACGGACAAGGCCTCGACGGTGAGCATCGTGCTGGCCCAGATCGCGGACAAGACGGCGGTACGGAACGCGTCCCGCTTCCAGAACGAGCTCTTCGACTCCCTGGGCGTCTTCCGCCCCGGCCCGTCGATCAACGGCTACAAGGACGCCAAGTGCTTCCTCTCGCCGAAGGACGCCGACGAAAAGCTCGACACGATCTACTGCTCCGCCTACCAGGGCGAAATCCTGGTCAGCCTCACCGCGAAATCCGCCCGCCCGATGCAGACGTACGCCATCGGCCGCCTGCTCCAGGAACAACTCGACCGCATCAAGGACCCGGGGGAGGCGGTATGACCGACCAGCAGCACGAGACACCAGCACCGACACCGACGGACACACCACCGGCCTCGACACCGACGATCCCTGCGCAGGCCTCGGAGCCCGCGATCGACGTCACTGAGGTCCCGGTCACGCCGGTCGCTGCCGACTTGCCGGCTGCCCCGGCTGCCCCGGAACCTCCGGCCGCCTCCGAGTCTCCGGCCGTCCCGGTCGTCGTCGACGAGGCTCCGGCGGCTCCGGTTGTCCCGGTCGCTGCCGAGGCGCCGGCCGCACCGACGGTGGCTGAATCCCCGGCAGTCCCCGCTGCCTCCGAGTCTCCGGTCGTCGCGGCCGCCGCTCCGGCCGTCCCCGTGGGTACCGAGCCTCCCGTCGTCCCGGTACCCACGGACCCCCCGCTCCCCTCGGCGCTTGCCTCAGAAGCCCAGCCCCTCTCGGTGGCCGCCCCTGAACCCCCGCCCTTCCCCCCGGCTGCCTCTCTGAGCCCCACCCCCCGCAAGGACCGCCGGACCCTCCGTGCCGTGCTGCGGTGGGGTGCCGCCGTCGTCGTGTTCGCGGTGGTCGGGGCCGGGACGGCCTACGGGATCAGCGGGATGAAGCGGTCGGACGTGCCGGGGCTGGGGACGGCGTCGGACGGGCGGTGGACGTTTCCCACGCTCACCAAGCCGCCGTTGCCTGTGGGCGGCCCGGGGCCGTTCGCCACGGCGAACGCGGCGGGGGCCCACTTCGCCGACCTGCGGTCGCTGGTGCTGCCGGCGCCGAAGAGGGCCGTAGGGGACAAGGCGCTGGACGGCAGCGACGGCTGGCTGGCGACGAAGGTGTTCCTCGCGGAGTTCTCGACCGCCGATGCCCGCACCGCGATCGCCCAGAAGCTGACCGACCAGGGCCTGCGGCACATCGCCGCGCGCGGCTGGACCACCCCGGACGGCACGCACACCAGGATCTACCTGCTCCAGTTCGACACGGCGACGGTCGCCGACGAGATCTCCAAGGGCCTGGCCGGATACGCGTCCCCCACCTACCTGGTCCGCGGCGCCGACGGCTACGAGTCGGACGACGACTTCCCGGACGCGGCCAAGGTCACGAACGTCCAGCTCCAGCCGTACGTCGAGACGAAGCCGTACGGCGCCGAACAGGTCCGCCTGGGCTTCGTCACGGCCGGCGACACCCTCGCGATGATCGTGCAGTCGAGGAAGGGGCAGGCCGAGGCCGTCCCGTTCCAGCAGACGGTGACGTTGCAGAGCGAGCTGCTCGGCTAGCCGTACCTCGCAGAGAGCACCGGGCCCCGGCCGACTAAGCTGGGGCCCGGCCCGCGTACACGCACCGCTCGTACCGCTCAAGGAGCACCCGTGGAGATCTTCTTCGAAACCCTGCTGGTCCTGGTCTGCGTCGGCGTCCTCGCCTTCGCCGGACTGACCGTGAAGAAGCTGTACCAGGGCCAGCGCTGACCCCCACCGAGGAACTGCTGACGTCATGATCGAGATCCCGTCCGACCTCCACAAGGACCTGGTCCCCCTCGTCTTCCTGCTCGGCGAGTGGGCCGGCGCGGGTGTGCACGACTTCCCGGGCTCCGAGAAGTGCAACTTCGGCCAGGAGGTCTCCTTCACGCACGACGGCCGCGACTTCCTGGAGTACCGCTCCCACACCTGGGTCCTGGACAACGACGGCAACAAGGTCCGCCCCCTGGAGACCGAGTCCGGCTTCTGGCGCATCGACGCGGACCGCAAGGTGGAGGTCACCATGACCAGGGACGACGGAGTCGTCGAGATCTGGTACGGCGACCTCGCCAAGCAGAAGCCCCAGATCGACCTCGTCACGGACGCCGTCGCCCGCACCGCCGCCTCCGGCCCCTACACCGGCGGCAAGCGCCTCTACGGCTACGTCAAGAGCGACCTCATGTGGGTCGGCGAGAAGCAGACCCCCGAGGTCGAACTCCGCCCCTACATGTCCGCCCACCTGAAGAAGGTCGTCACCCCGGAAGACGTCGAACGCTGGGCGAAGGCCCTCCCGGACGACATGCCGGACGACGGGATCGCATTCTTCAAGTAGGCCTAGACTCGTGGGTGTGGTGAGCACCCAAGGCACAGACCAAGGCACTGACCAGGGCACCGACTGGAAGAGTGATCTGCGGCAGCGCGGTTATCGGCTGACCCCGCAGCGGCAGCTCGTGCTCGAAGCCGTGGACACCCTGGAGCACGCGACCCCCGACGACATCCTCATCGAGGTGCGGAAGACCGCCTCGGGGGTCAACATCTCCACGGTGTACCGGACCCTGGAGCTCCTGGAGGAGCTCCAGCTGGTCAGCCACGCCCACCTCGGGCACGGGGCGCCGACGTACCACCTCGCCGACCGGCACCACCACATACACCTCGTCTGCCGGGACTGCACGAACGTCATCGAGGCCGATGTCGAGGTCGCCGCCGAGTTCCGGGCCAAGCTGCGGGACACCTTCGGCTTCGAGACCGACATGAAGCACTTCGCGATCTTCGGCAGGTGCCGGGACTGTTCCATGAAGACTTCAAGTGAGTCTTCAATTACCGAGTCGTAGGCTTACCTGTATGAAGAGCCCTCTGCTGTCCCTGCCCGGCGCCGTCTCCGCCGAAGGAGTGGACGAAGGCGTCGCCGCCCACTACGGCGACCTGTTCCGCGAGCAGCGCGCCCTAGCCGACGGCAACGGTTTCGTGGACCTCTCGCACCGCGGTGTGGTCGCCGTCACCGGCGACGACCGGTTGAGCTGGCTGCACCTCCTGCTCACCCAGCACGTCACCGACCTCCCCGTGGGCGTCGCCACCGAGGCGCTGATCCTCTCCGCGCACGGCCACATCGAGCACGCCCTGTACCTCGTCGACGACGGCACCACGGTGTGGATGCACACCGAACCCGACACCCAGGAGGCGCTGATCGCCTACCTGGAGTCGATGAAGTTCTTCTACCGCGTCGAAGTGGCCGACCGCACAAGCGAGTTCGCGGTCGTGCACCTCCCCGCCGGTTCCATCGCCCCGGTGCCCGACGGCGTCGTCGTACGCGAGACGCCGTACGGCCGTGATCTCTTCCTCCCGCGTGCGGACCTGGAGTCGTACGCCGAGAAGGCGGGCCCGCCGGCCGGGCTCCTCGCGTACGAGGCCCTGCGCGTCGAACACCACCGCCCCCGCCTCGGCTTCGAGACCGACCACCGCACCATCCCGCACGAACTGGGCTGGATCGGCACGGCGGTTCATCTGCAGAAGGGCTGCTACCGGGGCCAGGAGACGGTCGCCCGCGTGCAGAACCTGGGCAAGCCGCCGCGTCGGCTCGTCTTCCTCCACCTCGACGGCAGCGAGGTCCATCTCCCGGGCCACGGCACGGAGTTGAGGCTTGCGGAGGAGGGGGCGGACGGCCGGAAGATCGGCTTCATCACCACCTCCGTACGCCATCACGAGCTGGGACCGATCGCCCTGGCACTGGTGAAGCGGAACGTGCCGCTGGACGCGCCTCTGCTGGCCGACTCGACGGCGGCGGCCCAGGAAGTCGTCGTAGAACCCTAGAACCCTAGAGGTCCACGACCACGGTGAACGGGCCGTCGTTCGTCAGCGCGACGCGCATCTGCGCGCCGAAGCGGCCCGTCGCCACCGTGGCGCCCAGGGCGCGTAGTTGGGCCACTACCTCGTCGACCAGCGGCTCGGCGACCTCGCCGGGCGCCGCCGCGTTCCAGGTGGGGCGGCGCCCCTTGCGGGCGTCGCCGTAGAGCGTGAACTGGCTGATGACGAGCAGAGGCGCATCGATGTCGCTGCACGACCTCTCCTCGTGCAGCATGCGGATCGACCAGAGTTTGCGGGCCAGTTGGGCCGCCTTCTCCTTGGTGTCCTCGTGGGTGACGCCGACGAAGACGCACAGTCCTTCGCCCTCGATCGCCCCGACCGTCTCGCCGTCCACGACGACGCTCGCGCCGTCCACCCGCTGCACCACTGCTCGCATGGGTCCCATGATGCCGTGCGGACGAGAACGACTCCGGGCGGGCCTATTTTTGTTCCTTAACCCCCCATCTGGGGCCGTTCGGGGGCACTCGGTCACATAGCGGCCAGTTGGGGTGGCACGATGCTGTCCACACGCCGGTCGAGGGGACGGGTAGAGGCACATGAGCACACCGAGTACCGGGCAGCCCCCCGGGACTGTCTCGCTGATCCGCGCGGGAGGACCGGCCACGCGCCGCCCGCCCGTGCAGCGCGTCGACAGCCCGCTGCTGGCCGCCGAACCGGCCGCACCCGACCTGACCGCACTGCGCCTCACGGAGTTGCGTGCGGTGCGCCGCGACGCCCAGCGCGACGAGGCCGACCTGAGCTACGTACGACGGCTCCTCCAGGGCCGTATCGACATCCTGCGGGCCGAACTGGCCCGCCGCTCCCCGGCAGGCGCGGCCTCGGTGGTGGACCGTCTCTCGGAGATCCTCACCGACGCGCCCGCCCGGCACCGTTCCTCGGCCCGGCACGTCACGCTGGGCACGCCGCACAGCGAGGAGTACCGGCTGCTGGCCGCCGAGATGCTCGCCGAGGTGGAGCTCTCGGACCTGGAGGCGCGCACCGACCTGGAGCTGACCACCGCAATGGGCCGGCTGGTGCGGTACGAACAGCAGGTGTCCCGGCGCCGTCAGGTCCTCCAGCACACGGCCGACGGCTGCAGCGGGGAGATCGCCCGCAGGTACCGTGAGGGCGAGGCGCAGGTGGACGACCTGCTCGTGTGACTCGTGTGAGGGGTGCGCGTGACGGCTGAGGATTCCTTCATCGCACCCCCGGTGCTCGCCGAGGTGGTCCGCTCCGGCTTCGTCGAGAGCCGCCACCGGGGCAGCCTGGTGGTACTGGCGCCGGACGGCTCCGTGGAACTGTCCCTGGGCGACCCGCACACCCCCGTCTTCCCCCGCTCGTCCAACAAGCCCATGCAGGCGGCCGGCGTCCTCCACGCGGGCCTCGACCTCACCGGCGAACGCCTCGCCCTCGCCGCCGCGAGCCACTCCGGCGAACTCTTCCACCGAGATCTCGTACGACGGCTTCTCGCCGAACACGGCCTGGACGCCGGGCAGTTGCAGTGCCCGCCGGACCTGCCGCTGGACCCCGTCGAGCAGGAGACATACCTCGCCTCGGGCGCCGTACGCGACCGGGTCGCCATGAACTGCTCCGGCAAGCACACCGCGATGCTGGCGGCGAGCGTGCTCCGCGGCTGGCCCCTGGAGTCGTATCTCGACCCGGACCACCCGCTCCAGAAACTTATCCACAGGGTTGTGGAAGAAGTGTCGGGGGAGCGGGTGGCGGCCGTGGGCACGGACGGCTGCGGCGCCCCGCTGCTCGCGATCACCCTCACCGGCCTGGCCCGCGCCTACCGCTCCTTCGTCCTGGCCGCCCCCGACACCCCGGAACGCCGAGTCGCCGACGCCATGCGCGCCCACCCCGAGTACGTCGCCGGCACGCGCCGCCCCGACACCCTGCTGATGCGCTCGGTGCCGGGCCTGCTGTCGAAGATGGGCGCGGAGGCGGTACAGGCCGCGGCCCTGCCGGACGGACGTGCCGTGGCGTTCAAGGTGGAGGACGGGGCGGGGCGGGCGCTGGGGCCCGTGCTGGGGCGGGCGCTGGATCTGATGGGGGTGCGGGTGGCGGGGTTCGGGAAGGTGGCGGTGCTGGGCGGGGGGCGCGAGGTGGGGGAGATTCGGGCGGCGTTCTAGCGGTCACTTTTCGGGGTGCGTGAACGCTCGGCCCGTCCGGCGCCTTGCGGACGCGGGCCGACATCATCCGGCCCGTCCGTGGCTTTTCAGACGCGGGGCGGCACATCCAGGCCGTCAGTGGTTTTTCCGACGCGGGCTGGCACCATTCAGGCCGTGGTGGTTCTTGCGACGCGGGCTGGCACCATTCAGGCCGCCCCTGGCTTTTCCGGCGCGGGGCGGCACTATTCAGGCCGTCGGTCGCCTTTCCAATCCGGGCCGGCGTCATCCAGCCCGTCCGGCGTTTGAGGACGAGGCCGTTCAGGCCGAAGCGGGGGTCTGGGGGCGCAGCCCCCAGGGACGGGACGGGCAGGGGCGGCGGGGGCGAAAAATCCCCGCCGCACCAGCCCCCACCCGACCTACCGTGACCCCATGACCAGCCGTGAAGACGACCTCGCCGTCCGCCCCGTCACCGAGCCCGAGATCCCCGACTGGATCCGCGCCCTGAACACCGGTTTCCTGCGCACCCCCACCGTCGACGAGGCAGAACTCACCGACCGCAGCAGCTACTTGGACCCGACCCGCACCCTCGGCGCCTTCGACTCCGGCCGCTGCGTCGCGACCTTCCGCTCCTTCCCCCAGGAGATCACGGCCGTCGGCGGCACCCCCGTCCCCGCCGACGCCATCACGAACGTCAGCGTCACGGCCACCCACCGCCGCCGAGGCCTGCTCACCCGCATGATGACCCAGGACCTCGCCGCGGCGAAGGAGCGCGGAGACGTCGTGGCGACACTCATCGCCGCCGAGTACCGGATCTACGGCCGCTACGGCTTCGGCCCCGCCACCTCCGGGACCCGCTGGGCCATCGATGTCCAGCGCACCGGCCTGGACCCCCGTTGGTCGGGCCCCGAGGACGGCGCCCGTATCGACCTGGTGGACGCCGAGGACGTACGCAAGCTGGGCCCCGAACTCCACGAGCGGCTGCGCCGCCTCCAGCCCGGCGTGATCAACAGGGACGACCGCTGGTGGCAGGTCACCACGGGTGCCGTACGGCCGGGACGGGTGTCGTGGACCGAGCCGTTCCACGCCGTCTACCGCGCGGCGAACGGCGAGGTGGAGGGTCTGGCCGCGTACTACTGCGACGGCACCTGGACCGACGCCAAACAGCCGGGCGACACGGCCACCGTGAAGCAGCTGATCGCGACCACCCCGGCCGCCGAGCGCGCCCTGTGGCAGCACGTCTGCTCGCTGGACTGGGTGACGAAGGTGAAGTCGGACTGGCGTTCCCCCGACGATCTGCTGCCCCACTTGCTGCCGGACCCGCGCGCGGCCACGATCACCACGCAGGCGGACTGGCTGTGGGTGCGGATCCTGGATGTCGTACGGGCCATGGAGGCGCGGTCGTACGAGGGGGAGGGCTCGCTGGTCTTCGAGGTGACCGACGGGGCCGGACTGGCCGGCGGGCGCTACCGGTTGGTGGCCTCGGCGCAGGGGGCGTCCTGTGCGCCGACCACGGAGAGCGCGGAACTCACGCTGGATGTCCGGGAGTTGGGGGCGCTGTGGCTCGGTGACGTGTCGGTGCCGCGGCTCGCGGCGCTGGGCCTGGTGCGGGAAGAACGAGCGGGCGCCGCCCGAGTGGCCGACGCCCTGCTGCGTACGTCCAGGCGGCCTTGGTGCCCGGACATCTTCTGAACGCTCCTTGCTGTGCGGCCGGTTGGCGGCGGGTGGGTGGACTCATCCGTAGCTGTTCAGTTGTCGTTGTCGTGCGGTCGAGCCGGCCGACCGGGCTCTCGGCTCCCCTCCAGGAGAGAGATCCGGTCGGCCAAGTTACCTAAGTTGGTAACCAACTCTTCTCTAGTTATCTCCTCTTGGATGCGTCTCATAACCACCTTTCCATGAACTGCCCAAAGATGGCGAGAAGTTGTAGGGTTTGGTCGTGGAGCCCGAACACGCCACCGTCAATGGACGGTCGAGGTCACCG
Source organism: Streptomyces sp. NPDC050549 (assembly GCF_040655035.1). Taxonomy (NCBI): domain Bacteria; kingdom Bacillati; phylum Actinomycetota; class Actinomycetes; order Kitasatosporales; family Streptomycetaceae; genus Streptomyces; species Streptomyces sp. NPDC050549. Next base: position 77,550 of record NZ_JBFAJD010000032.1, read on the forward strand.
CGGCCACAGTGGTCACACCGCGAGCTGGCCGACGAGCTGCGCACCAGGATCAGGTCCGGTGTCCTGCGGCCCGGCCAGCGCATGCCCACCCAGGCCAAGCTGGCGGACGAGTTCGGCGTCGAGCGCGGAGCCATACGGCAGGCCCTGCGCATCCTGCAGTCCGAGCGACTGCTCACCAATGTGTCCAAGGGGAGCCCGGCGACCGTCGCCCCCGACCTCGGACTGGCACTGACCGGCCCCGGAGCCCCGCCGCAGCCCACGATGGTGGGCCTGGCCCCGCGCATTGCGGAGGCCTTCGCGCAGCCGCACGTGGAGATCGAGGCGCTGTGCCTGACGGCGGTCTCGCTCACGCTGGCCATCGGCGAGCCGCTGCGCCAGATCCACGCCGGGGAGCTGAATCCGGCCAAGGTCGATGTGCGGGTGCTGCTGCCGAGCAGTGACATCGAACTCGCGTTCCCGTCCCTGGTGGACTCCCCGGAGGACGGCCGGCTGCAGCGGCGCTGGCTGGCCCAACGCAACGCGCAGGGCCAGGTGTTGAGCCACAATCTGCTGGCCCTGCGCGCGACGCACGGCATCGACGTGCACATCACGTTCCGCGCGCTGCCGTTCACGCCTCCGGTGAAGCTGTACCTGCTCAACGGCTCGGAGGCGCTCTTCGCGTACTACACGCTGAGCCAGCGCGAGGAGGAGATCGGTCAGGAGCAGGTGGAGATGTACGACGCGGAGGGCACCCAGTCGATGCTGTTCGCGTTCGAGCAGGGCGCCGGGCTGCGGGACACGACGTTCGTGGAACAGTCCCAGCTGTGGTTCAACGCACTGTGGGAGACGATCAGTTCGGAGCTGAGGCTGACGAGCTGATCGCCTCCCGCGGTGGCTGATCCGGAGGGCGGTTTACGGATCACAGAGCGGGTCCGGTGAACAGCAGGGCCAGGACGACGGCCCCGATGGAACTGATGGCCGGACTCTTGGCCTTGATGCCGATGGAGATCAGGAGCAGGCCGATGATGCCGGTGGCGCCGAACTTCCACTGGACGATCTGTTCGAAGCCGACGACGAAGACGGCGGACAGGAGGGCGATGGCAGGCACGGTGGTTCCCCCTTCGGGCTGCGGAAGCAAAACTTCCACCAACTTGGATAAGTTGGCAGCCAACTCTGCTTAAGTTGTTCCCATTTGGTACCTACTCACACCTACTCGCCATCAAGTTCCAAACAACTCCCCTTAGATGGGGCAGAGTTATACCGTTTGGTCGTGACCCAGGAGAACGTGGCAGTGAACGGCAGCAGAAGCTTCTCGCCCCAGGAGATCGCCGACGCCCTACGGGACCGTATCCGTGCCGGCGACCTCAAGGCGGGAGACCGCCTGCCCACCCAGGCAGACCTGGCGGAGGAGTTCGGCGTCGAGCGCGGCGCCGTACGGCAGGCGTTGCGGGTGCTCCAGGAGGCCGGGTTGCTCACCAACGTCAGCAAGGGGAGCCCGCCCACGATCGCGGAACCGGCACCCGGGCTGGACGGGCCCCAGACGACGATGGTGGGGTTGGCACCGCGCCTGGCGGAGGCGTTCTCGGAGACGGACGTCCGCATCGATGTCGTATGCCACACCGCCGAGACCCTGATGGTGGCCATCGGCGAGACCCTCCGCCAGATTCACGAGGGCCGCCTCAGCCCCCGGTCGATCGAGGTCCGAATCCTGGTCCCGTCCAGGGAGATCACCCTCGCCTTCCCCGTCCCGGTCGACGACACCGGCGAGGACGACTCGGTCCACAAGCGCTGGCTGTCGATGCGCAACGCCCAGGGGCAGGTGCTCCAGCACAACCTGCTGGCCCTGCGCGCCACCCACGGCATGGACGTCAAGGTCACCTTCCGGGCACTGCCCTTCACTCCGCCCGTGAAGCTGTATCTGCTCAACGGCAAGGAGGCGTTGCTCGGTTACTACATGCTCACGAGACGGGAGGAGGAGTACGGCAGCCAGACCCTGGACATGTACGACGTGCTCGGCAGCCAGTCCCTCCTCTTCTCCTTCCAGCGGCAGGCCGGCCAGCGCGACGCCGCGTTCGTGGAGGAATCGCAGAAGTGGTTCGACGCCCTCTGGGAAACCATCACGACGGACCTGACACTCTCCTAGTGACTCCTGATACGGCGCAGACTGTTCCGGTGACAGAAGAGACAGGCAACGTACGAGAATTGATCACCGGCGCTCGCTTCGTCCTTTTCGACTTCGACGGCCCGATCTGCCGGCTGTTCGCGGGACTCTCGGCGGAGGGCGTGGCGAAGGACCTTGTGTCCTGGCTGGAACGGCAGGGGCTGAGGGAACTGCTGACGGAGAGCGAGCGGGTGCACCCCGATCCGCACGTCGTCCTGAACGCGGTCAACAAGCGCCACCCGCGCAGCGATCTGGTCGACGAACTGGAGGAGTTGCTCACCCAGCACGAACTCAAGGCCGTCGACTCGGCGTACCCCACCCCGTGGGCGGACCCCCTGATACGCACCTGGAACGCCGTCGGCATCCATCTCGCCATCGCCACCAACAACTCCCCGCGCACGGTGACGGAGTACCTCCACGGCCGGGGGCTTCTGGAGTGCTTCACCCCGCACGTCTACGGCCGCACGAACGACCTCGACCTCCTCAAGCCGAACCCCCACTGCCTGAACCGCGCCCTGCGCGCGATGGGCGCCCGCCCCGGCGACGCCCTGATGATCGGCGACACCCCCTCGGACTTCGAAGCGGCCCGCCAGGCGGGCATCCCGTTTCTCGGCTACGCGCGTAACGAATTCAAGGAAACGTTGCTGCGCCGAGCGGGCGCCGAGTCCGTGGTGGGTTCGTTGCGGCCGGTACTCGACTCGGTACGGCGGGTTTAGCAACGCAGTCACGCCGCTGACCTCGGTCGGACGTGCGTCTCGTCGCTCGCGGCGGTTAATGGGCGGGTTCTCCGGCGTTGCTTGACGCCTCTGGAGTAACGTGCCTCATCCCTTACTCATCGGCTCAACCGGAACGGGCTGAACCCAGCGAATGACACCCCAACTCACCGGTGTTCGGCAGCGCGCCGACGAACTGGTCGGCGAACGCGGCGTGGTGGACGGCCCCCTCAAGGGCTACCACCACGAGACATATGTGCTGACCATGCCGGGCGAGACGCGGATCGTGAAACTCCGTGAACCGCGCGAACGGATCCTGTGGTTCGACCGCAGGTGCTTCCGGTCGGAAGAGGCCCTGCTCCGCGAACTGGAGGGACGGATCAGCCGTATCCCCGTCATCCACGAGGTGGAGGGCATGGCGCTGCAGGTCTTCATCGAGGGCCGCACCCTCAAGTCCCGCCCGTGGGGCGACCGGCGGATCCCGGAGGGGGTCCACGGTCAGATCGTCGACCTGTTCCGGGAGTTGGCGCATGTCACGCCCAACACCCTTGAGGTGGAGCGCAGTTGCGAGGCCGAGGACCGTGCTGAGGACGGCGACTGCGACGACTTCCTGGAGCGTCTCATCGTCTTCGTTGAAAAGAAGGTCTACAAGAAGAACTCCGAGCGTTTCGGGCAGCTCTTCCACGAACTCGGCCTCACCCCCGACGCGTTCGTCCAGCTCAGAAAGAACGTTTCCGGGCTGACGCGACGCGACTTCTGCCTGCTCCACGCGGACCTGCACCGGGAGAACTTCATCCTCGACCCGCTCAACCAACTCTGGTCCATCGACTGGGAGTTGGCGATGCTGGGAGATCCTCTCTACGACCTCGCCACCCACCTCTACCTGATGTCCTATCCGGAGGACCAGGAACGCCGGATGGCCGAGGACTGGGCGCGAGCCGTCCGTGGAGTACGTCCCAGCAGCGCGCGGGGCTGGGCGGACGACCTGGACCGCATCCTCGCCTTCAAGCGAGCGCAGTCGGTGTTCACCGACGTCATCCGGCAGTCGATGTTCCTGCGTGAGGGATCGACCGTGAAATGGGCCCGGTTCCCGTCGGCGGTCCGGAAACTCCAGGCGATCATGACGGCCGCCGGGGGCACCCTGGGCCTGGCCGAGATTCCGAGCAGGCCCCGGATCGCCGGAGCACTCGCGCGCTGGGCCATGGCCGACACGGCAGCCGGTGAAGGGCAGGTAGCGTCCGGGGCATGACTGAAGCCACCGACTTCGAGGACATCCCCACCACCACTCTCGCCGAACTCCTGGGCCGCGAGCGGGTCATGGACATCGGTATCCGGCCCCTGTGGGGTCCGCTGCCGCGTCTCGCCGGGCCGGCCTTCACCGTGCGGTGCCCGCCCGGCGACAACCTCATGCTGCACGCCGCCATCTACCGCGCCGAGCCGGACTCGGTCGTCGTGGTGGAGTCGGGCGACCTGGACTACGCCCTCGCCGGCGGGAACGTCTGCGCCATCGCCCAGCAGCGGGGCATCGCCGGCTTCGTCGTCGACGGGGTGATCCGTGACCTCGGCGAGGTAAGGGCTGCGGGCTTCCCCGTCTTCGCGCGCGGTGTCATCCCGATCCCGGGCGGCAAGAAGGCCGTACTGCCGCTGAACGAGCGCGTGCGCTGCGGGGGAGCCACCGTCGACGCCGGGGACATCGTGGTGGCCGACGAGGAGGGGATCGTCGTCGTACCGGCCGCGCGCCGGGCGGAGATCCTCACCGGGGCACGGGCCCGCCTGGAGAAGGAGGCCGCCCAGACCCTCGACGACTGGGAGAAGGCGCATCGGGCGCGGGTGGACGAACTGCTGCGCGCGGGCGGCTTCGAGGGCTGACGTGGGAGGGCCTCCTGATGCTTCTCTTCCTCGATGTCGACGGGACGCTGCTGCCCTTCGGCGCGTCCCGGCCGTACCCGGTCCACAACTCCGGCTTCGCGCCGCCCGCAGCCGACGCCCCTCCACTGCTGACCCGCATCGACCCCTCGCTCGGGCCACGGCTCGCGGCCTTGCGGTGCGAACTGGTGTGGGCGACGACCTGGATGGACGACGCGAACGAGTGCGTCGCTCCCTGGCTCGGCCTGCCCCGACTCCCCCTGGTGGACTGGCCCGACCCGGCCGAGGACGGGGTGGGGGACGGTACGGGCGGGCGGCTGCACTGGAAGACCCGGCCGTTGGTCGCCTGGGCCGCCGGGCGGCCCTTCGTGTGGGTGGACGACGAGATCGGGGACGCCGACCGCGACTGGGTGGAGGCCCATCACCCCGGGCGGTTCCTGTTGCAGCGCGTCGACCATCGGTACGGGATCACGGATGCCGATCTCGCGGCGATGGAGGCGTGGTTGGCGGTGAATCGGTGACGGGGTCGTCTTCTGGAACATGACGGGGTCGTCCTCTAGAACAGGGGCTCGTCCGGGGACAGCTTCAGCAGGGACTTGGCGCTCTCCGTCGCGCCCGCCGTACGGGTTGACGCGGAGGCGCCCGGGAAGTGGCGATTCCAGGACGCCGCGCGGCCGATGACCCCGAGGCGGGTCGCGAGGGTCAGGGCGCGGCGGAGTTCGGTGGTGGTGTGGCCGTTTCCCGTCCAGGGTTCCAGGTAGGCGTCCCGCAGTCGGGGCAGTGCCTCGGGGCCGTAGCGTTCGTGGACCCGTCCGGCCGGGACCAGGAAACTGCAGAAGGGGTGCGAGACGGCGGCGTCACCCCAGTCGAAGAAGGTGTAGCGGCCGGGGGCCGGGTGGAAGAGCTGGCCGTCGTGCAGGTCGGAGTGGTCGAGGGAGTCGGGGATGCCCAACTCGGCCAGTTCGGCGCACAGTTCGAGCAGCAGCGGCCGCAGGGCATGCAACTGTGCGGGATCGACGGCTGGTTCGGTGGTGGCCTCGATGAACTGCACCACCTGGTCGAAGACTTCGGGGAGGGCCGTCGTGCGTGCGCTGGGGACGCCGAGTTGTTCGAGGTCTTTGGTGTGAGGGATCAGGGCGTGCTGCATCGTTGCGTACTGGCGGAGCGGTTCTTCCCAGGCGCGGGGGTCTGCGGGGGTGCGGTCGAGGACCTGCCAGAAGAGTTCGCCGCCGTGGGGGAGCAGGAACCAGCCTCGGTCGGCGTCGACGGCGAGGGGTTCCAGGACGTACTCCGGGACCCAGCGGGCGAGCGCGGCGGTGAGCGGTGCCTCGAAGGCGCCGGAGGGAGGATTTGCCTTCAGCCATACGGCAGTTCGGGCAGCGGCGGCACCTGAAATTTCGACCGGCCCTGCTACGGGTATCCGGACCAGGACCGACCAAGGACGCAGCCGCACACCCAGTCGGCCCGCCTCGCGCAGGCCCCGCGCCGTGAGTTCGCGCCGGGCCCAGCCGAGGGCCGCGTTCCGCCAAGTCGACTGATCCCAGGGCGTCTTGGCGTTCTCGTGCTGTCCGCGGTCGATGAACTGCGGCATCTCGTCGTCGTGCATCGCGCCATTCCAGCATCCGGGCCGATGGGCGCTCCATCGAGTTACCGGCCCGCGCTACCGTGGTGATCATGGCGGACTGGGAGATACGGCCTGCGGCGCGGACGGACGTCGGGACGGTCGCCGAGCTGCGTGCCGTCGTACTGCGGGCGGATCTGGAACGGCTCGGGCGTTACGACGAGCGGCGGGTGCGACAGCGGCTGCGGGACGGGTTCGAGCCGGAGCACACCTGGGTGATCGAGGTGGGTGGTGAGTTCGCGGGCTGTGTGGCGCTGCGGCCGGACGCGGACGCCCGCTGCCACTGGCTGGAGCACTTCTATCTCGCGCCGGGGTTCCAGGGCGCCGGTATCGGGTCCGGTGTGCTGGGCGAGCTGCTGGAGCGGTGCGACCGTGACGGTGTCCCCGTCGTGCGGCTGAACGTGCTGCGGGGGAGTCCGGCCCGGCGGCTGTACGAGCGGTACGGGTTCGCCACGGAGACCGAGGACCTGGTGGACGTGTTCATGGTGCGCGAGGCGCCCGGCCGGCCTCGGCCCTGACATTCCCGGAGGCTGCGTCGTCGTAGACGTATGAACAGAATCCGGTACGTCGGCCTCGGCCTGCTGGCCGTGGCCAGCCTGTACACAGGTACCTGGGCCTATTTCTCGCCGACGGGGTGGTACGCGAACTTCCCGGGGCTCGCACTGAGCTGGTTGCCCCAGCTGGGGCCCTACAACGAGCACCTCGCCAAGGACGCGGGCGCCATGTTCCTCGCGCTGGCCTGCCTGACCCTCGTCGCGCTGAGCCAGGTGCGGAACACCAGGCTGGTGCAGACGACGGGTGCGGTGTGGCTGGTCCTCAACGTGCTGCACTTCAGCTATCACGTACAGCACCTCGACATGTACGGCACCCGTGACCAGGTACTGAACGTGGTCTTCCTGGCCACGCTCGTCCTGTTGGCGGCCGTGCTGCTGGCGCCGGTGACGGCCCTCTCGGCGCGACGGGGTGACACCAAGTGAAGGAGCGGGACGGTATGCGGATCGCGGTGGCGGGCGGGACCGGGGTGGTCGGCCGGTACGTGGTCGAGGAGCTGGCCGCGGCCGGACAGGAACCGGTGGTGCTGAGCCGCTCGCGGGGCGTGGACCTCCTCGCGGGCGGCGCGGGGCTCGATGCCGCCCTGGAGGGGGTGGACGTGGTCGTCGACGTGAGCAATGTGACGACGACCAGCGCGAAGAAGGCCGTCGGGTTCTTCGACACCGTCGGGCACAACCTGCTCGACTCGGGCGCACGGGCCGGTGTACGGCATCACGTGGTGCTGTCCATCGTCGGCATCGACCGGGTCGGCCTCGGCTACTACCGGGGCAAGCTCCGTCAGGAGGACGTGGTGCAGAACGGCCCGCTGCCGTGGACGGTGCTGCGCGCCACCCAGTTCCACGAGTTCGCCGCGCAGACCCTCGACCGGGTCCCCGGGCCCCTCGCGGTGGTGCCCCGCATGCGGACCCAGCCCATCGCTGCCCGCGAAGTGGCCCGGCACCTGGTCGGACTCGCCCTCGCCCCCGCCCGGGGCATGGCCCCCGATCTCGCCGGGCCGCGCGTCGAGCAACTCGTCGACATGGTGCGCCGGTTGCTCCGGGCCCGGCACCAGCGCCGGCTGCTGCTGCCGGTACGGATGCCGGGCGCGATGGGGGCGGCGATGACCGGGGACGGGCAACTGCCGCTCCCGGGTGGGCCGTTGGGACCGCGTGGCAGCCAGACCTTCGACGAATGGCTCCGACAGCAGGTCGGGCCGCGTTCTGTCCAGGGAGGATGACCGCGCCGTGCCCACCTCGCCACCGCCTTCGCCGCCCGAACCGGGCGACCCCACCCTCGGCTCCCTCATGGCCGAGCGCCGCCGACTGCTCAACCTCGGTTACCGGATGCTCGGTTCGGTGCAGGACGCCGAGGACGTCGTACAGGAGACGTACGCCCGTTGGTACGCCCTGTCGGAAGAGGCGCAGCAGGAGATCGAGGCGCCGCTCGCGTGGCTGACCCGGGTCGCCTCGCGGATCTGCCTCGACCAGCTCGGGTCGGCGCGGGCCCGGCGCGAGCGCTACACCGGGGAGTGGCTGCCCGAGCCGGTCCGGCACAGCGGCACCTGGGCCAGCACGGGCGGCGCGGGCGCGGACGATCCCGCCGACCGGATCACCCTCGACGAGTCGGTCAGCATGGGGATGCTCGTGCTGCTGGACTCGATGACTCCCGCGGAACGCGTCGCCTTCGTCCTGCACGACGTCTTCGGTCTGCCGTTCACCGAGATCGCCGAGACGGTGGGCCGCACCCCGGCCGCCTGCCGCCAGCTCGCCTCGTCCGCCCGCCACCGACTGGCCCGCAAGCCGCCCGGTGCCAGTACGGCCGCGGAGCACCGGCGGGTCGTCTCCGCGTTCCGCGAGGCGTGCGAGACCGGTGACTTCGACGCGCTCGTCGCCCTGCTCGACCCCGACGTCGAGTCGCGCAGCGACGGCGGCGGCAAGGTGCGGGCCGCACTGCGGCCGGTCGTCGGCCGGGACAAGGTGGCCCGTCTCTTCCTCGGCCTCATGCGCCGGGCTCCCGAGATGGAACTCGTCGAGGACGACGTCAACGGCATGCCCGGTGTCGCGGTCCGGATCGCCGGCACGACCTTCGCCGTGCTCGCGGCACAGGTGCGCGACGGGCTGATCACCGACCTGTGGCTGGTGGTCAACCCGGACAAGCTGCGGGCGTGGACGGGGTACGACGACGGTGATGCGGATGCTCTCGACTAGCCGGTGTCCGCTAACCGGACTTCCGGGCGCGCGCGGCCCTCTCCGCGCAACTGCGGGCGACCGTGTCGGCGAAGGTGCGGGCGAGCGGGCTGAGGGCGTCCCAGCGGCGGACGGCCCAGCCGACCGGGAGCGGGGGAAGACCGGGGAGGGGGACGAGGCGGAGCGGGCCGGTGCCGGGTGTCTCCCAGCCGGGCAGGAGGGGAACGACGGCGTGACCGAGGCCGAGTTCGGCCAGCAGGAGTGCTGTGTCCCAGTCGGCGACGCCGGTGTCGGAGCTGCTCCGGACGCCGAGTCCGGCGAAGGCGGCGTCGAGACGGGCACCCGAGGTGGAGTTCGGGGGCAGGCGGATGAGGCTGATGCCGTCGAGTTCGGCGGTGTCGACGCGGGACCGGGCAGCGAGCGGATCGTCGGCGCGGACGGCCAGTACCCAGGGCAGGTCTACGACGGGACGCTGCTCGATACCGCGCACCGGCCCGTCGATCGTGACCCAGGCGAGGTCCAGGTTCCCGGCGGCGAGAGCCTCGAAGCAGTCGCGGCTGGAGGTCTCCGTCCGGAACTCCAGACCCACCCTCGGATAGCGCTGCCGGAAGGCGACGACCGCCTCCGACATGAAGTGCCGCACGGTGGTCCCGCCCGTCGTGACCCGCACCGAGCCGCTGTCGCCGTCGACGAGGTCCCCGAGCCGCCGCATGGCCAGTTCCAGACCGGCGACGCTCTCCGAGGCGGCCTCGCACAGCACCCGCCCCGCCTGGGTGGGCACGACACCTCGCGGCCGGCGCTCCAGAAGGCTCAGGCCGGCCTCCCGCTCCAGCCGCTTCACATGCTGGCTCACCGCCGACTGGGTGCGGCCCAGTTCGCGGGCGACGGCGCTGAGACTTCCCGCCCGGCACACGGCCACGAAGACACGCAGATCCTCCAGAGTCACAACTCCAAGCTACAGCTTGGGTGTTGGCGGAAATCCATAGGATTGACCGGGGTCACGGACTCGACCATGCTCAGTGCAGGGCCCAGGCGGCAACCCGTCCGGCGCCTTCGCCGGGTCCGGACCAGGGCGAAGACACGGACGGGTGCCGACCTCCGACGAGCGACGGATCGCGGGATCGACGGAAGGACGCCGGGTCGTGTCTGACTCTCCTACGTCAACTGGTCATTCCCCCAGTGGTGTTGGTGCTGTTGATGCGGCTGCGGCGCTGCTGCTCCGGCTCGGCGCCGCGGACATCGCGCACCCCGGCGGCACTCTCGTCGCCCACCTCCAACGCGTCCGGGACCGCCTCACCGGATGGGGAGCCCGCCCGGCCCTCCAACTCGCGGGCCTGTGCCACGCCTGCTACGGCACCGACGGATTCCCCACCGCCTTGTTGCCGGTGGACACGGGCCGCGCCGAACTCGCCGAGGCGATCGGCTCGGAGGCGGAAGGGATCGTGCATCTCTACGGGGCGTGCGACAGGAAGGTGACGTATCCCGGTCTCGCGGAGGCCGACGGCGTCTTCCGGGACCGTTTCACCGGCGCCCTCCACTCGCCCGGTCCGCAACTCCGTCGAGACCTCGCCGAACTCACCGTCGCCAACGAACTCGACCTGGCCCGCCACGACTTCGCCTTCCGTGAGCGCTGGGGACCTCAACTCCTTGCTCTCTTCACCCGGTTCGAGCCCCTGCTGAGCCAACCCGCCTGGTCGGACTGTCAGATGGACCTCGCGCCGTGAGGGTCGCCGCGATCCGCGGGGCGGCTCGGGTCGGTCACGTCGGCTGCTGGGCCAGTTTGACGGCCACCGCGTCGAGGACCCATTCCAGGCCGGTCGTGAAGGAGGTCTCGGCGTCCACGTCCGTGCCGTCGTGCACGGCCTTGGCCAGCGCGGGGAAGCGGCCCGTGGCCAGCATCCTCGTCACGTGCGGGCCACGGGCGCGCTGCCAGTCGCGCTTGGACAGGCCCGTGGCGCGCTCGGCCCGCAGGTTCGCGATCTCGCGTCTGATCGCGCCGGTGAAGTAGGCGCTGACGGTCTCCACGGCGCGCATGACGGTGTCGGTGTCGGCGAGACCGTCGAGGGCGGCCAGCGTGGCCTCGGTCACGGCGAGGCCGTTCGGGCCCAGGCTCGGACGGCCGCCGAGCAGGTCGGCCAGCCATTCGTGGCGGAGAGCGGCCCGCCTGGTGCGGTGGGCGAGGTTGCGCAGCGCCTCCCGCCAGTCACCGGGCCGTTCCTCGGGAAGGATCTCGGCCTGGACCTCGTCCACCATGAGGTCGAACAACTCCTCCTTGGTGGCGATGAACCCGTACAGCCGCATCGGACCGGCGTTCAGCCGGGCGGCGACCTTGCGCAACGACACCGCCTCCAGCCCGCCCTCGTCGGCCAGCGCGACAGCCGCGGCGACGATCCGCTCCCGGTCGAGCGGCACGGGCCGGGTCGGCGGCTCCGGACGGTCCCACACAGTCATGGATGCATCGTACTGTTGCGATACATCGCACCGAATCAATACAGTGTATCGACATGAGACATCGCATCGCTGTAGTCGGTGGCGGCCCCGCCGGCCTCACCTTCGCCCGAGTCCTGCACCGCCACGGCCACCCCGTCACCGTCCTCGAACGCGACCCCGCCCCCGACGCCCGTCCCCCGGGCGGCACGCTGGACCTGCACGAGAAGCTGGGCCAACTCGCGCTGGAGAAGGCGGGGTTACTCGCGGAATTCCGGGCGCTCTCGCGTCCCGAGGGTCAGGCCATGCGCATCCTGGACCCGGACGGAACCGTCCTGCGCGACTGGCGGCCCAGCCCGGACGACCTGGCCAATCCCGAGATCGACCGAGGGCAACTCCGTGACCTGCTGCTCGGCCCGCTCGACGTCCGGTGGGGCCGGGGCGTGACGCGGGTGGTGCCGGGGGGCCGGGACGGCGTACTCGTCCATTTCGCGGACGGGCGGCAGGAGACGTACGACCTCGTCGTCGGCGCGGACGGCGCCTGGTCCCGGGTCCGCCCGGCCCTCTCGCCGGTGATGCCGCACTACACCGGCGTCAGCTCGCTGGAGACCTCGCTCGACGACGTCGACACCCGCCACCCCGACCTCGCCCGTCTGATCGGCGACGGTTCCGTGGCCGTGTACGGCGCGAACCGCAGCCTCGTCGCGCAGCGCAACAGCGGCGGCCACGTGAAGGTGTACAGCAAGTTCCGCGCACCGCTGGACTGGCACAAGGACCTGGACCTGGCCGACGCCGAGGCCGTGCGATCGAGCCTGCTGGCCCTGTTCGACGGCTGGTCCGCCCCCGTCCTCGACCTCCTCCGCCGCGGCACCGCCTTCGCCCACCGCCCCTTCCACGTCCTCCCCGTGTCCCACACCTGGCCCCACACCCCCGGGGTGACACTCCTGGGCGACGCCGCCCACCTGATGCCCCCGCTCGGCGTCGGCGCGAACCTCGCGATGCTGGACGGCGCCGAACTCGCCGAGTCCGTCGCCACCGCCCCCGCGGCCTTGGACGAGACCGTCCGCGCCTTCGAGGAACGGATGTGGGCCCGGGCCCACAAATGGGCCGAGCTCACGACGGCCGGCCTGGAACGCCTGGTGAGCCCGGACCCCGCCGAGGCGATCGCGGTCTTCGACGAGGTGCAGTCGTAGTGACCCCCAAGGGTTCCTACTGGCCGCCCAGTCGCTCGTGCAGCGTGTCGAGTGTCGGCCAGGGCGGACCGTCGTGCAGTGCGCGCAGGAGTCCCTCTCCGAACCGCCTCCCGTTCGGAAACTGGTCGCCAAGCTCCCAACGCCACGCGGCGACCATCGCGAGGACGACCTGTCGGCACTCGTCCAGCAGCCCCTGGTCGACGTTCGGGTAGTGCTCCCAGACCGCCTCGGGAACGTGGGCGAGGTCGAACTCGACGGGGCCGCGGCAGCACGTCTCAAGGTCGATGAACATCGGGCCGTCCGTCGTGCTGAGCACATTGCCCGGATGCGGCTCGCCGTGGAGCAGCTGTTCCACGGCGCCGCGGTCGTCGATCGCTCGTCGCAGGCCCGCCAGCCTGCCGCTGAGGAACACGCGTTCCGCCTCGGCGAGCTCCGGCGAGCGAACCGGGTCGGCGACGACCTCTTCCGCCTCCGCGATCCGGTCCGTGAACCTCGGGCTCGGCAGGTTGACCTCGCGCATGCCGGCGTGCAGTTGCTCCAGCGCCTTGGCGTAGTCGACCGGTGCGGTGTGAGGCGACACGGGCTCGTAGTAGGTCCACAGCGTCACCGCGAAGCCGTCGCGCGTGTGCACACGCGGGTCCGCCCGAGGCTCCAGGGGACACACCGGGCATCCGGCCTCGGCGAGCCGCTGGGCGAGCTCGACCTCGAACTGCGCGACCTCTTCCCCCACATGGGCGACCCGGGCAAAGACGTCGCACGGCGTCAACCGCAGGGCCAGCTTGTTCGAGTTGTGCAGAACGGTCGCGCCGTCGGCCGACAGGCCGAGCGATACGGCGACCGAAGTCGCAGCCGTGATCGCACGCGTGACGTCGGTCGTATCCATCCGCGAATCCTGGCACGGATGAACGAGTGGCGTGGCGCACTTTTGCAAGCGGGTGCTTGCAATAGTTAGCAGGGTTGGTGCAACATGGAGGCATGGCAACGCTCAACGTCGGCAATCTTGGTGAGTATCTGCGGGAACAGCGGCGCAACGCGCAGCTGTCCCTGCGGCAGCTCGCCGATGCCGCCGGGGTGTCGAATCCGTATCTGAGCCAGATCGAGCGCGGGCTGCGCAAGCCGAGCGCGGAGGTGTTGCAGCAGGTCGCCAAGGCGCTGCGGATCTCCGCCGAGACGTTGTACGTGCGGGCCGGCATCCTCGACGCCGAGCGGGACCGGGACGAGGTCGAGACACGTGCGGTCATCCTCGCCGATCCCACGCTCACCGAACGGCAGAAGCAGGTGCTGCTTCAGATCTACGAGTCCTTCCGCAAGGAGAACGGATTCGAGATCGCCGACGGGGACGAAGGCGTGGAGAGCGGTCCCGGCGTGAGCGACGGTGCCGACGGCAGCGACGCCGACCCGCGGGAGCAGACGGCCGGTTGACGACGACACAACGCGTTGACGACGACACGGCCCGTCCGCCGAGCGCGGAAGCAACCCAAACCCTCAGCTGATAGCGACCGGGAAGGACCATCACCATGGCCATCACCGATGACCTGCGCAAGACCCTGAGCGACCCCACCCCCCTCTACTTCGCCGCCGGCACCGCCGACCTCGCCCTCCAGCAGGCCAAGAAGGTTCCGGGCCTGGTCGAGCAGCTGCGTGCCGAGGCCCCGGCCCGGATCGACGCCGTGCGCGGCACCGACCCGAAGGCCGTGCAGGAGAAGGCCGCCGCCCGCGCCAAGGAGGCGAGTGCCAAGGCCAAGGAGGCGCAGGAGACCCTCCAGACCAAGGTCAACGAGTTCCTCACCAGCCTCGACGGCGACCTCAAGAAGCTCGGCAGCACGCTCGACGCCGACCTGAAGAAGTTCGGCGAGTCCGCCCAGGACCTCGCGCTGCGCGGCGTGGGCGTCGCCGCCGAGTACGCGGTCAAGGCCCGCGAGGCGTACGAGAAGGTCGCCGAGCACGGCGAGCAGGCCGTGAAGACCTGGCGCGGCGAGGCCGCCGACGAGATCGAGGAGCTGGCCGTCGCGGTCGAGCCCGACCCCGAGCCGGTCGCCAAGCCCGTCGTGGTGAAGGCCGAGGAGTCCGCCCCGGCCCCGGCCGCTGCCGCGCCCGCTCCGGCGAAGAAGCCCGCCGCCAAGAAGGCCCCGGCCCGCAAGACCACCGCGAAGAAGACCACGCCGCCCGCCAAGTGACACGGACGGGTGATCGGTAACGGGTCGGGCACTCCATGAGTGCCCGGCCCGTTCTTCGGGTACCGGCAATCCGGTTGCGGGTACGGTGACCGCGTAGATGACTAGCCGAGTCTGGTGGTGGACGTAGTGCTGATGCAGGGCTTCACAGGGTTCATGTGGCTGTTGAGCACCGCCCTGATCGTGTTCAGCGGCTTCGCGCTCGTCGACGCCGCGACGCGCCGCGAGGACGCCTATCGCGCGGCGGACAAGAAGACCAAGCCGTTCTGGCTGATCATTCTCGGGCTCGCCTTCGTGGTGAACCTCATCTTCAACATCCTGTCGTTCCTGCCGATCATCGGCCTCGTCGCGACGATTGTGTACATGGTCGACGTCCGCCCGGCCCTCCGCGGCCTCCCGGGCGGCGGCCGCAGCCGCCGGGGCGGCTCCAGCAGCGACGGCCCCTACGGCCCGTACAACGGCGGACGCTGAAGTCCTACGGCCAGGCAGCCGGGGTTACGGCGCCCGGTCCAGCAGTACCACCGCCACGTCGTCCGTCAGCTCGCCGCCGTTGAGGTCGCGGACCTCGTTCACCGCCGCCCGGAGCAGTTCCTCGCCCCGCAGGCCCTCCGCGAGCTGGCGGCGGACCATCGCCACCATCCCGTCCTGGCCGAGCCGTTCGCGGCGGCCCTCGCCGACCCGGCCCTCGATCAGACCGTCGGTGTAGAGCATCAGGCTCCACTCCGCGCCCAGCTCCACCTGCATCCGCGGCCAGCGGGCGCCGGGGAGCAGGCCGAGGGCGGGGCCGTTGTTGTCGTAGGGGAGGAGCTCGGCCGGGCGGCCGGGACGGACGAGCAGCGGGGACGGGTGGCCGGCCAGGCACAGGCCGGCGCGGCGGCCGTCGGGGGCGATGTCGACCGTGCAGAGCGTCGCGAAGATCTCGTCGTCGGAGCGCTCGTGCTCCAGGACCTGTTGCAGCGTGCCCAGGAGCTGGTCGCCGCAGAGGCCGGCCAGGGTGAGCGCACGCCAGGCGATGCGGAGTTCCACGCCGAGCGCGGCCTCGTCGGGGCCGTGGCCGCAGACGTCGCCGATCATCGCGTGCACAGTGCCGTCGGGGGTGCGCACGGTGTCGTAGAAGTCGCCGCCGAGCAGTGCGCGGGAGCGGCCGGGGCGGTAGCGGGCGGCGAAGTGCAGCGGGGAGCCGTCGAGGAGGGGCGTGGGCAGCAGGCCGCGTTCGAGGCGGGCGTTCTCCTGGGCGCGCAGCTTGGACTCGGTGAGCTTGCGCTCGGCCCTGTCGGAACGTTTCCGCTCCACCGCGTAGCGGATCGCGCGGCTCAGCAGGCGGCCGTCCAGCTCGTCCCGGAAGAGATAGTCCTGCGCGCCCACCCGGACCGCCTCGGCGCCGCGCTCGGTGTCGCCGGACGCGGTGAGGGCGAGAACGGCGTGGCGGGGCGCGATCCTCAGCACGTGCTTGAGTACGGCCAGCTCGTCGTCGGCGCCCTCCGCGGCCCGGCCGGGGGCGGGCAGCGCGAGGTCGAGCAGGATGCAGTGGACGTCGTCGGTGAGCAGCCGCTCGGCCTCGGTGAGGTTGCGGGCGGTGCGGACCCGGATCGGCTTGCCGGTCGGGTCGAGCAGCTCGGGCACGATCGGCGAGCCGCCGGGGTCGTCCTCGATCATCAGCAGGGTGAGCTGACCGGCGGGACCGCCGGGACCGGCGCGGTGCGCGGCGTCAGCGCCGGTGACCGTGCCGTCGTCGGCCGTGTCCTGCGTGCGCGGGGTCTCCGGGCGCGCGGCTTCCATGCCTTCGGAAGCGCTCCCCGGCGCCTCGCCGGACGTGGCCCCGGGGGTGTCTCCCGAGGTGTTGCCGATCGTCGGCGCGGCCGGCGCCTGACCACTTTCCGCGGCCGGGATCGCTCTCTGCCGCGGTATGGGTGCGGGCATCGTCCTGTTTCCTTCCCTCCCCCCGAGGGCGCGGTGGGGCGAGGGACCTCGACCCACCGACCGGGACCATAGCGGTAGTGGGCGCCGGAAAGGAATGGTGTGAGGCAGGTCGCCCGGCAGGCGGCCACTGTCATATGCCGTGTTCCGTACCGCAGTTGGGCAGGACGGCGGTGGGGCCGGGATGACGAAGGTCACGCCGGGCCGGGGTTTGGGGCGGGTGGTGCGTGTGCTGGGTCACGTGGTCAGGGTCACCGGTCGCAACCACGCCTACCGGACGGGCGAATCACGCATCCGGTCGTACAACACCCAATATCGGCATCGAGCCGGCCCCCGCGATCGTCACCGTACGCCCCGGTCGCGGAGCGTGGATGATCGCGCCGTCGCCGATGTACATCGCGACATGGCTGGCGTCGTCGAAGTAGATGATCAGGTCGCCCGGGCGCATGTCCTTGACGTCCACGTGCGGCAGCTGCTTCCACTGCTCCTGCGAGGTGCGCGGGATCGGGTCGCCGGCGCTCGCCCAGGCCTGTGAGGTCAGCCCCGAGCAGTCGTACGACTTCGGGCCCTCCGCGCCCCACTCGTACGGCTTGCCGAGCTGGGCCGTCGCGTAGGCGACCGCCGCCTTGCCCGCGGCGGACGCCTTGCCGCTGATGTCCTTGAGGACGCCGGAGTCGAGCCAGGCGGTCTGTGACTTCAGCGCGGCCTGCTGCTCCAGCTTGGCCAGGCGTTCCTTCTCCTGCTTCTCCAGCTGGGACTCCAGCTTCTCGGCCGCCGCGATCCGGGTCGTGATCTCCTTCTTGGCGGCGGCCTTCGCCTGGCGGTTCTTCTCCAACTGCTGCCACTGGGTGGAGGCGTCGGCGGTGTACTGCTTCAAGTCCTGCTGGGTGCGGGTCAGTTCGGCGATCAGGCCCTTGGTGGCGCGCTGGCCCTGGAGTATCCGCCCGGCACCGTCCAGGAAGGCCTGCGGGTTGTCGCTCAGTATCAGCTGCGCCTCGTCCGGGAGCCCGCCCGTGCGGTACTGGGAGCGGGCCGCGGCGCCGGCGCGGTCCTTCAACTCGTCCAGTTTCTCCTGGCCCTTGACGATCTTCTTGGCCAGCTCGACGATCTGCGCGGACTGCTTCTGCGCCTGCTCCTCGGCCGCGTTGTAGGCGTCCGTGGCGACGGCGGCGTCGTGATAGAGGTCGTCGAGCTTCGCGCGTACGGCCTCAAGGTCCTTGCTGGTCACGGGGGTCGGGGACGCGGAGGTCGACGGGGTCGGCGTGGGTGCCGGGCTCGCGAAGGCGATGCCGGGTGCCGCCAGCACGGTGACCGCGCAGACGACCGTGACGGCCGTCGTGATCAGGGCTCGCCTGCCCGCTCCCATACCCCTGCCCCCACATCCCGTATCTGATTGACCGTCAGTAACTTACGGACACCTGGGGGATCGTGCCATGTCCGAACAGAAATCGACAGAGGCAGCACTTCCCGTACTTCTCCCCTTTCCTTCCAGGTCATGACCTGCCGTGAACTGCACGACCTGTTGCGGCGATCTCCCGCCCATGTGACGAACGGCCCCCGGAGATCGTTCCCCCGCAGGCCGCCCGTTCACCCGCTCACCCGCGCGCCGCGATTCACCCCGACGGGGCCAAGGCCCCCCATTCCACGGTCGCTTCGCCCTGCCGCCACCGCACCGGGCCGTCCACCACCGGCCAGTCGGCGGCGAGGTCACGCACCGCGCGGATCCAGCGCTGACGGGCGCCGTAGGAGGCGTAGGGCGCGGCGGCGGCCCAGGCGCGGTCGAAGTCGCGGAGGAAGGCGTGCACCGGTTCGCCGGGCACATTGCGGTGGATGAGGGCCTTGGGGAGGCGTTCGGCGAGGTCGGACGGCCGCTCCAGGGAACCGAGCCGCGCCGCGAAGGTGACCGTCCGCGGCCCCTCGGGACCGAGCGCGACCCACACGTGCCGCCGCCCGATCTCGTCGCAGGTCCCTTCGACGAGCAGCCCCCCTCGGGAGAGGCCGGTGGCCGGGGCGAGCCGCCCGCACAGCCGCGCCCAGACCTCGGCGACCTGAGCCTCGTCGTACTGCCGCAGCACGTTCGCCGCGCGGATCAGCGAAGGCCGCTGCGGTACGGGGATCTCGAACCCGCCGTGCCGGAACACCAGCCCCTCCCGCTCGTACGGCCGGGCCGCCGCGACCCGCGCCGGTTCGATCTCCACCCCGACCACACGCGCGTGCGGGGCGACGGAACGGAGCCGCTCCAGCAGCTCCACGGCCGTCCAGGGCGCGGCACCGTACCCGAGATCGACGGCGAGGGGCTCGTCGGCCCGCCGCAGCTCCGCCCCGTGCGTCGCCACGATCCAGCGGTCCATACGGCGCAGCCGGTTGGGGTTGGTCGTCCCGCGGGTCACTGTTCCTACGGGGCGGGCGGCTGCGCGGGCTGTCATGTGTACGAGGGTAGGCGGGTGCGGTCACGGCGAGAGGCGGAGCGGGTGCGGGGCGATCGCGATGCCGACGGGCCGAGGGGCCGGCGGGTCGGTGGATCGCGGTGCCGATGTGCTGACGGCATCCGTGCGCGGTCCAGGCGACGGGTGTACGACGGATCCGCGCCCCCGGCGGGACTGAAGTGGGAGGCTCCGGCCCGGCCGCCCGCCGGGTCAGCGCGAGCCGCGACCTGCCCTGCGGCGCAGCGCCACGACGATGCCGCCCCCGGCCGCGACCAGGGCGGCCGCGGTGCCCGCGAACGCGATGGTCCCGTTGCCGGCACCGGTCTCGGCGAGGTGGGTGCCACCGCCCGCGGGCGACGGGGCGCCGCTCGCCGCGGGCACGGGGCTGCTGCTCTCCAAGGGGGACGGGAACGATGCGGAGGGCGGAGGCGTGGAGGGGGTGGACGACGGCTCCGACGACGTCGAGGGCTGCGCGGAAGCAGACGCAGGGGCGGAGGCGGAGGCGGACGCTGACGCGGAGGCGCCGCACGTCACGTCCGGGACGACGACCATCGGCGTGATGTCGTCGTCGACCTGGTCGCCCGCCTTCACGTGGACCCGGAAAGTTACACCGGCGTACCAGTCGTCGAGCTTGAAGTCGACGCTGACGCCCCCGGCGGTCGGGTGCGCGATGGTCTTGGTGGCGACCAGCCGCTCCTGGTCCGACCCCGTGGGGAAATTCAGTTGCAGCCACAGCTCGATCGTGGCCGGAGTCCCGCTCGCGTCCTTGTCCGTGACGCGGATGACGCCGTTGTCCTGGGCGTCGCAGAGCGGGACCGCGGTGAAGTCGCCGATGCTGCAGGCGAGCGCGGTGTGGGCGGCGGCGAGGGAGAGCGCGACCGCGGCGGTCGAGGTGCCTATGACACGGGCCGCCCTGGCGGCACGGGGGGAGAGGGACACGCTTGTCCTTAGGTCGAAGGGCCCGGGACCACGTCGAAGAGTCCGAGCGCCCGACACGTCTACAAGCCCTGTGACCCCGCTGTCAAAGGTTGTATCGGCGCAGGTCAAGAGGTGGCGAAAGGGTGGTCGGTGACGGCTCTGGGGGAGGTCAAGTGATGGTCATGTGCATGACCGACGACAGCTCGGTGCACCAACTGCCCACGCAGTAACGGCTCGAACGGTTGAGCGACCACCAGTAATGTCCGGGCAAAATCCCCATGCGCCGGAATGAGAATCCCGGCCCCCGGCGTTGCACCCCCTTGGAGGGAGCCCCACACCCTCCCTCAGGCATGCCCGCAGCGAGGAGGAACGCCACGTGAGCCAGTACGTCAGCAGGCTCGGGCGGCGTTCGACGGCCTCGTCCGCCCGGCTGCGGCTGCACCGCAAACCCCGCCGGGTCGCCATGCTCTCCGTGCACACCTCGCCGCTGCACCAGCCCGGCACGGGCGACGCGGGCGGCATGAACGTCTACATCGTGGAGCTCGCGCAGCGCCTCGCCGCGATCAACATCGAGGTGGAGATCTTCACGCGCGCGACCACCGCCGTCCTTCCCCCGACCGTCGAGCTGGCCCCGGGCGTCCTCGTCCGGCATGTCGACGCGGGGCCGTACGAAGGTCTCGCCAAGGAGGAACTGCCCGCCCAGCTCTGCGCGTTCACGCACGGAGTGATGCAGGCGTGGGCCGGTCACCGTCCGGGCTACTACGACCTCGTCCACTCGCACTACTGGCTCTCCGGTCACGTCGGCTGGCTCGCCGCGCAGCGCTGGGGCGTCCCCCTCGTGCACGCGATGCACACCATGGCCAAGGTCAAGAACGCCAACCTGGCCGACGGCGACACCCCCGAGCCCGCCGCCCGTGTCATCGGCGAGACCCAGATCGTCGCCGCCGCCGACCGCCTCATCGCCAACACGGCGGAGGAGGCCGACGAACTCGTACGGCACTACGCGGCCGACCCCGCCAAGGTCGCCGTAGTCCACCCGGGTGTGAACCTCGAACGCTTCCGGCCGGCGGACGGCCGGGCGGCTGCCCGCGCCCGACTCGGGCTCCCGCAGGACGCCCTGATCCCGCTCTTCGCCGGCCGCATCCAGCCCCTCAAGGCGCCGGACGTGCTCCTGCGCGCGGTCGCCGTGCTGCTGGACGAGCGGCCCGAGCTGCGCTCGAACATCGTCGTCCCCGTCGTCGGCGGGCCCAGTGGCAGCGGCCTCGCCAAGCCCGAGGGGCTGCAGAAGCTGGCCGCGCGGCTGGGCATCGCGGATGTCGTGCGGTTCCGGCCGCCGGTCGGGCAGGAGCAGCTCGCGGACTGGTTCCGGGCCGCGTCCGTGCTGGTCATGCCGTCGTACAGCGAGTCCTTCGGACTGGTCGCCATAGAGGCGCAGGCGGCCGGTACGCCGGTGCTCGCGGCCTCGGTCGGCGGGCTCCCGGTGGCGGTGCGCGACGGTGAGACCGGCTTCCTGGTCCAGGGTCACGACCCCGCCGCCTACGCGCGCGTGCTGCGCACCCTCGCCGACGACCCGCACCTCGCGCCCCGCATGGGCGAGGCCGCCGCCCGGCACGCGCAGTGCTTCGGCTGGGACACGGCTGCCGCCGCCACCGCGGACGTGTACGCGGCCGCGGCCCAGGCCCACCGCCGTCACGTACGCTCGCACCATGGGTGAGAAAGCGGACCAGGACCGGGCGGCGCAGGTCATCGAGGCATTCCTCAAGGGCGCCGAACTCGACTGGGAGAGCCCGGAGTCGGGCACGTTCGTGGTGCAACTCCCAGGCACCCGCAAGCTGTCGACGACCGTCTCCCTCCTCGTCGGCCGCCACTCCCTCTCGCTCAACGCCTTCGTCATCCGTCACCCCGACGAGAACGAGACGGGCGTCCACCGCTGGCTCCTGGAGCGCAACCTCAAGCTGTACGGCGTGAGTTACGCCGTCGATCAGCTCGGTGACGTGTACGTCACCGGCCGCCTCCCGCTGTCCGCCGTCACCGAGGCCGAGGTCGACCGCCTCCTCGGCCAGGTCCTGGAGGCCGCCGACGGCAGCTTCAACACCCTCCTGGAACTGGGCTTCTCCTCCGCGATCCGCAAGGAGTACGCGTGGCGGGTGTCGCGCGGGGAGTCCACGCGGAATCTCGACGCGTTCACTCATCTGACCCAGAGGCCGACCGACTGATCGCAGCCCAACCCCTTCCTTATCGAAGGGGCTCCGTGGCATGCTCACCGCCAGCACATTTATGAACGTCGTTCACATCGATGAATAGTCGCATGGGGGGACGTACGTATATGAGCCACCCCCGTCACAGCCGTCTCACCAGACGAACCCTGCTCGGAAGCACGCTGGCCCTGGCGGTCCCCCTGCCGAAACCGGGACCCGCGGGCCCCCGGGGCGAAGTCCCCTCCCTTTGGCGGGAGTTCACCCGCACCCCCTTCACCCACCCGCAGATCCCCTACATCGGCGCCGCGGGCGCCAGGCGCCGCCCCCGCCCCACCCGGGTGTTCGACGTCCTCCGCTACGGCGCCGCCGGGGGAGGTCGGCACCACCGACTCCGCCCCCGCGATCAGGGCGAAGGCCTGGCCCTTCGAGGGCTGGACCGGCAGCAGGCGTGACGAATGGCGGCAGTTGACGACCGTCGAACCCGCCCGGCAGGGCGAGTGGACGGTGCGGGTCGCGGACGCCTCGCAACTCAGGCCTGGCACCCTGGTGTTGCTCCGCCTCGCCGACGACACCGCCCACACCCTCCTCCGGCACTTGGCGGGCGGCGGCCCCGGTCCCGAGGCGTACTACTGGGACGACAAGACGAAGCTCCTGTCGTACGTCCCCTACGAATGGCCCGTCCGCATCGCCCACGTGGACGGCCGCAGGGTGACTCTCGAACGCCCCCTGCCCCTCGATCTCCGCCCCGAGTGGAACCCCCAATTCACCACTCATGTGGAGGAGTTGACGGGGTCGGGCGTCGAAGGCCTCACCCTGGAGGCGGTCGAGACCCCGCAGCAGCCGCACCTCCTCGACAAGGGCTGCAACGGGGTCGTCCTCCAATGCGCCTACGACTGCCGGGTGGACGACGTGACGGTCCGTCATGTGGACAACGGCTTCGGCCTGGTGGCGGCCTCGGCCTGCACCCTGCGCGGTACGACGGTCGCGGGCCGCGGCTCCCACCACCCCTACTTCTGCCGCGAGGGCTCGCACGACAACCTCATCGAGGGCTTCACGATCGAGGAGCGCACCGTCCCGGCCCCGCCCAACACCCAGCTCCACGGCATCAACGTCGAGGGCCTGTCCTCCTACAACGTCTGGTCGCGCGGCGACATGCGCATGGGCACCTTCGACAGCCACCGCGGCCTGCCCATCGCCAACATCCGCACCGACATCACGGTCGACAACAACGGCCGCCACGGCGGCGACGCCAACGCCGGCCCGCTCTTCGGCGCCCGCTTCACCCACTGGAACATCCGCGTCACCAACGGCCGCGCCGGCCTGATGAAGATCGACCAACTGGCCCCGTACAGCGCCACGGTGGGCCTGAACACGGTCACCGAGTTCGACCAGTCCGACGTCCCCGGCTTCACCGGCGACCCGCACTCACGCCTGGAGCTCTACGGCACGACGGACGCCGTACGGCCGCGGAACCTGTACGAGGCACAGCGGGAGCTGTGACTTACGAGCGCCGCACGGCTCCGTGCCTCAGGCGCGCCACAGGGTGTCGTAGCCGATGAAGTCGAACATGCGCTGTCCGGGCGGGAGTCGGCGGTTCTCACCGGTGAAGCGGTGGGCACCCACGGACGCGGTGAGCGCGGGATCGGAGACCCACAGCCGTTCGAAGCCGCGCTCCTCCAGCCAGGCGCAGATCCGCGGGACGAGGTCCGGGGCCTTGCGGTTGCGGGTCCAGACGACCGTGCCCCCGGTCCGGCACAACGCGGTGCAGTGGTCCAGGAGACGTTCGACGTCAGGGTCGGTGATGTTGCCGAGGACACCGCACAGCAGGACGAGGTCGGCGGGTGCGAGGTCGGCGTACTGGTCCGTCAACGAGGCGTCCCCGGCGACGACTTCGACCCCGGGGAGGCCGGCGGCCCGGGCGGCCTCCGTCGCGTGGGCGACGTTGCGTTCGTCCAACTCGACCAGCCGGGCGCGGACTTCGGTCCCGCGCGGATGGTCCGCCAGTACGCCGATCAGGTCGCGACCCTGTCCGGCGCAGAGGCTGATCGCGGAGAGCGGGCCCGCCGGGGCGGTGTCGAGGGCGTACCGGATTCGCTCCTGGACGCGAGCGAGGCGCTCGCTGAGGTAGGAGTCGGGGGAGTCGTAGGCGTCGTGCCACTCGTGCCAGTCCATGCCGCGAAACTAACCGCGGTGCTGGTCCCTGTCGCGTGAATAACGCCCCGGCGTGACCCCCACCAACTTCCGGAAATGGCGGGTGAGATGGGACTGGTCGTAGAAGCCGGTCGCCGCCGCCACCTCGCCCGGCGGGCGGCCGTCGAGGAGGAGCCGGCGGGCGCGGTCGACGCGGCGGGACATCAGGTACTGGTGCGGTGCGATGCCGTAGGCGCCGCTGAACGCCCGTACCAGATGGGCGGGATGGGCGTGCACGAGCCGCGAGGCCTCGTCCAGCGCGATGCCCTCGGTGACACGCTCGTCGAGGAGTTCGCGCAGGGTGCGGGCGAGGGCGGGGTCCCCGGTGGGGGCGGGGGCGGACGGCCGTAGGTGGGCGTGCAGCCGTTCGGCGATGAGCGTCAGGCGGCTCTCCGCCTCCAGTTCGTCACCGGGGTGGTCGAGCACGGTGTGCAACTGGCCCACGCGCAGCCGGAGTCGGGGGTCGCGGAGGTCGGGACGGTCGACGGCGGACCCGATCAGGCCGTCCGGGAGGTGGGTGCCGTCGAGATAGAGGACCCGCTTGCGGAAGCCGTGCGGGGTGGCGGGGGAGCCGTTGTGCGGGACATGCGGCGGGAGCAGGGACACCGTGTCGTGCGGGGTGCCGTGCTCGTGCCGGTCGAGGTCGTACCGTACGGCACCGTCGTCCACGATCAGCAGCGTCCACGCCTCGTGCACATGCATCGGGTAGGAGTACTCGGTGAAGTGGGCGTGGAAGACCTCGACGACACCGGGGATGCGGGGCCGCCACGCGGAGACTTCCTGCTCGGGGCGGGCAGGGCCGTGGTGCGGGGCCATGCAAAGAACGTACAAGACGGGGGCGCGGGGCGGTCGGCAGTCTCGGTGCATGAGCACTGACATGACCACTGAGGCGATCACCGAACCGATGCGCTTCGACACGAAGATCGCCGTCCTGCTGCGGGACGACCTGGAGCCCTGGCAGCGGCTGAACGTCACATCCTTCCTGGTCAGCGGTCTGGGCACGCAGATCCCCGAGGTGATCGGGGAGCCGTACGAGGACGCCGACGGGGTCGGATATCTGCCGATGTTCCGGCAGCCGGTGATGGTCTTCGAGGCCACGAAGGAGGTCCTGGTGGCGGCCCACGGCCGGGTCCTGTCCCGGGCCCTGCCACGCGCGGTCTTCACGTCCGACCTGTTCGGTACCGGCAACGACCGGGACAACCGGGCAGCGGTAAGGGCTGTCCCCACGGCCGGGCTGGATGTGGTGGGGCTGGCGGTGTACGGGCCGCGGAACGGGGTCGACAAGGTGGTGAAGGGGGCGCGGATGCATCCGTGACGCCGGCCGTGACGCCATCCATGACCGAATCTGCACAGGGCGTGCGCAACCGCGGGGCGGGTGGGGCCCGTTGGGGCCGAGTTGTCCGGTTCGAACCGGCCGCCGTACTGTCCGTCAGCCCGCTGTGCGCCGCCGCGTGTAGAGAACCCGGACCCAATTCGTGTGCACACTCACACGGTTCGGTCGCCGCCGGGTTCAACTGCCCTGCGGGGAGCGGGTTCGGACTGGCTGCCCCGCACGTCGCGTGGTTTGATCCTGCGCATCGCGGCCCGCAGCCCGTCCCCAGCGGGACCGCATCCCCATGTGGACCACCACGCGAAGGGCAGCTTCCCCATGAACTCCGCTCCCCAGGTTCAGACCCTTGAGATCTCCGACACCGAGCTCGACACAGTCTCCGGCGGCGTGAGCCCGCAGGTCAGCGTCAGCGTCGGCTCGACGACCCTCAGCAGTGCTGACCTCCTCGCCGAGGTCGACTCGGCCAAGGCAACTGTCCTGGGCACCCTCGGCGGCACCCTCGGTGCGCTCCCCCACAGCGTCGGCGTGAACGTCGGCTACTGACCGGCGCCTGTCGGCGGTCATCGCAGCACGACGGTGAGCCCCCTACCCGCAGAAGACGTGCGGGTAGGGGGCTCACCGTCGGGTACGCCGCCGTCGGGAAGGTGACGGCGTGGCCGTGTCGTCGCAGGGCCGTCAGGCCGCGCTGACCTCCGGTGCCGCCACGGCGGCAGAGGACTCGGGGGCTGCCGTCTCGTTCGCCGGGAGCCGCCGCATCAGCGCCCCGTACCCCACCGCCGCCCCCGTCCCCACGACCGCGCACAACCCCCACAGCCACTCCGCGCCGAAGCGGTCGATGACGAAGCCGGACATCAGCGGGGCGACGAGCGCGGCGACGGCCCACGACAGGGTGTACATGCCCTGGTAGCGCCCGCGTCCCTGGACCGGGGAGAGGCGGACCACGAGGCCCGTCTGCGTAGGGGCGTTGATCATCTCGCCCAGGGTCCACACGCACACCGTGAGGGCGAAGACACCGACCGAGCCGGCGAACGCGGTGAGCCCGAAGCCGTAGCCCGCGAGGAGCGAGGAGACGACCAACAGCCGCTTGGCGTCGCGGTGTTCGATGAGGCGGGTGACCGGGATCTGGAGGGCGACGATGAGGAAGCCGTTGACGGCGATCGCGGTGCCGTAGTCGGCGGGGGTGAAGCCGGCCTCGCCCATCGCGACCGGCAGTCCGACCGAGCCCTGCTGGAAGACGAGCGCGACGAGGAAGGACAGTCCTACGACGCTCATGAACCGCCCGTCGCGCAGTACGGTCCCGAGGCCCACCGGGTCCACGGACTTCTTGCCGTCGTCGTTTGTGGCGACCGTGGGCCGGGACTCGGGCAGCTTCAGGAAGACGACGACCGCGCAGGCCGCCGTCATCCCCGCCTCCAGCAGGAAGCCGGCGCGGTAGCTGACCTCGGCGATGAACCCGGCGGCCATGGAGGAGATCGCGAAGCCGAGGTTGATCGCCCAGTAGTTCAAGGAGAACGCGCGGACGCGGTCCTCGGGCCGCACGATGTCGGCCATCATCGCCTGCACCGCGGGCCGGGACGCGTTGCTCGCCATCCCGACGAGGAAGGCGACACCCGCGATGGCGAGGGGGTCGTGCATGAAGCCGAGCAGTGCCACGGCCGCCGCGGTCGAGGACTGGGCGATGAGGAGGGTGGGGCGGCGGCCCAGCCGGTCGGTCATCACGCCCGCGCCGACGGACGAGACGACCCCGCCGAGCCCGTGCAGCGAGGCGACGAGACCGGCGTAGGTCGCGGAGTAGCCGCGGTCGAGGGTCAGATACAGGGCCATGAAGGTCGAGACGAACGCCCCGAGCCGGTTGACGAGGGTGCTGGTCCACAGCCACCAGAACTCGCGAGGCAGACCGGAGACGGTTTCCCGGGCGGCACGTCTCAGAGCGGCGAGTGACATGGATCGATCCCCCACGGTCGGACAGGTGTAAGTGGCCAAGGCGGCGATCACAACTTACGAAGGGGGAGGGTCGGCGGACCACTCAATTAACAGAAGCCGTCAACTGTCGGACCGGGAGGCGGGCACCCGACCGTGGCCCGAATGCGTGGATTACGCTCTGGGGCATGGCCGACGCACCGTACAAGCTGATCCTCCTCCGCCACGGCGAGAGCGAGTGGAACGCGAAGAACCTGTTCACCGGCTGGGTGGACGTCAACCTGAACGCGAAGGGCGAGAACGAGGCAGTCCGCGGTGGCGAGCTCCTGAAGGACGCCGACCTCCTCCCCGACGTCGTTCACACGTCCCTCCAGAAGCGCGCGATCCGCACGGCGCAACTCGCCCTCGAATCCGCGGACCGCCACTGGATCCCGGTCCACCGCAGCTGGCGCCTGAACGAGCGCCACTACGGCGCCCTCCAGGGCAAGGACAAGGCGCAGACCCTCGCGGAGTTCGGCGAGGAGCAGTTCATGCTGTGGCGCCGCTCCTACGACACCCCGCCGCCGCCCCTCGAGGACGGCACGGAGTTCTCCCAGTCCGCGGACCCGCGCTACGCCTCCATCCCCCCGGAGCTGCGCCCCCGCACGGAGTGCCTGAAGGACGTCGTCGTCCGCATGCTCCCCTACTGGTACGACGGCATCGTCCCCGACCTCCTCGCAGGCCGCACGGTCCTCGTCGCCGCCCACGGCAACTCACTCCGCGCCCTCGTCAAGCACCTCGACGGCATCTCCGACGCCGACATCGCGGGCCTGAACATCCCGACGGGCATCCCGCTGTCGTACGAACTCGACGCATCCTTCAAGCCGCTCAACCCCGGCGGCACCTACCTCGACCCGGCCGCGGCCGCGGCGGCGATCGAGGCGGTCAAGAATCAGGGCAAGAAGAAGTAGCCCGTACTGCCTGCTCGACCAAGCCCCCTGCCTGCGGATTCTTCGCAGGCAGGGGGCTTGTTGCGGTGAAGGCGTCGGGTGATGTCTCGACGGCCTCGCATTCGAGTGTGCCGAAGCGCAGGGAGCGGGTCCGACGTGAAGCGTGCCAACCAGGGTGCTGCTCATGACCACTTCTCCTGATCACGTCAACAGCAGAGAAGACCTGTTTGCCTTCGTCGTGGCCCTCCAGCACAGCTTCACCGAGGAGGGCCACACATGGGAGAACGAGGACCTCGGGCGTTTCCTGGAGGCGCTGGCAGCGTGGATCAACGACGCGGACGGCTGGTACAGCAACTTCGGCCGTACTCTGCCCGAAGGCGGTGACTGGAGCTTCTTCGCACGAGCCCTGGGAGCCGCGAGGAACTACGAGTAGTAGCGGAACCAACTCGGCAGCCCACCCCAACTACACTCGGAAACCAGCGATTTGGGGGAGCAGCGATGCTGCAGGTCATGGACTGGTCCGTAGTGGCCATGGGATGTCCGCTGATCCTGGTGGCTCTGGGCGGTCGATGGTGGGAGCGGGTCAAGGCGCGCAAGGGAGCCGGTCCTGTTCGGGGTACGCGCTTCTTCTGGGCGTGGCTCCCTCTGTTGCTGGGGCTGGGGATGATCGGCGGCAACCTGCCGCGACTGCTGCACGCGTCCCACTCCGTCGTCATGACGATGGACACGCTCAACCTCGTACTGGCGGTCACGACGGTGGTCCTGGTCCTCCGGGTCGCACGTCACTTCTACTGGCGACGAGGTCTTCGCACCCCCGAATAGCACCTTCCGGTGGGCACCGCCACCCGGGATTCGCTTGGGACGCGGACGGCCCGGGTTCGCATCGGATGCGAACCCGGGCCGTCCGTACGGGAGTTCAGAGGGTCCCGCGATGCCTCAGTGCCTCAGCGCTTCCAGCTCGCCTTCGCCAGCGCCGGAACGAAGCGCAGCGCGTCCACCGTGCCCACGCCCGTCGCCATGTCGTAGCCGTTGCCGGCCGTGTAACCGGTCACGCCCGCGTACGTGTTGTTCGTGCCGTCGTTCACGTCGACGATGCCGTTGCTCCTGGCGCCGTGCCGAGCGAGCGCGTACAGCGCCGAGTTGATGTCGCCCACCCGGTGTCCCGCCGCCTGGTCGGCGAGGGCGACGATGCCCGAGAAGAGCGGGCCGGCCTCGCTGGTGCCGCCGTAGACGTCCCAGCCGATCGCGGTCGGGTCGTAGCTGGAGTAGACCCAGGCGCCGCCGTTGACCGCCGCGGCCATCGACACGTCGGGCGTGGCGCGCTGGGTGCCGACGACGCTCTTCACGCCGTTCTGGAAGGACGGGCGGGAGAACACGTGGGACTGGCCGCCTCCGCTCGCGCCGTAGTCGTTGTAGACGCTGTCCGGGGTGACGCGGTTGCCCTTGTCGTCGAGGTGGAGCTGCGTGCCGCCGATCGACGTGACCAACGGGTCCGAAGAAGGCCAGGAGTTGACGGGCTTGTCGTAGAAGGCGGTGCCGGCCAGGTTGTAGTCGGTTGCGCCGCCGTCGCCGGAGGAGGCGAGGACGGTGACGTGCTTGCGGTGGGCGTCCTGGAAGGCGTAGCGCAGCTTCTTGATGCTGGAGAAGTCGCCCTGGTCGAAGCCGGGGAAGGTGTTCTCGGTGGCGCCGAAGCTCTGCGTGATGACGTCGCCGACACCGTGGTCGATCAGGTACTTCTCGGCGTTCATCATCTCCGGCAGACCGGTGACGCCCTCGGTCTCGGCGACCGCCGTCTCGACGAGCACGATCTTCGCGTCGGGCGCGACCGCGTGGGCCATCTCGACGTCCAGGGTGGTCTCGCCGGCCCAGCCGGTCATGTCGGCGTTCTTCGGGTCGAAGACCGGGACGTTGCCCCACTTGACCACGTTGACCTTGGTGCTGCGCAGGCCGAACTGCTTGCTGTAGACGTCGAGATCGTGCTGGATCGTCGGCGAGCCGAACGAGTCGACGATGACGATCGTGCGTCCCTTGCCCGTAATGCCCTTCCGGTAAAGGGAGTTGAGGTTGTACGCGGTGCGGTACTGCAGCGGGTTGTAGCAGGCGATCTGCCACTTGGCCTCGCACTCCTCGCTGGAGAGCGGGCTCGGCACGTCGCGGGCGAGGGTGTGTCCGGTGATCGCCGGGATGGCCTTCGTCTGCGGTACGGCGGCGGACGCGGCGCTGCTGACACCGGCCAGCGGGGCGGTCGCCAGGGCGGCGACGGCGAGGGTGGCGGTGGCGGCGGTGGAAGCCGCGATGCCGCGTCTGGTGCGCGCTATGTGCATGAATCGCCCCTGGATGATTGTGAGTTGCACGCGATGGTCTGCGTGCATCTCATCCAGTGAGACATGCACAGGACAAGTCAGTTGAACTGCCGATGCCGAAGCTTTTGCCCAAACAGCACCCAGTGCTCGAACGGTCCTGGTGGACGGACGGGTTTGATCAGGCCGCGGCCCCGGCCAGCCGCCGGAACGCCTCCGTGGTGCGGGGATGTGCGATCTCGTCCAGCAGGTGCCGCCACTCGGGATCACCCTTGGTGGGGTGCGCCAGGTCCCACGCGGCCAGCAGCGGAGCGAGCGCACTCTCGCCGGGGACCTCGGCCGGGTCGGTGAACTGCCTTGATTCCATGGGACGTTCCTTCCGGGCGGGCGATCGGTGGAGATCGGCCGGGGGCCAACCGGCTTCTACGATGCCTTCGTCGGCCCGCACCCACCATGGAGCGCCCCACCCGCTCGGGGGTGGGGCTGACCGCACCTGGGGGGACCCCCCCAACACCCCCGGGTACGGCGTCAGATCGAGTACGGCACCGGGTGCACCTCGTCCGCCCGGTGCCCCGCGCGCTCGTGAACGCGCTGGACCGCCTCGGGCGACGGTGCCTCCGACAGGCAGTACACGGTCCCGGACTCCGGGTCCGCCCAGGCCCGCTCGAAGTGGACGCCCTCGTCCCTCTCCACGGCGAGATCCGCCTTGTGGGCCGCCATCAACTGGTCGGCCGTGATGCCCTTCATTCCGTGATGTACGTCCATGTACTGAGCCATGGCCTCGCACCTCCTCGTGCTGTTCCCCCTCCCCATGCTGCGCTCCTTCGCCACGGACGTCCTGCTCACCGCGGCCGGAAACGGCCCCTGAGCACGCCGGAGGGGCCCCGGCGCCGTAGCACCAAGGCCCCTCCGGGAACAGACGGCGGTCAGCCGCACTGGCAGGGATTGCCCGACTGGCACCCGCATCCGCAGCCCGAGCCGCAGCCGCAGGCGCCGAAGAGCGGGAGGCTCTTGATCTCGGCGGGCTGCTGCGTCTCGCGCTCCTGCGTCGGGTCCGGCGTCGTGGCGGGGGATTCGGCCATGGGTCCTCCTGGAGGCTGGTGCCTGTGCCCATCGGATGCTGCCCATTGGATGCCCGCTGCGGCGGGCGCATCAACGGCGCATTGAGGCTTCCCCCGCGAGTCGCCCGACCTGGGCCCTACGCCCCCTCGGCCCCCGTCGCCGGCTGGATGTCGGGCTGCAGCTCGTCCGCGTGCTCACCCGTGACCAGGAACACCACGCGCTTCGCCACCGACACGGCGTGGTCGGCGAAGCGCTCGTAGTAGCGGCCGAGCAGGGTCACGTCGACCGCGGTCTCGATGCCGTGCTTCCACTTGTCGTCCAGCAGGTGCTGGAAGAGCGTGCGGTGCAGCAGGTCCATCGCGTCGTCGTCCTGCTCCAGCTGGAGGGCCAGGTCGACGTCCTTCGTGATGATGACCTCGGCCGCCTTGGCCATCAGGCGCTGGGCGAGCTGGCCCATCTCCAGGATGGTCGCGTGCAGGTCGTGCGGCACCGCCCGGTCCGGGAAGCGCAGCCGGGCGAGCTTCGCCACGTGCTGGGCGAGGTCGCCGGAGCGCTCCAGGTCGGCGGACATGCGCAGGGACGTGACGACGATCCGCAGGTCGGTCGCCACCGGCTGCTGCCGGGCCAGCAGGGCTATGGCCCGTGCTTCCAGGTCGTGCTGGAGGTCGTCGACCTTCTTGTCGGCCTCGATGACGCTCTCGGCCAGCTTCAGGTCGGAGTCCAGGATCGCCGTCGTGGCGCGCCCGATCGCCGACCCGGTCAGCCGGGCCATCTCCACCAGACCGTCACCGATCGAGTCAAGTTCCTCGTGGTACGCGTCCCGCATCAGGGTTCCCTCTCCTACGTTCGCTTCGGGGGCTCAGGGGCCCCGGGCCTGTCCGTTGTGACGAAAAACCGGCCCTTCCACCCCACGCTCCCACGTTCCCGCTCCTACGCGACGGTTTCCGCCACCCCAAATGAACCAATACTGGCTCCAAGGTGAACTCTGGGCGACGAGTGTTCGAGGTCGCACTCCGATGGCTGTGGCCAGGAGGTATCCCATGCCTAACCTGGGGGCATGGACGTGAACGCGGCGGTCGCCGCAGCGGCAGCGATCGCCGGGGTGCTCACCGGTGTCATCGCCATGCTGGCGTTCCGCTGGAGCGAACGCGACCAGAAACGGCCGACCAGGACCTCCCTGCACACGGACCCGGTGCTTCCGCCGGGCGTGGACACCGTCCTCTCGGTGCTCCGCTCCTCGGCCGTCGTCCTCGACGAAGCGGACGCCGTGGTCAAGGCCAGCTCGGCGGCGTACGCCCTCGGACTGGTCCGTGGCGGGAAACTCTCCGTCGACCCGATGCTCAAGATGGCCCGGGA
Organism: Streptomyces sp. NPDC050549; assembly: GCF_040655035.1. Classification (NCBI taxonomy): domain Bacteria; kingdom Bacillati; phylum Actinomycetota; class Actinomycetes; order Kitasatosporales; family Streptomycetaceae; genus Streptomyces; species Streptomyces sp. NPDC050549. The sequence continues at coordinate 110,947 of NZ_JBFAJD010000032.1, forward strand.
CACCCGGCGCGACGGCGAGATACGCCAGGTCGAACTGGATCTGCCCCGGCGGGGCACCGGACGCGGCGAGGCACTCGCCGTGTCCGCGCGTGTGGCCCCGCTCGGCTCCCGGCTCGTCCTGCTCCTCGTGGAGGACCTCACCGAGGCCCGCCGTATCGAGGCCGTACGACGTGACTTCGTGGCGAATGTCAGCCATGAGCTGAAGACCCCGGTCGGGGCCCTCTCTCTCCTCTCGGAGGCGGTCATGGACGCCTCCGACGACCCTGAGGCGGTGGAGCGCTTCGCCGGCCGGATGCAGATCGAGGCCACGCGCCTGACCAATCTCGTGCAGGAGCTCATCGACCTGTCACGGGTCCAGAACGACGACCCCCTCGAAGACGCCGAACCGGTGCGCGTCGACGAACTCGTCGCCGAGGCCATCGACCGCTGCCGGCACCAGGCCGGCACCAAGCAGATCACCATGGCCGCGAGTGTGGGGGCGCCCGAAGGGCTCGATCAGGGTGGTGGCGGGAGACGGGCGGGCGGCACCGCCGACCTGCACGTCTGGGGCAACCGCGGCCAGCTGGCCGCCGCCCTCGGCAACCTGGTCGAGAACGCCGTCAACTACTCGCCCGCCCGCACCCGTGTCGGCATAGCCGCCCGCCGGGTGACCGCGCCCGGCGGCGACCACATCGAGGTCGCCGTCACCGACCAGGGCATCGGGATATCCGAGAAGGACAAGGAGCGCGTGTTCGAGCGCTTCTACCGTGTCGACCCGGCCCGCTCGCGGGCCACCGGCGGTACGGGTCTCGGGCTGGCGATCGTCAAGCACGTGGCCGCCTCGCACGGCGGGGAGGTCACGGTGTGGAGCTCCGAGGGACAGGGCTCCACGTTCACCCTGCGGCTGCCGGAGGCGGGTGCGGCCCGCGACCGTGCCCACCAGCACCCCGACCTCGACGACGAGGCCGAGGGGTCCCCTGACACATCCCCGTACAAACCGCTTCCCGCCCCGGAGGTCCTTCCGTGACCCGAGTGCTCGTCGTCGAGGACGAGGAGTCCTTCTCCGACGCCCTGTCGTACATGCTCCGCAAGGAGGGCTTCGAGGTCGCCATCGCGACCACCGGGCCCGACGGACTCGACGAGTTCGAGCGCAACGGCGCCGATCTCGTCCTGCTCGATCTGATGCTGCCGGGCCTGCCCGGCACGGAGGTCTGCCGCCAGCTGCGCGGCCGCTCCAACGTCCCCGTGATCATGGTGACGGCCAAGGACAGTGAGATCGACAAGGTCGTAGGCCTGGAAATAGGAGCCGATGACTACGTCACCAAGCCCTTCTCGTCCCGCGAGCTCGTCGCCCGTATCCGGGCCGTCCTGCGCCGCCGCGGCGAGCCCGAGGAAGTCACCCCGGCCGCCCTCGAGGCAGGTCCGGTCCGCATGGACGTGGATCGCCACGTGGTCACGGTCTCCGGCTCCAAGGTCGACCTGCCCCTCAAGGAGTTCGACCTGCTGGAGATGCTCCTGCGCAACGCGGGCCGCGTACTGACCCGTATGCAGCTCATCGACAGAGTCTGGGGCGCCGACTACGTGGGCGACACCAAAACCCTGGACGTCCACGTCAAGCGCCTGCGCGCCAAGATCGAGCCGGACCCGGGCGCGCCCAGGTATCTGGTGACGGTGCGCGGCCTCGGCTACAAGTTCGAGCCGTAAACCGCGAGCACACTCTTGTCGGCGCTACGACGGCTGCTACGGCCGCCGCGCAGCCGGCCGAGGCCGGCGATCAGGAGCGCGGCGGTCGCGGCGGCGGCAGAACCGATTCTGCGCCCGTTGCCGCGTTTGTGGGGGGCGTGGGGGGGTGACGTACGCAACGTACAGCCTCCAGAGAGAGGTGGGCAGAGGCCTGCGGGTGGGGGATCCACCGGTGAGGTTCCCGGTGGGG
>NZ_JBFAJD010000033.1:0-110530 GCF_040655035.1 Streptomyces sp. NPDC050549
CGGTCCTGGACATGAACCTCGCCCTCGGCGCCCCGCTCGCCGGAGCTCTCGTCGGCCTGCTCGCCGGTCTCTACCCGTCGCTGCGCGCCGCCCGGTTGGAACCGGTGGACGCGCTCCGGGCACCTTCCTAGAGAAAGACATGAATGAGGAGAACGTCCGTGGTCCTCAGCGGGATCACTCCCTCGGCGGCCGCCATGCGTGCGTCCTCGGCTGCCGAGGGGAGGGAGGCGAACAGCCTGCTTTGACATCGGAGGGCGGTCTTCGGCATTGCGCCGGGACCTGCCCTGGTTGTGTGTGCGCATTCCTCAGACGGCGAAACGTCAGGCGATACGCAGTCATCGCGGACGGGGCGTGCTGCACGCCGGTGCCGGTGCCGACGTCGTCGTTGACGCGGTGGATGGCTTGTAGAGGTCCCACAGCGACCTCCGATCGCCTCTCCCGTCCGGTCGAAAGCCGTTGGACAGCCGCCTTTGGACGGTGCGTCACGGGGTGGCACGGGTCAGCCTGTTGCATGAGCTCTGATCAGGCAGAACGTAACCGGGCAGCACGACAAGGCACTACGCACCATGATTGCTCATGCTCTCGTAATGCGTAGGTCTCGGGTTCGAATCCCGAAGGCGGCTCTGCGGAAGCCTCAGGACTCACTTGCCGTGACCTGGGGCTTTTGCTTTACCGGATACCACGGCAGGGGGGTGCTCTTATCTGTTCGGTCAAGGTCTGCGGGCTTGGTCAGGCGGCTTGTTCGTGTGTCGGCTGGTAGGCGGCGCGGTGTTTGAGCATGGCGTGCAGGACATCGATCCTGCGGCGGGTGAGGCAGATCAGGGCGGCGTTGTGGCGTTTGCCTTCGCCGCGTTTCCTGTCGTAGTAGGTGCGGGAGGCGGGGTCGTGCAGGGAGGCGAACGCGGACAGGAACATCGCGCGTTTCAGTTGCCGGTTGCCGCCTCTGGGCGCGTGTTCGTCGTGGATCGAGGTCCCCGACGACTTCGTGGTCGGGGCAAGGTCGGCGTAGGAGGCGAGGTGGGCGGCGGTGGGGAAGCTGGTTGCGTCGCCGACGGTGACCAGCAAGGTGGCGGCAGTCCTGACCGCGACCCCCGGAATCGAGGTCAGGACCGGGGAAAGAGGGTGAGCCTCCAGCAGCTGTCCGATCTGGGCTTCCAGGGCTCGTCGCTGTTCGTGGACGGCGGCGAGCGAACGGGCCAGGGAGGGGATGACGATGTCGAGGGTGCCGGTGCCCGGGACCACGACGTTCTGCTCGTCGAGCGCGTCGAAGACCTCGTCGATCAGCTGCTGGGCCATGCGCGGAGCCTTGGGTCTGATGAGCTCAACGAGCCTGCGGCGACCGGCCTTTCGCAAGCTGGCCGGGGATCCGTAACGTTCCAGCAGCCAGGTCACGGTGGTGTGGTCCAGGCGCGGGCCCAGGACGCGCTCCAGGCTGGGGTGGAACTGGGTGAGCAGGCCGCGGGCGCAGGTGAGCGGCCCGGCTCAGGCTGAAGGGGGATTACGGCCGAGCGCTTCTCCATCTCTGGTTCAAGGCGGCAACCGTCCTCCAGCCGGAGGACCGCGCCCCGCCCCGCTCCTAGGCTCGATCACATCGAGGGAAGCGGTCGACCACCGCCTCGCACACCATCCACGCCCACCGAGCCGACCCTCACGAACGGCTCCGCCCACTACACGGCCCCGACCGCGAGCGCCGCCGGCTCGTTCACCTACACCGTGGACGTCACCGACGACTCGGGCATCCGTGGCCTCAAGGTCATTGCGTGGCCCGCGAGTTCGAAGCTGAACCCGACCAAGGCGGACTTCCGGTACGTCGACTCCGCCAAGTGCAAGAGCACTTTGGCCGACACCTCGCGCTGCATCTACACCTTCAAGGTCACCAAGAAGGAGGTGGACGACGCGGCCAAGGGCACCTGGAACGTCTCGACGCTGGCCACGGCCAAGGACGGCGGCACGGCGTTCGTGTCCAAGGCCATCACCTTCGAGGTCGCGGGCTGACCCGGAGGCACGCACACACCGACAACGGCGCCTCGTCCCGATCGGGACGGGGCACCGTTGTCGTAGAAAAAAAGGAGAAGGAGAAGGAGAGGGACGGGCGTCAGAACAGGCCCTTGTACGTCTGCCAGCCCGTCGCCACCTTCACGCGCGGGCCGAACGAACCCTTGCCGTTGCCGGAGTTGCGCCACATGGTGCCCGCGGTGTCGCGGGAGACGAGGTCGGGCTTTCCGTCGCCGGTGAGGTCGCCCACGCCGATGACGGTGTTGTAGTCGGAGCCCCAATTGGACGCGAGCTTCACGCGGGGCTTGAAGCCGCCGTTGCCGTTGCCGTCGTAGCGCCACAGGGCGTTCGACTTGTCCTGGGCGAGGAGGTCGCCGCGGCCGTCACCGTTGAAGTCGCCGACGCCGACGATCTTCTTGTAGCCGTTCCAGCCGGTCGCGATGCGCACCCGCGCCGACAGCCTGCCCGTGCTGGTGCCCTTGTAGAGGAAGGCCTCGCCGGTGGAGGTCTTGCGGGCGATCAGGTCGGGCAGGCCGTCGCCGGTGAGGTCGCCGGGGGAGGTCAGGAGGTTGTACTGGTTCCAGCCGGTGCCCAGCGAGGTGTGCGGTGTGTTGGTGGTGAACGCCTGGCCGCGCAAGGTGCGGTAGACGCGCAGTTCACCGCTCGCAAAGCGGACGAGGACGTCGTTCTGGCGGTCGCCGTTCACGTCGCCGAACGGGACCAGGGTCACTGTCGAGGGCCAGCCGGAGGCCGGCATCGCGCCGGAGAGGCCGCCGGTGCCGTTGCCGGGGCGGTAGGCGACGACACCGTTCGAGGAGAGGGCGAGGATGTCGCCGATGCCGTCGGGCCCCCAGCTGGCGCGGTTGGTGAAGTCGCGGCGCACGGCGGCGCCGGTGGACACGGGCACCGTCTGTGAAATCGTCAGCGCGGCCCCCGAGCCGTCGGCGGGCGGGGCCGTCAGTTTGAGGGTGTAGGCGCCATTGGGCACGAGCGCGCCCGCCGTGTTGCGGAGGTCCCAGCGCGCGGTGAGCGTGCCGTCCACCTCTCCGCCGGTCAGCGTACGCACCACGGCGCCGGTGGCCTTGCTGGTGAGCGTGGCCGTCCAGGAGGCGGCGGGCCGGGAGAGCACCGCGCGGTACTGCCACCACGGGCTGCTGATCGTGTCGCCCCGGGTGACGTCGGACTCGGTGACGGCGAGCGGCTGTGGGGGGACTTGGCCGGGCACCAGATGGATACGGTGGTCCGCGTCGACGTAGGCCGCCGGTCCGCCGAACTTGTCCACGGTCCAAGTCACCCCGCGCAGACTGGAGTTGCCTGCTCCCGCCGCGAGCGTGCCGATCGTGCGGGTGGTCGCGGTGCCGTCGGCGAAGGCGGTGAGCCGGAGTTCCCCGGCGGCGGTGTCGTGCCGGACGAGGTAGCCGTCGCCGAGCAGCGCCTCGCCGGACGGGACGGTGATGTTCTTCTTCGCCGTGCGGTCCCAGACGCCGGCCGCGGCGGTCGGGCCGCAGGACCAGTAGATCCACCGGCCGACGACCTGCAACTCCTTGGCGGTGCACGGGGCGCCGGTGCTGACCGTGTCGGTCGTCCTGCCGGTCTTGAGGTCCTTCGCGGTGACCACGCCGTTGCCGGTGCCCGGGGTCCACAGCTTGGTGCCCCAGACGGAGGCGGCGGTGACGGAGCGGGTGACGACGGGCTTCAGGTCGCTGTAGACGCCGAGGTCGCCGACGTACTGCTTGGCGGGGGAGGAGCCGTTGACGATCACATAGCGGCCGGAGACGTCGAGGACCGTTCCGGCGGCGGAGGGCAGATAGAAGCCCACCGGGTCGGAGTCGATCGACTGGACGAGCGAACCGGAGGGGTCGCCGGCGCCGGCCGTCAACGTCACCGCGTGCCCCTCACCGGTGGTGTACGGGCCCGTCCCGCGCCCGTCCCACGTCTGCCAGACCGGTGTGCCCGGCGCGTAGGAGGTGCCGGTGATCGAGACCTGCCGGCTGTAGTAGGCGCCCAGGAAGCTGGTGTTGCGCTCGTCGGTGACCAGACTGCCGTTCTGCAGCGACAGCCGGTCGATCGTCGCCGCCACCGGCGGTATGTCCGTCACCTCCGTCAGCGTCGGCGCGTCCGCGCCCGTGTCGGTGACCTCGCGCACCGCCCAGTGCGCGGAGTCGGCGCCGCCCGCGACCAGCAGGCCGCCGTCCGGCGCCGGGACGACCGAGGTGTTCGCGTGCCGGAGCAGGGTGACCGCGTCGCCGCCCGCGAGGGGGACGGCCGTCAACTGCTTGCCGGAGGAGTCGATGTAGTCGTCCGACGTCACGGAGCGGGCGACCACCAGCCAGCGGCCGGCGATGCCCACGGTCGGGGTGCCCGTCGTGCCGGGCAGCGGCACGGTCGTCCCGGTGGCGGAGAGGTCGGCGCGGTCCAGGACGTGCGCGGTGGTGCCGCCCGTCACGTAGACCAGCCGGTCCGCGCTCAGCGCGACGGCCGTCGGAGCGACGGTCACGGCCACGTCGCCGACGACCTTCGCGGCGGCCAGGTCCACCACCGCCAGGTGGCGCTGGTCGTCCCCGGCCGCGTAACTGATGACGGCGGTGCCGCTGTCGCCGCCCAGGACCTGGAAGTTGGCGGTGACGCCGGCCGGCCAGCCCTCGACGAGCGTGCCGTCGGCGGGCGCGCCGTCGCCGTACAGGTACAGCAGACGACTGCCGTCGGCGGCCCGTGCCTGGGTCAGCACATGGGTGCCGTACGTCGCCCAGTACGCGCCATGGGTCAGGGCGACATCCGTGCTCGTACCGGAGGACATGTCCTTGAGGACGACCTTCGAGGTGGACGAGACGACCTCGGTCACGATGTCGGACGACGAACCGAGGTACGCCGGGAGCTCCAGGCGGGTGAGGGCGCCCAGCGCGGTGGTGTCACCGGTGCCGTACGACGTCCACAGATAGCCCGAACTGCCCTCCCGCGCATGCAGATAGCCGCTCGGACCGGCGGAGTACAGCCGGTCGCCGCGCGGCACGTAGCGGTCCGACTGGAAGACCTTCTCCGCCGTGACCGGGGAGCTCCCGGTCGCGCCGGCGGGGACGGACAGCGGGCCGGGGCCGGCGGTCACGACAAGGACCGCCAACGCGGCGACGAGGCCACGGGCGGTGGTACGACGGGCCAACGCGGCCTCCTGGACGAGGGCTGGGCGTGGCGGGACGGCGGTGGCCGGGTGCGCGTCGGCGGATTCCGTGACGTATCTGCGTATGTACAGCCCCCCGGCTGTCCCCCCATGCAAGATGCACAGGAGGCTAACAGCGGCCCCTGGATCATCGGGTGAACCCCGCGTCACTTCCTCATAACGGTGCACGGGACGAAGCTGCGGTTGTCCGAGCCGGGGTTTCCTGGTTCCCCGGTGCGGGGAGCGATGAGATGGCTACAGTCTTGCTCCCGGGACGGTGGTACGCGGCGGTGGGGCGGTTGGGTGGGGCGACGATTCTTCATTGCGCTGGGCAGCGGTCGGTACCAGAACCTTCCCGACGACGAGCAACTCGCCTTCGTGCCGGACGACATCAGGGCGGCCCGGGAACTGTTCACCGGGCTCGGCTATACAGCGGTACTGCCCGGACTCGGTGAGTACGAGGGCGCCGAACAGATCCGCCAGAAGCTGCGCCACTGGTTCGCCGACACCGCCCCCACAGGCGATGACGCGGTCGTCCTCTACTTCGCGGGCCACGGCGCCGTCGAAGACCGCGACCGGCACTACCTGTTCACCTGGGACTCCGACCCCGAGGACCTCGCCGCCACCGCGCTCGCCACCGAGGACCTGGTCCGCATCCTCGCCAAGGGGGACCTACGGCATCTGCTGCTGATCCTCGACACCTGCGCGGGCGGCGCGGGCAGCGCGGACGCGGCCACCGTCGCCCTGAACCGGCTGGCCCGCAACCCCACCGGTACGGGCTCCACCGGTCTGTGGTTCCTGGCCTCCGCCCGCCGCAAGGACACCGCCCTGGACGGCAAGTTCGTGCCGGTGTTCACGGAGGCGATCGCCACCACCGTGCAGCGCACGGGACAGCGGCAGCGGTACCTCGACCTGACCGCGCTCGTGCAGGCGGTCAACGAGCGGTTCGAGTCCGAAGGCAGCGGCCAGCGCGCCGAGTTGGCCAGCGGCCATGTCAACGGCCTCGCCCCCTTCCTGCCCAACGCCGGTTACCGCCCCGAACTCCCGCCCCTGGGCACCGACTTGGAGCGGCAGCGGCAGGTCGCGGGCCGTGATCTCGACGAACATTTCGGACCGCGTTCGCGCGGCGTCGAGTTCGAGTCCGAGCAGGGCCTGTACTTCAGTGGCCGAGGCAAGGTGCTCACCGGGCTCGTGGACTGGCTGACCGCAGAGGAGGGCGACGGCCGCGGACGCATCGTCACCGGCAGCCCCGGTTGCGGGAAGTCGGCGGTGCTCGGCCGGATCGTCGCGCTCTCCGACGTCCGCTACCGAGCGAAACTGAACCTCTCGGACGTGGACCCGGCGACCGTCGTACCGGAGGAGTGCGTTGCCGTCGCCGTGCACGCCCGGCACAAGCGGCTCGAAGAGGTGGTCGAGCGGATCGGGGAGGCCCTTGGCGCGCCCACCGACGGCGCGGCGGCCCTCCTCCAGGAACTTACCCGGCGCGGCCGTACGGGCCCGCCGGTGGTGATCGTCGTGGACGCCGTCGACGAGGCCGGATCGGACACCGCGGCCGACGCCGGCGGCCACGGCGAGCCCCGTCGGATCAGCCGCGAACTGCTGCGCCCCATGTCGGAGATCCGGGGCGTACGGCTCCTGGTCGGCACCCGCGACGAACTGGTCCGCGCCCTCGGCCCCACCTTCACCTGCGTGGACCTCGACCAGCCCGACTGTCGCGCGGACGTCACCGACGTGACCGGCTATGTCACCAGGGTGCTGCTCGCCGCCGAGGAACCCGACGTCCGCACCCCCTACCGCGGCCGGCCGGAACTGGCCCACACGGTCGCCGCCGCCGTCGCCGAGAAGGCCGACGGCGTCTACCTCTACGCCAGGACCACCGCGCGCACCCTGCGTTCTGACCACGAGCCCATCGACGTCGGAGTGCCCGGCTGGCGGGACAGACTGCCCAGCGAGATCGGCGGTGCCTTCGACGACTACCTCGCCCGCTTCGGCGAGGCCGAGGAGCGGGTACGACGCATGCTGCTCGCCCTCGCGTTCTCCGAGGGCAAGGGCCTGCCCCGCGGGCCGGTGTGGACAGAGCTGAGTTCGGTGATCGCCGGTGTCCCCTGCACCGAGGCCGACATCGCCTGGGCGCTGGACGTCGCCGGGGCGTACGTCGCCGAAGTGGTCGACGACGACCGGCGATCGGTCTACCGGCTCTACCACAAGGCGCTCGCCGAGCATCTGCGCGACACCGCCCCCCGCCAGGCGGAGGACATCCAGCGCTCGATCGTCGAGGCCCTCGTCTCGCTCGTCCCCGCCGGTCCGGACGGACTACCGGACTGGTTCGGGGCACCGCCGTACGTCGGTCAGCATCTCGCGACGCATGCTGCGGCGGCCGGGAGGCTGTCCTCCCTGATGGAGGACCCAGGCTTCCTGCTCGCCGCCGAACCCCTCGCCCTGCTCGGAGCGTTCGCCGCCGCTGAGGGCCCGGCGGCCCGGCGTATCAGGGGTGCCTACGAACAGGTCGCGCACCGCCTTGCCGCCGACCGCGCCCTCGGTGAACGGGCCGCCGACCTGCAACTGTCCGCCCGCCGTTGCGAGGCCAACGAACTCGCCGACCGCATCGGCCGGTTGGGCATCCCGATGCCCTGGTCGGCGAGTTGGGCCTGGTGGTCGACCAGCGGGGTGCACCGTCTGCTGAGCGGTCACACCAAGGCGATCGGGTGTACGGCCGTGGGCGTCCTGGACGGCCGCCCCATCGCCGTCACGGGAAGCCTCGACGGTACCGCCCGCATCTGGGACCTGGTCTCCCAGCGCCAGATCGGCGAGCCCCTGCGTGTCGGTATCGCGGTGAGCGCCATCGCCATCGGTGAACTGGGCGACTACACCGTCGCGTTGACCGGTGCCGAGGACGGCAGCGTGCGCGTCTGGGACCTGTCGGCGGGCCAGGAGTACGACCGTCCGCTCACCGGCCACACCAACCGCGTCGAGAGCATCGCTGTCGGCACCCTCGGCAGCCGCTCCGTCGTCCTCACGGCCAGCGCAGACGGAACGGCCCGTATCTGGGACCTCGATACACGGGAGCAGTTGGGACGGGAGTTGAGCGCCCACCGCCGGACGGTCAACGACGCGGCCTTCGGTGAACTCGACGGAAGACCGATCGCGGTCACCGGCGGGGACGACCAGGCGCTGTACGTATGGGATTTGAGCGATGTGGCGACCGGTGGGAACGCACGGCAGGACGGCAATCCGCTGCTGGGCACCGCGGCTTCTGTCGAATCGCTCGGCGTGGCGCGTCTCGACGGCCGTACGGTCGCGGTCGTCGGGGACGGCTATGGCCTGCTCAGCGTCTGGGACCTGCACGACCGGCGGCAGTCGGGGGAACCGGTGCCGGCGCACAGGTCCCTCTCAACCAGTGGGGTCTACTCCGTTGCCATCGGTGAGTTCGACGGCCAGGCGGTGGTGCTGACCAGCGGTGGCGAAGACGTACGTCTGTGGGACCTGGCCCGGCTCCAGCAGATCGGACAACCGCTGCGCGGGCACGTGGAGTACATCAGGGCCGCCGCGCTCGTCGACCGCGCGGGAGAAGCCCTGGCCGTGACCGTCAGCAACGACCGCACCGCGCGCATCTGGGACCTCACCACCGAGCAGCCGGAGGAGGGGCACATCCGCGAGGTGAGCGCGATGGCCTTCGTCGAGGTCGAGGGACGGCCCCTGCTGCTCACCGGTTCGTACGACCGTACGGCGCGGCTCTGGGACCTGCGCACCCGGGAACAGGCAGCGCCGTCGATGGAGGGCCATTCCGGTACGGTCGACGCGGTCGCGATCCACGCGGAGGACGGCCGGGTGATCGTCGCGACGGGCGGTGACGACACCACGGTCCGACTGTGGCGTCCCTTGTCGGACGAACCGGTCGGGCCGGTGCTGACCGGCCACACGAACGAGGTGACCTGTGTCGCCATCGGCGAATTGGACGGTGTCCTCGTCGTGGTCAGCGGCAGCGAGGACGGCACCGCCCGGCTGTGGGACATCCGCTCGGGGGAGCAGGTCGGGCCGCCGATCGTGGGGCTCGTCGGAGGCGTGCGGCACTTGGCGCTGCGGCAGTCGGGCAGACATCTGGAGATCGCCCTGGCCACGTCATCGGGGCACTGCTACTACCTGAAGGCATCCGCCCCGCAGGACAAAACCCATTTCGCCCTCGAGGACTACGCCCAGTCGGCCAGGGTCGCGGGGGTCGCCTTCCACCGGGGCCGTCCCTCGGTCCTCTGCTCGGTCGAGGGCAACGACGTGCATGTGCTGGACCTGTACGACAGGTCACTGGTGGCCGGGCCGTTCAGTGGTCACACCGCTTCGGTCCACTCCGCGGTCTTGGGGCGGGTGGGCGACAGGGATGTCGTGGCGACCTCGGACCTGGAGGATTCCGCCCGGCTCTGGGACCTCGACACGGGTACTGTGCTCGGGGAGCCGCTTCAGATGCGGGGCTCCTCCCTGTACGCGGCACCGTTGTTCGGCCGGATCGACAGCATTCCGGTGGTGCTGACAACCCACTCCCGGGTCCGGATCTGGGACTTCACCTCCCTCCATCCGCTGGGGGAGCCGCTGTGCGGCCGTAACTGGGGCATCCGGTCGGTCACCATCTCCGAGACCGCTGTCCATGGGGCGGTGCTCGCCACTGCGGACACGGACGGACTGATCCGCGTCCACTCTCTGGCGGACGGCCACCAGGTGGAGGATCAGATCCCGGCCGTCAAGGGCGTCGGCGACGGCATGACGACCGTACCCGGGCAGGGGGAGGGCGGCCCGTTGCTGGTCCGTGGTGGCTGGGCCAAGGCCGAGGTGTGGAACATGGCAAACCGGGAGCGCAGGACGGTCCGCTCCCAGCCTTCCGAGTGGCCTCGCGCGCACATCTTGGACGGCAGGAGCGTGGTGGTGTCGGTGGGGAGAGCGTACGAGCTCGATGCCTGGGACCTCGAGACCCAGGCCGCGGTCTGCCCGCCCATGAAGGGCCACACCTCCTACATCAACGAGGTGCGGACCTGGACCTTCGACGGAGCTGAACTCGCGGCCAGCGCCTCCGGTGACGGAACCGTGCGCCTGTGGGACCTGCGTACCGGCCTACCGTGGGCCGAGCCGCTGCCGCGCCACGAGCTGGGAGCCACCTCCCTCGAAATAGCCCGCCTCGACCAGGGAGACTTCGTGATCTCCGGGTCCGGCAAAGGGCGTCTCCACTTCTGGGACCTGGCCCAACGCCGCAGCGCGGAATGGGAGTTGGAATCCTTCTCGGCCCCTGTCACCGCGATCCGAGTGGCCCGGGTCAACGACGCCCCCACCCTGGTCGCCGGCGACAGCTACGGCCAGCTCCGCCTCTGGGACACCCGCTCACCCGGCTGGAACTTCTCCCTCGACATCGGCAGCGGCATCAGCGACATCGCCCTCGACGAGCACGGCCGGGTCTGCGTGGGCACCGACATGGGCGTGGTCGCTCTGCGACTCAACGAGGAGATGACCGCCCGATGACCCGCGTCGTCCTCGTCCACGGCATCGCCCAGCAGGTGAAGGGCCCTCAGTCGCTCCTCGACCACTGGTACCCCGCACTCCGCGACGGCCTGACCCTGGCGGACCGTCCCGTCGTCCCCGCCGAGGAGGTCTCCATGGCCTTCTACGGCGACCTGTTCCGCCCGAAGGGCCATCGCTCCGTGGGCGAGCCCGACCTCGACGCGTCCGATGTCGAAGTGGGTCTGGAAGAGGACCTGTTGCTCCAGTGGTGGGAGTCTGCGGCGGCCGTCGAGAGCCAGGTGACCGGTCCCGACGCACCAGTCAGGCTGCGGACCTCGCGGCGGGTCCAGCGGGCCCTGGACGCGCTCAGCCACTCCTCGTTCTTCGCGGCGCCGGCCGAGCGGATGATGATCTCCAGCGCCCGCCAGGTCCGCCGCTACTTCACGGAACCCGACATCCGCGCGGCTGTGGGCGAACGTCTCGTCAGGGCGGTCACGGACGACACCGAGGTGATCGTCGCGCACTCGCTGGGCTCGGTGGTCGCGTACGAGACGCTGTGTGCCCACCCGGAGTGGCGCGACCTCACGCTGGTCACACTCGGGTCGCCGCTGGCCGTTCGAGGGACTGTGTTCGACCGGCTGGTGCCGCCACCCCGGGACGGGCTGGCCCGCTGGCCCGCCCCGGTGAAGGCGTGGACCAATATCGCCGACCGGGGCGACGTGGTTGCGCTGGTGAAAGAACTCGCGTCGGCGTTCGGCAAGCGGGTCGACGACGTCGCCGTACACAATGGGGCGAAAGCCCACGACGTACACCCCTATCTCACGGCTCTCGAAACGGGCGAGGCCATCGGCAAGGCGCTCGCCGGGCCGGGCGGCGACTGAGGCTCCGGAGGTCAGAGCATGGTCAACTCCAGTGCGGCGGCAGGAGGTTACTCCGCCACCCCGCTCGCCAAGAAGATCGGCGTCAAGCCGGGGCATCAGGTCCGGCTGCGGCACGCGCCCGTCGAGTGGGACATCCCGGGGCTGCCCGACGACTGCGAGGTCTCCGACGGCGGGACGCGCGGCGCGGACGTCACCGTCGCCTTCTACCGGGAGTGGAAGGAACTGGACGCGGAGGGGATGGAACTCGTCCTCGGTCTCGCCGACACCGCCCTGCTGTGGATCGCCTGGCCGCGCAGGGCCGCGGGGCACGTCAGTGACATCACCGAGAACGGTCTGCGTGACCTCTTCCTCCCGCTCGGGGTGGTGGATGTGAAGGTCGCGGCGCTGGGGGAGGACTGGTCGGGGCTGAAGTTCGTGCGGCGGAGGGAAAACCGGCAAAGCCGCAACAAAGGTCCCGCAAAATGAACTTGAGTCGTAGGCACCCGCCGACGTAAGGCAACATCTTGGTGAACGGCGAGTGCTGCGCGATCAGGGCGCGGACATCGCCGGATGGCCGGATGGAGTGAGGGACGTGGTGGAGCCGAGGATCGCCGTCGCCGTGGTGACCATGGGAAACCGGCCCGCCGAGGTGGACGCGCTCCTCGAATCCGTGGCCAAACAGGACCTCCCGCCGACCCGCATCGTGATCGTCGGAAACGGCTGCCGGCTCCCGGAGTTCGCCGACCGGCTCTCCCTGCCCGGCGAGGTCACCACCATCGACGTCGACGAGAATCTCGGCTGCCCCGGCGGACGCAACGTCGGCCTGGCCCGGCTGCGCGAGTTCGGGGACGTGGACGTCGTAGTGGAACTCGACGACGACGGACTGCTCGTCGACGCGGACGTGCTGCGCCGGGTGCGGGACCTGTACGCGGCGGAACCGCGCCTCGGCATCGTCGGGTTCCGGATCGCCGACGAGCAAGGCGAGACCCAGCGGCGGCATGTGCCGCGGGTCGGCGCGGGGGACCCGATGCAGGGCGGATACGTCACCGGGTTCCTCGGCGGCGGGCACGCGCTGAGCATGGCGATGCTCGCGGAGACGGGGGACTGGCCGGCCGAGTTCTTCTTCGCGCACGAGGAGACCGACCTCGCCTGGCGGGCCGCCGACGCCGGCTGGCACATCCGCTACGCCCCCGAACTCCTCCTCCAGCACCCCAAGACCTCGCCCGCCCGGCACGCCATCTACTACCGCGTCACCGCCCGCAACCGGGTCTGGCTGGTCCGGCGCCGGCTGCCGCTCCCGCTGATCCCGGTGCACCTGGGCGTGTGGACGCTGCTCACCCTCGTACGGACGAGGTCGCTCGGCGGACTGCGGGCCTGGTTCGGCGGGTTCGTGGAGGGTGTGCGCGAACCGGCGGGGGAGCAGCGGGCCATGCGCTGGCGGACGGTGTGGCGGCTGACGCGGCTGGGCCGCCCGCCCGTGATCTGATCCGCGGTGCCGCAGACGTAAGGGACGAGGGCCCCGGTCGTTCACCTCCGCCGACCGGGGCCCTCTCGCGTCCCCGGACCCGGCCACGACGGCGACACTCCCCCGAGTTGCGCGTCGTACGCGCGCACCGTCGGGCCAGATCCGATGAAGTGATCACATCAGGTCGCGCCAACGAATCGCTAACATGTGGCCAACGGTGCGCCCGATGCTCCGGGGGCGGATGGCCTGAAGTCGCCGCGCGGCAGCGGGAGAGGGCGGGTACGGTAGCGGATCCCGGCCCTCGACGACCGGGACGGGCTGGCGGGAAACCGCCGGACACAGGGCGGAAATCCGCCAGGGACGGCGGAGCACTCCGCCGCGGAGCGCGGCCGCCGGGGCCGCGCGGAAGGGCGACGGGTCGGTGTGATGCGGTGCGAGCTGCGGTTCGGACTGCTGGGCACGACTGTCCTCTACGGCCGTGACGGCGACCTGGTGCGGCCCATCGGCGGCACCAAGGTGCGGGTCCTGCTCGCCGCGCTGCTCCTGGAACCCGGCCGGGTCGTCTCCGTCGACGCGCTCAAGGACGCCCTGTGGGGCGGCTCACCGCCGGCCTCCGCGCACGCCTCCCTGCACAACCACGTGACCCGGCTGCGCCGCCTCCTCGACGATCCCGAACGGTTGCGCGCGATCCCGCCGGGATACCAACTCCGCGTCGACGAGGGCGAGTTGGACGTCCATGTCTTCGAATCCCACGTCACCGCTGCCCGCGCTGCACACACCGCCCGGGACTGGCCCCGGACCGTCCGCGCCTGCACGGCGGCCCTCGCCCTGTGGCGCGGCACCCCGCTCAGCGGCCTGCCCGCCGAACTCGGCGGCTACGCCTTCGCCCAACGCCTCACCGAGGCCCGCCTCCTCGCCCTCGAATGGCGCTACGACGCCGAGCTCGCCCTCGGCGGCGCCCGACTCGGCGCACTGGTACCGGAGCTGGCCGCGCTGGTCGCCGACCATCCCCTCCGCGAGGGCTATCACCGGCAGCTGATGCTCGCCCTCCACCGCACCGGCCGCCAGCCCGAGGCCCTGGCCGTCCACCGCGACCTGCGCAACCGCCTGATCGAGGAGCTCGGCATCGAGCCGGGGGCGGGGGTGCGGGAGGCGCATGTGGAGGTGTTGCGGGGAGTGGCGCTCCGGGAAGGGAACCCGGGTCCGGTCGAGGCCGGTGCGGGCGTCGGCGCGGACCGGCCGGCGGACGTACCCGCCGCGGCCGGTGCGCCCGCCGCCCACTCGCCGCCGCCGCCCCACCCCGCCCAACTCCCGCCCCCGCCCGCGCACTTCACCGGCCGCGCGGACACCCTCGACGCCCTGCGCGACACCCTCGCGCGCCCCTCCGGGGAGCCCGGCTCGCACCCACTGGTCGTGATCAGCGGCATGGCCGGCGTGGGTAAGAGCGCCCTCGCGCTGCACACCGCCCATGAGCTGCGGGAACACTTTCCCGACGGGCAGTTGTACGTGAACCTGCACGGCGCCACCCCGGGCATGGCCCCCCTCACCGCCGGCCGGGCCCTCCACGCACTGCTCCGCGACCTCGGCGCCGAACCCCGGCACATCCCCGAACACCCGGACGCGGCAGCCGCGTTGCTCCGCTCCCTGCTGGCCCCCACCCGCACGCTGATGGTGTTGGACGACGCCGGGAACGCCGCCCAGGTACGGCCGTTGCTGCCGGGCGGCACCGGCTGCGCGGTGCTCGTCACCAGCCGTTCGCCGCTGACCGCCCTCGACGGCGCCCGCCGTTTCCCGCTCGCGCCGCTGTCCGGGGAGGACAGCGCGGCACTGCTGCGAGCGGTGTCCGGCCGGGACGGTCTCGACGCGGCCCACCCGCTCGTCGAACTCACCGGCCGCCTCCCGCTCGCCCTGCGCGTCGTCGCCGCCCGCCTCGCCGCGCGCCGGGCCCTCACCCCGGGCGTCCTCGCCGGTCAACTGGCCGCCGCGGAGAGCCGGTTGCACCATCTGGAGTACGACGACCTCAGCGTCCGCCGCTCCCTGGCGGTGGCCCACGACGCGCTCGCCGCCTCCGAACGCGAGACCGACCGCGACGCGGCCCTCGCCCTGCGCCACATCGGCACACTCGACCTCCCGGCCTACGGCGCCCCCCTGCTCGCCCGCCTCGCCGCCACCGACGAACGCCGCGCCGAGGCCGCCCTCGACCGCCTGGTCGACGTGGCCCTCCTGGAGGAGACGGCATACGGCCGTTACGCCCCCCACGACCTGGTCCGCGACTTCGCCCGCGAACTGGCGGCGGCCGGGCCGCGCAGTGACCTCGTCGAGGTCGCCCTCGCCTGGTATGCCGCCCTCGCCGAGCGCACACTCACCGCGATCGTCGAACCCGGCCTCGACCAGGACGACCGCCGTCGCCCGACCGCCGCCCAACTCCCCGGCCACGCTGCGGAGGTGGCGGCCACCGCTCCCTTCCGCGACTCCCAGGACGCCTTCGCCTGGGGCGACTTGGAGCTGGAGAACGTGGTGACGCTCGTCAACCGCCACGGCGACACCCCCGACCGGCGCAGAACCGCCCATGTCTCGACCCTCGTCCGGCTGCTCTTCCCGTACGTGCTGCGCGGTGGCCGGGTCGCCGAGATGGAGGTGCTCGGCCGGGCCGCCCTGGGCGCGGCGCGGCGACTCGGGGACGCGGCGGCGGAGGCGTACGCGCTGGGCGATCTCGCCGGGCTGCACTTCCTGACCGGCCGGCAGAGCGAGGCGCTGGGCCTCAACGATCAGGCGCTGGCGATCTGGTGGCGGCTCGACGCGACCTCCTGGATCCGGCGGTGCCTCAACAACCGCGGCCTCCTCCTCGAAGGCCTGGGCCGGCACGACGAGTCCGGGGTCGCGCTGCGCCAGAGCCTCGCGTACTCACGGCAGTTGGCCGACCCCTACGGCGAGGCCGTGACGTACAGCCATCTCGGCAACCTGTACGAGCACACCGATCCGCGCGCCGCCATCGAGCAGCACCGGCGTTCGCTGGCCATCGGCGTGGAGATCGGCGCGGTGATCGTGCAGCACTCCGCGCACTGCAACATCGGCTACGCCCACCTCACCCTCGGCGAACCGGCCGCCGCCGTACCGCACTTCGAGGAGAGCCTGCGCATCCTCGGCGACCTCGGCGACTGGCACGGCGAGTCGCAGACCCGGCTCGGACTGGTCCGGGCGCTGCGGCTGCTCGGCCGGACGGAGGCCGCCCGTGGTGAGTGCGCGGAACTGCTGCGCCGCGCGGACGCCCGCGCCGACCGTTACATGGGCGGTCTCGCCCGTCACCAACTCGGCCTGCTGCTACGGGAACAGGGGCGGGCGGAGGAGGCGTACGAGGAGTGGCGTACCGCCCTCGCCGCGCTCGACGGGACGGACGAGAAGGCCGTCGTCGAGGAGCTGGGTGAGCTGTTGGCACAGCGTGACGCGCGTTGACAGCCGTAGCCCGCGCCCCTATTTCGCGTCGGCGTAGCACTCGACGACCGCGACGGTGAACGGGAAGCGGACGGGTGTCTCGCCGAACGTCAGGCGTCCGGCCAGGTCGGCCGCCTCCCGTATCGCGGCGGACACGGTCTCGGCCTCCGCCTCCGGACAGTGCACGATCACCTCGTCGTGCTGGAAGAAGACCAGCTCGGCCGACAGTTCCGCACAGGACCTGCGGAGCGCGGCGAGCATCAGCAGGGCCCAGTCGGCGGCGCTGCCCTGGACGACGAAGTTGCGGGCGAAGCGGCCCCGGGCACGGGAGTAGGTGGAGGCGTAACCGGGCACCCAGCCCTGTTCGGCGGGGGTGGTGGCGGGTTCGTCCTGCGGGATGCCCGCCTCCTCCGCCGCGTCCTCGCCGCCGGCCACCGGTGGGCAGGTCCGCCCCAGCCAGGTCCGCACGAGCCGCCCCTCCTCACCGGCCCGCGCGGCCTCGTCGACGTACGCCACCGCCTTGGGGAACCGGCGTCTGAGCGCGGCGAGGTTCTTGAGGCCGTCGCCGGAGGTCTGGCCGTAGACCGCGCCGAGCACCGCGATCTTGGCCTGGTCGCGGTCGCCGGAGAAGGCGCGGTCGGACACGGACTGGTAGAGGTCGGTGGGGCGGCCGGCCACCTCCATCAGCCCGGGGTCGCGGGAGATCGCGGCGAGCACCCGCGGCTCCATCTGGTCGGCGTCGGCGACGACGAGCCGCCAGCCCGGGTCGGCGACCACCGCGCGCCGGATGATTTTGGGGATCTGCAACCCGCCCCCGCCGTTGGTGACCCAGCGTCCGGTGACGGTCCCGCCGGCCAGGAACTCGGGCCGGAACCGCCCGTCGCGCACCCAGTCCTGCAGCCAGGACCAGCCGTGGGCGACCCAGATCCGGTACAGCTTCTTGTACTCCAGCAGCGGCTTCACCGCCGGATGGTCGAGGGACTGGATCTCCCAGCGCCGGGTCGACCCGACCTTGACGCCTGCCTGTGCGAAGGCCTTGACGACGTCCGCGGGCAGATCGGGCCGCACCCGTCTCCCGAACGCGGCGGACACCTCGTCCGCCAGCTCGGCCAGCCGCCGCGGCTCACCCCCACCCGCATACCGCTCGCCCAGCAACTCGTGCAGCAGCTCCCGGTGCACGTCGGCGCTCCACGGCAGCCCCGCCCGGTTCATCTCGGCGGCGACCAGCATGCCCGCCGACTCGGAGGCGGTGAGCAGCCGCATCCGGTCGGGGTGCGCGGTGCTGTCGTGCCGCCGCTGCTGCTCGGCGTACACGGCGAGGAGGTCGGCGAGGGGCAGACGGACGCTCTGCGGCTCGAAGAGCGAGGACTGCGAGCCGGGTTCGGCGGCCCGCTGCGGCGGATCCGGCGGTACCGGTCCGCCGCGCAGCCGGGCCAGCGCGGCGGCGGCCGACCGCGGCTCGCCGTGCCGACCCTCGTGCCCGAGCAGGAGGGTCTCGGCGTCCTCCACGTCGTAGCACCGCTCCACCCGCACCCCCGCGGCGAGCAGCGCCGGATACACCTCGGCGGTGGACCGCCACACCCAGCGGCCCACGTCGGGCCGCCCGCGCACGGCCTCGACGAGATCCGGCTCCCACCGCACGGCCCCCGGCCCGGGCAGCCCGTCGGGACCGAGGGCGGCGACCTCCACGCCACCACCCTCGGCCGGAGCGAGAGCCCACCGCTCGGTCATGTTCGCGAGTGTGGCACGGAGGTCTGACAGCGGCCCCGACCTGCGCGGACCGCCTCGCGGGCGAAGCGGTGTCCGAGCGAAGAAACGTCACACGCACACTCGTACGAGTGGCGCATCACGAGATCGCGGGAGGGTGTCTCGCCTACGCTGGCAGTGTCGCTCCGTACGAAGGAGGTCCGCCGTGGCACTGACCGCCCCAGAGCGTCAACCGAGTCCTCGTCCGAGTCCGACGGAGGAGAGGCGCATGGACTCGTCGGTCGAGGCCGCCTTCGATGCGTTCGACGCTGCGGCCCCGGAGGGATGGCGCGTGGAGTTGATCGAAGGGGAGATCCACGTGGTGCCTCCGGCAAATGGGGAGCATGAAGAGATCGTGTCCGAGGTCACCGGGCAGGTCCGGGACCATCGAAAGGACTTCGGTCGCTACACCGGCATCGGTCTGCACGTCCCCGAAGCATCCGACACCGGCAAGGTGGTCCCCGATCTGGTGATCGCCCCGAAGGGCAGTTTCGCCGACGACCAGCGCTATCACGACCCCGCACCCGTGGTCCTCGTCGGCGAGGTGACCTCCGAGTCCACCGCCGCCAACGACCGGGGGCCGAAGCTCCGCGGTTACGCCCGCGCCGGTATCCCCTGCTACCTGCTGATCGACCGCGGGGCCGGGACGGTCATCGTCTACAGCGAGCCCTCCGCGGACCGCTACACGCGTGCCGCCGAGATCGAGATCTCCAAGACCGTGGCGCTGCCGGAGCCGCTCGGGTTCGACCTCGACACGAGCCGGTTCTGAGGTCGGCCCGTCAGCCCTGGAGCCGGTGCAGCATCTCGGCGATGTGCCGTTCGCTCGTGGGCTTGTCGATGCCCAGGCCGTTGAGCACGCCCTCGCCGTTCTCGTGCTCCAGCAGGGCGAGCAGGATGTGTTCGGTGCCGATGTAGTTGTGGCCCAGGCGCAGGGCCTCGCGGAAGGTGAGTTCCAGGACCTTCTTGGCGTCGGGGCCGTAGGGGACGAGGTCCGGGACCTCTTCGGCGGCCGGCGGCAGCGCCGCGGTGGCCGCCTGGCGTACGGCGTCCAGGAGGACCCCCTGTGCCGTGATCGCTCTGCCCGCGAGGGCGTCCGGTTCGGCGAGCAGACCGAGGACGAGGTGTTCGCGACGGCCCTCGGGGTTGCGGGCGGCGATGGCCTCGTTGTGGGCGGCCATCACCACGTTGCGGGCCCGGACGGTGTACCGGCTGAACCCCTGACTCAGGTCGAGGTCCGCGGACTCCTTGGCCACGAAGCGCTTCTGCGCGGCCTGCCGGGTGACCCCCATGCTCCTGCCGATGTCGGTCCAGGAGGCGCCCGAGCGCCGGGCCTGGTCCACGAAGTGGCCGATCAGGTGGTCGGCCACGTCGCCCAGGTGGTCGGCGGCGATGACCGCGTCCTGGAGCTGGTCGAGCGGGGCGGGGTGGACCTTCTTGATGGCCGCGATGAGGTCGTCGAGACGTACGGATGCGGTGACGTTCGGGTCGGTCGTCATGTGTCAACCGTAGGTTGACGGCATGCGAGTGTCAACCTCGGGTTGACATCAAAGGGGGGTGTGACCGCATCCCGCCGTCCGCGGCCACCTGTCCGCACCGCTTCCAACACCCTTGTCATGGACGGGAGTTGGTTGTCCACAGGGTGTGGATGAGCAGGCTTCCCCGACACCCGGGCGACGGACGGCCCGCGCCGCACCTCGACGTCCCCCCTCCCTGCCGCCCCATGACACGATCGACGGGTGAGCAGCACGACCGGCACCGTCGAGCGCGCCTTCGAGGCCGCCCTCTACTCCGACACCCAGGACGCCCTCGACACGGGCGCCTCGATCCTCGCCGCCGACCCCGCGGCCGACGCCGAACTCGACCGGCGGGGGCGGGAGTTCGTGGCGGCGGCCTGGCGGCGCGGGTGGCAGCCCGCGGATGTCGTACGGCTGGTGCGGCGGGAGTTGGAGGACGTACACGTAAGGCTGCTGGCGGAGCTGATTCGTGCGCAGGCGCCCGACGATCGGGCGCGCGGCCCGCGTTGGTCCGCGCAGTTGGACGAACTGGCCGCCACCGCGAAGCCCGTCCGCACCGATCGCTTCACGCATGCCACCACCGCGCTGGAGCTGTACCGGCTGCTGCTGCGGCTGCCGGGTCTCGAACCCCTGGACGAGCCGAAGCGGCGGCACGACAGCGGGCGGCCCGCCTCCCGCATGCTCACCCGGATCCGCGCGCTGCTCGCGAAGGCGGAGGCGACCGGGTTCCCGGAAGAGGCGGAGGCGTTGAGCGCCAAGGCGCAGGAGCTGATGGCGCGGCACAGCATCGACGAGGCGCTGCTCGACGCCCAGGCGCCGGCGAAGGACGCGCCCGGTGCGTGCCGGATCGGGGTCGAGGCGCCGTACGAGCAGGCGAAGGCGGTGCTGCTGGACGCGGTTGCCGGGGCGAACCACTGCCGGGCGGTGTGGAACGAGGCCTTCGGTTTCTCGACCGTCGTCGGGTTCGAAGGGGACCTGGAGGTGGTCGAGCTGCTGTACACCTCGCTGCTGGTGCAGGCCACGACCGCGATGACGAAGGCGGAGGCGGCCCAGCGCGCGGGCGGGCGGCGGCGGACCAAGACCTTCCGGCATTCCTTCCTCGCGGCCTACGCCCACCGCATCGGGACCCGGCTCACGGAAGCCGCTGGGACCCAGGTGACCGACGACCTGCTGCCCGTGCTCGCCACCCGCGAGGTCGCCGTCACCGGCCGGCTCGACGAGATGTTCCCGGAGACGACCACGACCCGGCTGCGCGGGGTCAGCGACGAGGCGGGCTGGACGCAGGGCGCCGAGGCGGCCGACCGGGCCCAGGTCGGGGCCCGGCCGCGGCTGGACTGAGGGGCGTCAGTCGCCGGCCTGGGTAAAGGCGCTGACCGAGGCGTCCGAGTCGCTCACGGAGGTCTTGCCCTGGACGGGGCCGTACGACCACTTGTAGCTCGCGCTGTCGTTGCTGCCGGGCAGGGTGATGACCAGCTTCGTGGCGGCCAGGCTCAGCTTGTCGCCCGCCTTGCCGCGCACATAGGTGACGGTGAAGGACGCCGCGTCGCCCTTGGCGAGCTTCAACTTCTGTGCCTTGGCGCCCTGTTGGGTGGCGAGGGCGACCTTGGTGCCGCCGCCCTCCAGGGAGGCGCCGGCGAAGCCGTCCAGGGTGCACGGCTTGCTCTGGTTGGTGAGCGAGACGGGGACCTCGCCCGTGTCGCCGGCGGACGGTGCGGTGCTGGCGGGACCGACCTGGACGGCGACTCCGTCGAAGGAGCAGGCCGAGCCGTTCTTGCTGTCGGAGGAGGACGAGCCGCCGCTGCCGCCGCACGCGGTCAGGAGGAGGGCCGACGCGACGGCGGTGACGGCGAGAGGAATGGTGCGCATGAGGGGATCATCCCGCACCGGACGCCGGTCCGCCGACACGACCGGGACGGGGCTACGACCCGAGGCCCGCCGTGGGCAGACCCGAGGGCAGCTTTCCGCCCTCCGCCTTGGTGTAGGTCTCCTTGCCGAGACTGCCCGACCAGGTGACCGAGAGGCCCGACTTGCTGACGGAGCCGACCATTCCGGTCGCCCGGGCCGTGCTCTTGTCCGTGCACTTGAGGTGGATCATCTGCATGCCCGCCTCCTTGCCGGCGGTCCCGCTGCAGATGCTCCCCCCGGTGGTGAAGAGGGCGGCCTGCGTGCCGGTGACCACCAGCGCCACGGCCTTGCCGTCGGTCGTCGCGAGCCAGCTGCCCTGCAGCTCGGCGGCGACGGCCGACGGGCTGCTGCCGGTGGAGCCCCCGGAGTCCGCGGAAGCGGTCGAGGTCGGGGCCGAGGTCGAGGTCGCGGACGCGCTCGGCGTGGACGAGGAGTCGTCCTTGGAGTCGCCGCCGCTGCACGCGGTCAGGACGAGTGCGCCCGCCAGACCGGCGGCGGCCGCCGCGATCCGTACCGTCGACACCGTCGAAATCGCCGTAGTCACTGGTAGCTCCCAAGCTGTAGCCGGACGGTCGTCCGGTCGGCCTTGGCCGGACGACCGCAGCAAGCTACCAGTGACTACCAGGAGGATTTGCGGACGCCGGGTAGGTATCCGCTGTGAGCCTGCCCGCGCAGGTTCACCCGGGACAGCCCGAACGCGCGGAAGTACCCGCGGGGGCGTCCGTCGACCTGGTCGCGGTTGCGGACCCGGGTGGCGCCGGCGTCACGCGGCTGGCTCCGCAACTCCCGCTGGGCGGCGGCCCGTTCGGCCTCGGTCGAGCCGGGCCGCCGGATGATCTCCTTCAGCTCGGCCCGCCGCGCCGCGTACCGCGCGACGATCCGCTGCCGCTGCTCGTTCTTCGCGATCTTGCTCTTCTTGGCCATCAGATCCTCACCCCGCGGGCACGGATCCGGGCCACGGCCGCCTCGACGCCGATCGCGTCGACGGTCCTGATCCCCTTGGTGCTCAGCCGCAGCCGTACGTAACGGCCCTCGCCGGGCAGCCAGTAGCGCTTGGACTGGATGTTCGGGTCGAAGCGGCGTGAGGTGCGCCGGTGGGAGTGGGAGATGCGGTTGCCGAAGCCGGGCTGTGCGCCGGTCAGCATGCAGTGGGCGGACACGGGTGACGTACCTCTCTTCCATCGCGGCCGAAGCCGATGGTGCTAATGGAATTCATTTTCAGTAAGGTACCAGCATGGCTCGCAACGAACTCCGCCCGGTCATCAAGCTCCGGTCCACCGCCGGCACCGGCTACACCTACGTGACCCGCAAGAACCGCCGCAACGACCCCGACCGCCTGACCCTGCGCAAGTACGACCCGGTCGCCGGCCGCCACGTCGACTTCCGAGAGGAGCGCTGACCGAGATGCGCCAGAACATCCACCCGTCCTACGGCCCCGTCGTCTTTCGGGACCGGGCCGCGAACCACGCCTTTCTCACCCGCTCGACGATGACGAGCACGAGGACGATCGAGTGGGAGGACGGGAACACCTACCCCGTCGTCGACGTCGAGATCTCGAACGTCAGCCACCCCTTCTACACCGGCACAGCCCGCGTCCTGGACACGGCCGGCCGCGTGGAGCGCTTCGAGCGCCGGTACGGGAAGCAGGACTGACCGTGCCCGACCTCTCCGTCGCGATCGTCGCCGGCCTGCACGCCGACGCCCGCAGAGCGACCGTCGCCCGCCTCCTCCACGACGTCCCCGGCAGCGTCGTACTCCACCACGACCTCGCCACGGCCGCCGCCGGCACCGTCATCCGCACGATCAGGGACGCCACCGGCATCCTCGACGCCGGCGAGGCCCCCCTCGTCGACGACTGCGCGTGCTGCGCGCTCCGCGAGGACCTGGTCCCGGAACTGCGCCGACTGGCGGCGACCGGTCAAGTCCGGCTCGCGATCGTCGAGTTGTGGGACTCCGTCGAACCCAGGGCGATGGCCGAGGTGATCACCTCCGGCGGCCTCACGGTCACCGGCGTCATCACCGCCGTGGACCCGGCCCTGCTCCTGCCCTGCCTCGGCAACGGCGACGACCTCGCCGACGCCGGCCTCGCCGCGGCGGCCACGGACCAGCGAACCATCGCCGACACCTTCGCCCGCCAACTGGAGTACGCCCCCGTCCTCGCGGTCCTCGACTCCGAGGAGGCCGACGACGAGGACCGGGAACTGCTCGGGCAGTTGCATCCGACGGCACTGCAAATACCGCTGGGGGGAGGTGACTTGGCGGCCCACGCCCGGGAAGGATACGGCGACGCGGGCTCTGCCCGGCCGGTGCCCGGCGACCCGGAGGGCTCTGGCCGACCCGTGCCTGGCGACTCGGCGGGCTCTGCTCGGCCCGTGCGCGACGGCGTGGCGGATCCCGCCCGGCCGGTGCCTGGTGGCCCGGCGGGTTCTGCTCGGCCTGTGCGCGACGGCGTGGTGGGTCCCGGCCGGCCGGCGCCTGGTGACCCGGTGGATCTCCTCTGGCCTGTGCCCGGCGACTCGGCGGGCACTGCCCGGCCCGTGCCTGGTGACCCGGCGGATCCCGCCCGGCCCGTGCCCGGTGACCCGGCCGGCTCCGCCCGGCCCCCGCGTGGCGAGTTGGGGCGTGCCGCTCTCGCCGGTTTCGATGTCGAGGCCGCTGCTGCCGCCCAGCACCCGGCCTGCGCCCTGCTCCCCGTCGAGGCCGACGCGTACGGGGTGAGCACCTTCGTCTGGCACCGGTGCCGGCCCTTCCACCCGGAGCGGCTGTACGCGGCGCTTGAGGATCTGACCTGCGCCGCAGCCCGCAGCCGGGGCCGGTTCTGGCTCGCCGACAGACCTGACGCGCTGCTCCACTGGGACGCGGCCGGCGGCGCCCTGTGCGTGGAGGGCGCGGGACCGTGGCTGGCCTCACTGCCCGACGCGGCCTGGGAGTTGGTGCCCCCGATACGCCGTGCCGCCGCCGCGCTCGACTGGCACCCCGAGCACGGCGACCGCTGCCAGCACCTCGTCTTCACGTCCCCCGGCCTCGACCGCGAAGGCCTCGAACGGCTCCTGGACCACTGCCTGTTGACCGACGCCGAGTACGCCGCAGGCCGCGCCGCCTGGAAACGCCTCCCGCCCGCCTTCGACACCCTCCTGGAGATCTGACCGTGCCCCGCAAGCCCGAGCGCAGGACCGTCAAGTCCCGCCGCAATCCCCTGGACGCGGCCGGAGTGACGTACATCGACTACAAGGACACCGACCTGCTGCGGAAGTTCGTCTCCGACCGCGGCAAGATCCGCAGCCGCCGGGTCACGGGCGTAAATGCCCAGCAGCAAAGGCAGTTGGCCGCCGCGATCAAGAACGCCCGGGAGATGGCATTGTTGCCCTACGCGACGCGATAGCCGGCCCCTCCCGGAACACGGGGGCCCCGCCGCGCGTCTTCACTAGTGCACGTCCTGTGAGGAAGTAGCGGAAGCACATGTCCCGCATGGACCGGGGCAGACGCTGGAACGGCATCGGTAAAGCGGTCGTCAAAGCTGTAACCGGAGGAGCACGCCGCGTGCACGTGCATCTGCCCATGCATCTGCACATGAACAGGGCTATGATCCGGAACAGTTGACCACTGCATCAATGGCCACACCAGCCAGTGCACAACCGGGAGCGACCTGTGGACCACCGCGTTGACAGCGTGTACTTGGGGTACGACGTGTACAACGGCATGGCTGCCACGCAGCTGGACGGAGTGGCCTGGCAGAAGAGCAGGCACAGCAACTCGCAGGGTTCCTGCGTGGAGTTCGCGCGGCTGCCCGGCGGCGACGTCGCGGTGCGCAACTCGCGCTTCCCCGACGGTCCCGCCCTCGTCTACACGCGCGCCGAGATCGAGGCGATGCTCCTGGGCATCAAGGACGGCGAGTTCGACCACCTGATAGCGGGATAGCCGTCACCGCAGGACACCGGGCCCACAACGCGCGTAGAACCGCGGCGCCAAAATGCGCCGCGGTTCTCACGTGTCATCGCGCAGACAGTCCGGCTGCAGCCGGAACAGCGCCCAGACCACCTTGCCGCTGAGCGTGCCCGCCAGCGGGTGCCAGCCCCAGCCGTCGCTGAACGAGTCGACGAGGAACAGGCCGCGGCCCGACTCCGCCGAGAAGTCCTCCGAGTCGCGGGCGACGGGGCTGTCGTGACTGGGGTCGCGCACCGCGCACACCAGCCGCTCGGTCCACCGCATCAGATGCAGCCGCACGGGCGGCCCCTGCTCGGCTGCGCGCGGGGTGTTGGCCGGCAGCGCGTGCCGCAGCGCGTTGGTGACGAGTTCGGAGACCACCAGGCAGACGTCGTCGAAGCGGTCGCCTGTGTCCCACTGGTCGAGCGTGCGACGGGTGAACTGCCGTGCCTCGCGCACCGCTTCGTAGCGGGCGGGCAGAGAACACGATGCGGCGCTGGACACGGTCGAGGGGTCCAGCGGCGGAAGGCCCTGCCGTAACGGCTCGAGCATGGTCGATCCATTCGTCCCCATGCGAGGCACTCCCGGGAATTCGCGGTCGTTGCGATGCAGCGGTGGCGCGAGACCATGGTTTCGGATGCGTAGGGCAGATGCAAGGGCAGATGCACGTGCAGCTGACCGAATTGGACCCTCCCGTACCGCTTGTTGGCCATTTTTTCCGCCAACTTCACGCCGATCTCGGCCTCGGACCTTGCATCTTGCTGACTTCTTCCTGGCAACTTCCTGTGAACAGGAGTCCCTTCTTTCCATTTCTGTAATCGAACGAGTACTGCTCGAAGTGTTTTAGTGGCAGACTGCGGCCCCTGAAGACGGTTGGGGAGGCTGGCGAACGTGAGCGCGGGAGAGCCCGGATCGGTGGTGCGGCGGATGCTGCTCGGCTCGCAACTCAGGCGACTGCGGGAAGCGCGTGGGATCACTCGCGAGGCCGCGGGGTACTCGATCCGTGCCTCCGAATCCAAGATCAGTCGCATGGAGCTGGGTCGAGTGAGCTTCAAGACGCGGGATGTCGAGGACCTGTTGACGCTGTACGGCATCACGGACGAGGCGGAGCGCATCTCACTCCTCTCCCTCGCGAAGGAGGCCAACGTAGCGGGCTGGTGGCACAGTTACTCGGACGTCCTGCCCAGTTGGTTCCCCACCTATGTGGGCCTGGAGGGCGCCGCCTCGCTCATCCGCGCCTACGAGGTGCAGTTCGTGCACGGACTGCTGCAGACCGAGGCCTATGCCCGCGCGGTCGTCCGGCGCGGCATGAAGGGCGCGAGCGAGGCCGACGTCGAGCGGCGCGTGGCGCTGCGCCTGGAGCGGCAGAAGTACCTGGTGAACGAGAACGCCCCGGACTTCCACATCGTCCTGGACGAGGCCGCTCTGCGCCGCCCCTACGGCGACCGCGAGGTGATGCGCGATCAGCTCCAGCATCTGATCGACGTCTCCGAACACCCCAACGTGCGGCTGCAGATCATGCCGTTCGGCTTCGGCGGCCACTCCGGCGAGTCCGGTGCCTTCACGATCCTCTCCTTCCCGGAGTCGGACCTCTCCGACGTCGTCTACCTGGAGCAGCTCACCAGCGCGCTGTACCTCGACAAGGCCGAGGATGTGGCCCAGTACGAGAAGGCGCTGAAGGAGCTCCAGCAGGACAGTCCGGGCCCGGACGAGAGCCGGGATCTTCTCCGGGGACTGCTTCAACTCTCTTGAAACACAAGTACGATGACGTGTGATCAGACCGTGATGATCGATGATCGGGTCTGCTGTTGATCGTGTCTGCTAGCGATTGAGGGATCACACATGTCGTCCTACTTCACCGACCTGGCTCAGCAGTACATCGACGGTGAGTGGCGCCCGGGCACCGGCTCCTGGGACATCATCGACTTCAACCCGTACGACGGCGAGAAGCTGGCGTCGATCACGATAGCCACGGTCGACGAGGTCGACGAGGCGTACAAGGCCGCCGCCCGGGCCCAGAAGACGTGGGCTGCGACCAACCCCTACGCCCGCCGCGCCGTGTTCGAGAAGGCACTGCGGCTCATCGAGGACCGCGAGCAGGAGATCGCCGAGGTGATCATCGCCGAACTCGGCGGCACGCACCTCAAGGCCGGCTTCGAACTGCACCTCGCCAAGGAGTTCCTGCGCGAGGCGATCCATCTCGCGCTGCGCCCCCAGGGCCGGATCATCCCCTCGCCGGTCGACGGCAAGGAGAACCGCGTCTACAGCGTCCCGGTGGGCGTCGTCGGCGTCATCAGCCCCTTCAACTTCCCCTTCCTGCTCTCCCTCAAGTCGGTTGCCCCCGCACTGGCGTTGGGCAACGGCGTGGTCCTCAAGCCGCACCAGAACACCCCGATCGTCGGCGGTTCCCTGGTCGCGAAGATCTTCGAGGACGCGGGCCTGCCGGGCGGCCTCCTGAACGTCGTCATCACCGACATCGCGGAGATCGGCGACGCGTTCATCGAGCACCCGATACCGAAGGTCATCTCCTTCACCGGCTCCGACAAGGTCGGCCGCCACGTCGCGACCGTCTGCGCCTCGCAGTTCAAGCGCTCGGTCCTCGAACTCGGCGGCAACAGCGCCCTCGTGGTCCTCGACGACGCCGACATCGACTACGCGGTCGACGCGGCGGTCTTCAGCCGCTACGTCCACCAGGGCCAGGTCTGCATGGCCGCGAACCGTGTCCTGGTCGACCGCTCGATCGCCCCCGAGTTCACCGAGAAGTTCGTCGCCAAGGTCAAGTCCCTCAAGGTCGGCGACCCGCGCGACCCGCAGACCGTGATCGGTCCGGTCATCAACTCCTCGCAGGCGGACGCCCTTTCGGGTGTCGTCGAGCAGGCGATCGCGGAAGGCGCGACGGCCCTGGTCCACGGCGCGACCAACGACAACCTGGTCGAGCCCTCGGTCCTCACCGGCCTCCCCGCCGACTCGGAACTGCTCCGCCAGGAGGTCTTCGGCCCGGTCGCCTTCCTCATCCCGTTCGACGGCGAGGAGGAGGCGGTGGGCATCGTCAACGACACGCCGTACGGGCTGAGCGGCGCCGTCCACACCGGTGACATCGAGCGGGGCGTCAACTTCGCCAAGCAGATCGACACGGGCATGTTCCACGTCAACGACGGCACCGTCCACGACGAGCCGATCGTCCCCTTCGGCGGCGAGAAGTCCTCCGGCCTCGGCCGCCTCAACGGCGACACGATGCTGGACGCGTTCACCACTCTGAAGTGGATCTCGGTGCAGCACGGGCGGAGCGGGTTCCCGTTCTGATTCGTCCTTCGCGAGTACGTCCGTCTTGAGGCGTCCGTCTTGAGTACGTCGTCGTAAGCCGGGCCATTGAGGACAGAACCTGACCTCAATGGCCCGTAGCTTCGTCGGTGTCGGGCAGGGAGACGGGCTCCCCGCCGGCATCGGCGAAAGGTGACGGTCATGGTCACGCATGTGGCGGCAGAGGCGCGGGGCGACGAGCGCGGGGCGCTGCTCTCGTTCATCGAGGAGCAGCGGGGCGGCATCCGCCGGGCGCTGCTCGGACTGACCGAGGAACAGGCTGCCAGTAAGCCCAGCGCGAGTGAGCTGTCCCTTTCCGGCCTGCTCAAGCATGTCGCCGAGGTCGAGCAGAGCTGGATCGCGCGTGCCAAGCAGGAGCCGCCGGCCATCCAGCGGGACCAGACCAACTGGCACGAGACGTTCCAGCTGGTCGACGGTGAGACCGTCGAGTCCCAGCTCGCCTACTGGGAGAAGGTCGCCGCCGAGACCGAGGCGTACGTGCGGTCGGTGCCCAGCCTCGACGACACGTTTCCGCTGCCGAACGACCCGTGGTTCCCGCCGGAGGGGCGGGTCTCCGTGCGCTGGGTCTGCCTGCACCTGATCCGCGAGACGGCCCGGCACGCCGGCCACGCCGACATCGTCCGCGAGTCCCTCGACGGGGCGACCGCGTTCGAGCTGGTCGCCAAGGAGCAGGGCACGAGCTGGGGGTGACCTGCCGGGTCCTACGCTGGCCCCATGTCAGCGATCCGTCTCCTCGTGCTCAACGCCGTGCGCCAGCACGGGCGGGCCCACGGCTACCAGGTGCGCAACGACCTGGAGTACTGGGGCGCGCACGAGTGGTCCAACGCCAAACCCGGCTCGATCTACCACGCGCTCAAGCAGCTGGCCAAGCAGGGCTTCCTGCACGCTCATGAGGTCGCGCCGTCCACCGTCGGGGGACCGCCCCGCACGGAGTACGAGATCACCGACTGGGGCACCGAGGAGTACTTCCGGCTGCTGCGCGAGGCGTTGAAGTCCTACGACCAGCAGATGGACGTGAAGTCGGCGGCGATCGGGGGCATCGTGGACCTGCCGAGGGCCGAGGCGGTGGCTCTGCTCAAGGAGCGCACCCGGGGTATCGCCGAGTGGCGGGCCTCGGTCACCGAGCACTACATCCCCGAGGACGGGCCCGAGCAGCTGGGCCACATCGGCGAGATCATGAACCTCTGGATCCACACGGCCGACGCGGAGGCCGCGTGGACCCGGGGGCTGATCGACCGGATCGAAGGCGGGGCCTACACGTTCGTGGGGGAGGGCGCGCCGTTCGTCGGTGTCCTGAAGGACGGCGAGGAGAACCCTTACGCGACGGGTGACCGGCATCCCGGGGATGCTCGCTAATCAAGTTTGACTAATGCTGTCTGTGGCGTTACCTTCGAAGCCTTCGAGCAGGTAGTCAAACTTGACTAGTGGAGGGTGCTCGCGTGGCCGACATGGCGATCAGCGTTGAGGGCGCACACAAGACGTACGGGGGGAAGACGGGCAAGGACGTGAAGAAGGCCCTCGACGGGCTCGACCTCGGGGTCATGCGCGGCACCGTGCATGGCGTGCTCGGGCCCAACGGTGCCGGCAAGACCACCCTGGTGCGCATTCTGTCCACCCTGCTGCGGCCCGACTCCGGGCGAGTGGAAGTGGCCGGGTACGACGTGCTGGCCGAGGCGCGAGCGGTTCGGTTTCGGATTGGTCTGCTCGGTCAACACGCTGCTCTGGACGAGGAGTTGGATGGCCGGCAGAACCTGGAGATGTTCGGCCGCCTCCACCATCTCGGCGCCCGCCACGCGCGTGTGCGTGCCGACGAGCTCCTGGAGCGGTTCGACCTCGCCGACACCGGCCGCAAGCCCGTCCGCGCCTACAGCGGGGGCATGCGCCGCCGTCTGGACCTCGCCGCCTCGCTCGTCACCGATCCGGAGATCCTGTTCCTGGACGAGCCGACGACCGGGCTCGATCCGCGCGGCCGGGCCGAGGTGTGGTCGGCGGTCCGGTCCCTCGTCGGCGGTGGTACGACGGTGCTGCTCACCACCCAGTACCTGGAGGAGGCGGACCAACTCGCCGGACGTATCTCGGTGGTCGACCGGGGTCGGGTCATCGCCGACGGCACTCCGGACGAGCTGAAGTCCCGCACGGGCGGCGACCGTATCGACGTCGTCCTGCGCGACGCGGGTCAACTGGGCGCCGCCGTCGCCCTGTTGCCCGTCCCCGAGGCGGGCGTCTCCGTCGACGTCGACCGCCGGCTGCTCAGCGCCCCGGTCACCGACCGGATGACGGCGCTCTCCGGTGTCGTACGGGCGCTGGAGGAGGCCGGGATCGACGCCGAGGACGTGGCGTTGCGGCGGCCGACGCTGGACGAGGTGTTCCTGCATCTCACGGGAGCGGAGAAGGAGGCCGCGTGAGCGCGTATGTCCTGACGGATTCCTGGACCATGACCCGGCGTGAACTCGCCCACTGGGCGCGGCAGCCCGTGCGGGTCGTGGTGAGTCTCGTCTTTCCGGTGATGCTGCTGCTGATGTTCGGCTATCTGATCGGCGGCGGGCGGGCGGTCGAGGGCGCCTACGTCGACTATCTGGTTCCCGGGATGCTCGCGCTGACCATGGCCTTCGGGCTGGAGGGCACGATGCTGGCAGTCACCCAGGATCTCAACAAGGGAGTGATCGACCGGTTCCGGTCCATGCCGATGGCCGACGAAGCGGTTCTGGTGGGGCGTTCGGCTGCGGACATGCTCCAGTCGGCGATCGGGTTGGTCGTGCTGATCGGGGTCGGGCTGGCGCTGGGCTGGCGCCCGCAGGGTGGCCCCGGGGGCTTTCTGGGTGCCTTGGGGCTGCTGTTGCTTTTTCGGTTCGCCATGTTGTGGGTCGGCATTCAGCTGGCGCTGGTCGCGGGGCGGCCCGAGATGGTGCAGGCCGTGCAGATCCTGGTTTGGCCGGTTGGTTTTCTGTCCAACGCGCTTGCCACGCCTGCTGCCATGCCCGGCTGGCTGGGCACGGTCGTCCAGTGGAATCCGATGTCCCAGACCGCGACCGCCGTACGCGATCTCTTCGGCGGGCCCGGCGGGGAAGCGGGGCACGTGTGGGCGGCGGTTGCCTGGCCGCTCGCGCTGTTGGCCGTGTTCTTCCCGCTCGCCGTACGGCGGTTCCGGGGGCTCGGGCGGTGAGTCGCCTTCCGTTTGGTGTGGGTCGGTGCCGCGCCGGGGGGTGTCCGTCCTCGGAACGGCGCGGAATCGGTCGCTCAAGGTCGTGGCGGTGTTGACGCGCCAACCGCTGCGGGCGGACACCCCCGGCACGGCACCTTCGCGCCGTACGCGGCGACGGGCTCAGTGGTGGAAGCCCGTGGCTGTTCCCTTGTCGCGGGTCAGGGGGTACGGCTGGTTCCGTAGTTGGGGGAGTAGTTGCGTCAGGTCGTCCAGGAAGAGTTCTGCCAGGTCTGCCGAGAAGCCGTTGCGGCAGACGATGCGGAGGACCGAGAGGTCCTCGCGGTTTGCCGGGAAGGTGTACGCCGGGACCAGCCAGCCGCGTTCGCGTAGGCGGCGGGAGACGTCGAAGACGTCGTAGGCCTTGACGTTTGGGTTTGTGGTGAAGGCGAAGACCGGCAGCTCGTCGCCCCGGGTGAGGAGTTTGAAGTCGTCCAGGGCCTCGATGTGGTTTGCCAGGCCTCGGGCCACGTTGCGGGTGGACTGCTGTACCGCGCGGTAGCCCTCGCGGCCGAGGCGTAGGAATGTGTAGTACTGGGCTACCACTTGGGCGCCGGGGCGGGAGAAGTTGAGGGCGAAGGTGGGCATGTCGCCGCCCAAGTAGTTGACGCGGAAGACCAGTTCCTCCGGGAGGGCGTCCGCGTCGCGCCACAGGGCCCAGCCGACGCCCGGGTAGACCAGGCCGTACTTGTGCCCGGAGGTGTTGATCGAGGCCACGCGCGGGAGGCGGAAGTCCCAGACCAGCTCCTCGTCCAGGAAGGGGGCGACCATGGCGCCGGACGCGCCGTCCACGTGCACCGGGATGTCGATGCCGGTGCGCTCCTGGAGGGCGTCGAGGGCGGCGCACAGGTCGGCGATCGGCTCGTAGGAGCCGTCGAAGGTGGAGCCGAGGATGCCTACGACGCCGATGGTGTTCTCGTCGCACAGCTCGGCCGCTGCTTGTGGGTCCAGGTTGAAGCGGTCGCCCTCCATGGGTACTTGGCGGGCTTCGACCTCCCAGAAGTTGCAGAACTTCTCCCAGCAGACCTGGACGTTGACGCCCATCACCAGGTTCGGGCGGGCGGCCGGGTAGCGGTCCTTGTTGCGTTGCGTCCAGCGGCGCTTCAGGGCCATTCCGGCGAGCATGCAGGCCTCGCTGGAACCGGTCGTGGAACAGCCGATGGCGGCCGAGGGGTCCGGCGCGTTCCACAGGTCGGCGAGCATCGCCACGCAGCGGCGCTCCAACTCGGCCGTGCGCGGGTACTCGTCCTTGTCGATCATGTTCTTGTCCCGGCACTCCGCCATCAGGACGCCGGCTTCCGGCTCCATCCAGGTGGTGACGAAAGTCGCCAGGTTCAGCCGGGAGTTGCCGTCCAGCATCAGCTCGTCGTGGACCAGCTGGGCCGCCGTCATCGGCGGCAGCGGCGTGTCCGGGAGCCGGTGCTTGGGCGGCGCCTCGGTCATGCCGCCGACCGGATTGGCCTCCCCGTAGAAGGGGTTCACCGACATCGGGCGCTCTTCGGGCTGCTCGGGACCTTTGTGCAACGGCATGGGCGTGCCTCCGATAAGGATCAATACAACCAACGGGTACTAGCGAACCGGAGTTCCGTCGGCGCGCAACTGCATCTGCGGCCTCCCGGTCACCAACAGCCAGGCCGGCAGCGAGCCGATGCAGAGCAGGGCGAGGATCGCCGGCGAGGCCACCAGGATCGCGGCCGTGAACAGGCTCAGCCAGCCCTGCCGGGTGATCGCCAGGAGCATGCCGAGCACGCTTGCGGCGACGCCCAGCGCCGGATGCACCGCCGGTACGACCGCATGGGCGAACAGGCCGAGGGCGACGCCGATGAACACCGACGGGAAGATGCGCCCGCCCCGGAAGCCGCAGGACGTGGCGACGAGCATCGCGGCCAGTTTCACCACCGTCATCGTCGCGAACTGCCCCGCCGACCAGCCCTCGGGATCGGCCGCCAGGGTCCCGATCTGGTCCAGCCCCTTGAAGAGCGTCAGCTGGCCGCCCACGGCCGCCAGAAGGCCCAGGACCAGTCCACCGGCGGAAGCGCCAGCATGGGGTGCCCGAGCCGGGAGAAGGCGCTGTGGACGTACGGGAACACGTAGACGGCGGCCATCCCCAGCAGCGCGGCCAGCGGCGCCAGCACCAGGACGGCCAGCAGGTCGCTCCAGCCGGGCCGGCCGAGCGGGGGCAGATGCAGGTCGAAGGTCGGATGGGCCACCAGGGTGGTCGTCATGGCGCCCACCCCGGCCGCGGCGAGCGGCGCGAACACGTTGTCCCACAGGGCGCCCTTGGTCTGCCGTCCGGCCAGCGCCTCGGAGATGAGCAGCGCCGCCGCCACCGGCGTCCCGAACAGCGCCCCGATCGTCGCCGACTCGGCCAGCGCCCCCCACGCCCCGCCCGGCACCCGGGGCGCCAGCCTGCGTCCGGCCCACAGCGTGAGTGCCACGTTCACGGCGATGATCGGATTCTCCGGCCCGAGACTCGGTCCGCCCGCGAGCATCAGCGCGGTCGCCAGCACCAGGCCCGGCAGCACGACGGGCGGCAGCGCCGCGGCCTCCAGCCCGATGGTGGCCGGATCGGGACCGGCGTGCCCGGGCGCCTTCCACACCACGAGCCCGACCGCGATGCCGGTGGCCGTCAGCATGACGAGCATCCACAGCACCGAGTAGCGGCCGATGCCCAGGGCGTCCGGCAGGTTGTTCCACAGCACGTGCTGGAGCTGCTCGGCCGCCGAGCTCACGCCGATGAACAGCAGGCTCGCGAGCACGCCCACGACCAGAGCGGGGACGATCGACGGCAGCAGGGTGCGCGCCGGGGTCGTAGGGGCAACGGGTGCCTGGTGCACGCTGTCCTGGGCCACGCGCTCACCATAAGTGGGTAAAACGGACCCAACATCTTGAGGTCGAACATCCTGAGAGCGTGCGGGGCTTGCACCTCACGTGACGTGAGGCCCCACCGTGGAGCGCGGACACAGAAGGGAGCGGAAGTGAGCCACTCCGTGGGACAGGGCTCCTACTCCGTGGGACAGGTCGCCGGATTCGCCGGGGTCACCGTGCGCACGCTGCACCACTACGACGACATCGGCCTGCTCGTCCCCAGTGGGCGCAGCCACGCGGGTCACCGGCGCTACGGCGACGCGGACCTCGACCGGCTGCAGCAGATCCTGTTCTACCGGGAGCTCGGCTTCCCGCTCGACGAGGTCGCGGCCCTGCTCGACGACCCGGAGACGGACCCGCGCGCGCATCTGCGCCGCCAGCACGAGCTGCTGACCGCCCGGATCGAGAAGCTCCAGAAGATGGCCGAGGCCGTGGAACACGCCATGGAGGCACGCACGATGGGCATCAACCTCACCCCCGAGGAACGCTTCGAGGTCTTCGGCGACAAGGACCCCGAGCAGTACGCCGAAGAGGCCGAACAGCGCTGGGGCGGCACAGAGTCCTACGCCGAGTCGCAGCGCAGGGCCGCCCGCTACACCAAGGCCGACTGGAAGCGCCTCCAGGCGGAGGTCGACGACTGGAGCGAGCGCTACGCCACCCTGGTGACCGCCGGCGAACCACCCACCGCCGAGGAGGCCATGGACCTGGCCGAGGAACACAGGCTCCACATCGACCGGTGGTTCTACGCGTGCTCCTACGAGATGCACGTCTGCCTCGCCGGGATGTACGTCTCCGACGAGCGCTTCAAGGCGTTCTACGACTCCATGGCACCGGGTCTGGCCGAACACCTCCGGGACGCGATCCTGTCGAACGCGTCCCGGCACACCTCCTAGGAGTGCCGGCCCGGGGTGCTCGTCACAGCCGGGCCAGCACGACAGCCGTCCCGTAGGCGCACACCTCGGTGCCCACGTCCGCCGCCTCGGTCACGTCGAAGCGGAACGCCAGGACGCCGTTGGCGCCACGCGCGCGTGCCTGCTCGATGAGCCGTTCCATGGCCTGGTTGCGGGTCTGCACGAGGGTCTTGGTGAGCCCCTTCAGCTCACCTCCGACCATCGACTTCAGACCGGCGCCGATCTGGCTGCCGAGATGCCGTGAGCGCACGGTCAGCCCGAACACCTCGCCGATCACCTGCTCGACCCGGTACCCCGGAACGTCGTTCGTCGTGACGACCAGCACATCGGCCTGCGGCCCCTGGCCGCCGCCGTATTCGTCGATACCCATGGCTCACAGCTTTGTCCTATGCGGCCCACAGTGCATCCTGGAGACACCGGTGGAACCTGGGGCGGACACATCGCGTTGATAGCTTTGTGCGGCTGTACCTGGACGCTGGCACCTCCCTCCACCCCTCAGGAGCCCGGAACCGTGATGACGCTCGCCCTCGGCCCGAGCTGGCTCGACCCGAACACCATGCTCGACCGGTTCGGGATCTGGGGCCTCCTGCTCGTGGTCTTCGCGGAGTCCGGCCTGCTCATCGGGTTCTTCCTGCCGGGTGACTCCCTGCTGTTCACCTGCGGTCTGCTGATCACTGCGGGCACGCTGGACTTCCCGCTGTGGGCGGCCGTCGCGCTGATCTGCGTCGCTGCGATCCTCGGCGACCAGGCGGGCTACGTCTTCGGCAAGAAGGTCGGCCCCTCGCTCTTCAGCCGCCCGGACTCACGCTTGTTCAAGCAGGAGAACGTGGTCAAGGCGCACGAGTTCTTCGAGAAGTACGGCCCCAAGTCCCTGGTCCTGGCCCGCTTCGTGCCCATCGTGCGCACGTTCACGCCGATCATCGCCGGCGTCAGCGGCATGAAGTACCGCTCGTTCCTCACGTTCAACATCATCGGCGGCGTGCTGTGGGGCGCGGGCGTGACCCTGCTCGGCTCCTGGCTCGGCAACATCGACTTCGTCCACAAGAACATCGAAGCGATCCTCATCCTGATCGTCTTCGTCTCCGTGATCCCGATCGTCATCGAGTTCCTGCGCGCCCGCTCCAAGGCCAGGAAGGCCCCGCAGGGGCACGAGGAGCAGCCCGCAGATCCGGCCGCGACCCAGCCGTTCCCGGTCATCATGGACGACTCGACGACCCAGCTCCGCCGAGTGGACACACCTCAGCAGCAGCCCCAGCAGCAGAACAACGGCTACGAGCAGAACAACGGTTACGACCAGGACAACGGTTACGACCAGTACTACGCGCAGCCTCAGCAACAACAGCCGTACCAGCAGCAGCCCTACGGCAACCAGCAGTACGACCAGTACGAGCAGTACCCGCCGTACAACAACCAGGGCTATCCACAGGGCTAGCGACAGCGCGCCCCAAGGGGCGCGGGGAACTGCGCGACCAGCCACAACGAACCCGCACCCGCCCACGTACAAGGCCCCCCGAGCTACTGGGCGCTCAGAACCCCCGAGTCCGCTTGGCCGCCCGCCGCGCCCCGGCCGAAGCCCCCGGAACCCGCAAGAACAACCGTGAGATCTCCGACCCGAGATTCACCCCGATCGCGATGGCCATGGCCAGCGACGCCGCCGTGGCCAACGACACCAGCCCCTTGTCGACCTCGTTCTGAGCGATCGCCAACAACCCGAAATACGTGGCCGAACCTGGCAGCAGGGGCCCGATCGCCGCGGTCGTGTACGGCAGCGCCGACGCGAACCGGTACCGGGACAGCAGCTGCCCGAACAGCCCGACCAGGCCCGCCGCAACGGCCGTAGAGGCAACCGGCGAGATCCCGGCGACGTAGTGCATCGCGCCGTAGACCGACCAGGCGACACCTCCGTTGAGGGACACGGGCAGCACGGTGAATCGTTCCTGCTGGAGCAGGACGGCGAAGGTCAGGGACAGCAGGACGGACGCGCCGATCTGCCACAGGGGGCGTTCGGAGTTGCCCAGGGCCACGTCCGGGTTGAGCTGGGCGTCGAACTTCACGCCGAAGTACAGGACGGTCAGCACGCCGGCCACGATGCCGACGAAGAAGTACATGACCTCCAGGAGCCGGGCCGCCGCGGTGATGTAGAAGCCGGTCAGGCCGTCCTGTACGCCCGCCACCAGCGCCCGCCCGGGCAGCAGCGCGAAGAGACCGCCGGTGATGACCGCGGAGGCCTTCACATCGACGTCGGCGACCGTGAGGGCTACCCCTATCGCGGCGGGCGGCATCGCGGCGACCGTGAACTGGTAGAACTCCGGCAGCCCGCGTCCCGCGCACAGCCACGCCAGCCGGTCGCCGAGCATCGCGCCGAGCGCGGCGGCGAAGAACACGACGATGTCGCCGCCGACGAGCACGGAGGCGGCGCCCGCGAGCAGCCCGCTCGCGGAGGTCAGGACCCAGCCGGGGTACGGGTGCCGGTTGCGCCGCATCTCCGCGAGCCGCCGGTAGGCGTCCTCCAAGGAGAGCGCGGTTTCCGGGTCGCTGAGGTCCTGGACCAGTCGGAACACGGCCGCGAGCCGGGTGTAGTCGGTGCCCCGGCGCCGTACCGTCCGCGACGCGGTCACCGGATCGTCCACCAGGGAGGGCTGATAGGAGATCGACAGGAGTGTGAAGGTGACCGTCGGCTCGCAGCGATCGAGGCCGTAGGAGCGGCAGACCGCGAACATCGCCGCCTCGACGTCCTCCGCGCCCTCCCCGCCCGCGAGCAGCAACTCGCCGATGCGGAGCGTCAGATCGAGCACGCGCGGGACGGCGGGGCCGCTGTCGTCCGGCTTCTGCACCGGCTCCGGCGCGGGCCGCTCGGTCACCGGCATGCGCAGCATCGTGCGCATCCGGTCCTGCCAGGGCACGTCCTTGGTGAGGCTGACGAGGGGAATGCCGGTGGGCGGGGTGAAGGCGGGAGGTGCCTCTCTGGCGCGGTAGGTGCTGGGCCGACTGAACGCCGACCCCTCGGACTCGTCCGCGGCCGGCGCGGCCACGTCGAGCCC
The DNA here is from genome assembly GCF_040655035.1 of Streptomyces sp. NPDC050549. Classification (NCBI taxonomy): domain Bacteria; kingdom Bacillati; phylum Actinomycetota; class Actinomycetes; order Kitasatosporales; family Streptomycetaceae; genus Streptomyces; species Streptomyces sp. NPDC050549. The sequence continues at coordinate 38,814 of NZ_JBFAJD010000033.1, forward strand.
GCGCGGAACGGCGAACTCGGACGTCGTGGACGACTCGCCGTCAATGGCCGAGACGCCCGAGGGAGCTGTGAACGCGCTCCTGACCTCGTCCGACTGCGGTTTGCGGTCCTCCGCTTCCGTCACTCCGTAGCACTCCCTGTACGACGCCTCCGGGTGATCCTCAGTATGCGCACAGACATGCAAACGGGCCGCACGCGCACGCGTGCGGCCCGTTTGCGGACAGGGGGCTCAGTGGCCGCCCTGCTCCTTCAGTCGCTTGTACGAGCGCTCGATCTCCGCCTCGGCGTCCGTACGGCCCACCCAGTTGGCACCCTCGACCGACTTGCCGGGCTCCAGGTCCTTGTAGACCTCGAAGAAGTGCTGGATCTCCAGGCGGTCGAACTCCGACACGTGGTGGATGTCACGCAGGTGCTCCACACGAGGGTCGGACGCCGGGACGCACAGCAGCTTGTCGTCGCCGCCGGCCTCGTCGGTCATCCGGAACATGCCGATCGCGCGGCACTTGATGAGGCAGCCGGGGAAGGTCGGCTCCTCCAGGATGACCAGCGCGTCCAGCGGGTCGCCGTCCTCGCCGAGAGTGTTCTCGACGAAGCCGTAGTCGGCCGGGTAACTGGTCGAGGTGAAGAGTCGACGGTCCAGGCGGATCCGACCGGTCTCGTGGTCCACCTCGTACTTGTTCCGCGAACCCTTCGGGATCTCGATCGTGACGTCGAACTCCACCGGTGGCTCCTCCATGATCAGCACATAGTTCTGGTGGTTAAGTGTCCCTCACGCAGGTGTGTGATCGCGAAAGGGGCTGGTGGTCGTGCCGGAGCTGAGGCCTTGGCGGGCCGCGAGACCGCATGTGGCGCGGATCGCGCGAGCCGTCCGGCCCCGTCTCGAGCGGGCCGCGCAATCCGTGAAACCGCAGGTCACGCGGCTCACCCAAGCCGTGAAACCCCAGGCCGCACGGATCAACCAGGCCGTGAAGCCCCGGGTCACGCGGATCACGCAAGCTGTGAAACCCCGGGTGACGCGGCTCACTGACGCCGTGTCACCGCGGGTCGTCCGGCTTGTCCGGACCCTGTCACCGCAGGTCGCGAAGTTGCCGCGGCCCGACAGAACCTGGCGGTTCACCGCCGTCGCCACCACCGCAGGGATGGCGCTGGCCGCCGTCGTGGTGACCGCCGCCGGTCCCTGGGACTCTTCCGGTCAGCGTACGGCCGAGCGGGACCACGCAGTCGCACAGGAACGTTCAGGTGGCGTAGATCACGGCCGTAATTCCGATACGTCCGCCAAGGCACCCCGGCCCGCGCCGAGCGCCGCATCCGTCCTGGTCGCCCTCGGCGGTTCCGCGAACACGGTGAAGTCCGCGCCGACCGGAACGGCCCTCGCGGACGTCCTGAACCCCCTCCTGGACAACGCGGCGCTCGGCACCCGCCACACGGCCGCCGTGGTCGACGTGTCCACCGGAAAGCGCCTCTACGGAGTGGGCGCCGACGACGCGCTGACCCCGGCCTCGACCACGAAGATCGCCACCGCCGTGGCCGCGCTCTCCGCGATGGGCGCCGACCACCGCTTCACCACCCGTACCGCCCTGGAGCCCGACACCAGGGAACTCGTCCTGGTCGGCGGCGGCGACCCCACCCTGACCGCCCACAAGGACGCCGAGGGCTGGGCGAGCCTGCGCACCCTGGCCGACGACACGGCCGCGGCCCTGAAGAAGCGCGGCGTGCGCGAGGTGACGCTGTCGTACGACACGACCCTGTACGCCGGTTCCGAACTCCACCCGATCGGGGTCAACGACAACCTTGCTCCGGTCAGTGCCCTGTCCGCCGACGAGGGCCGTATGGACGACTCCTCCAGCGGTCCGGTGAAGCGCGTGACGGACCCGGCGGCGGACGCGGCCAGGAAGTTCGCGGGCTTCCTGGAGGAGTACGGCATCAAGACGACGTCCCCGGGTCCCTCGAAGGCGACCGGCCGCGCCGACACCCTCGCCACGGTCTCCTCGCCCCCGCTGTCCGACATCGTCGAGCGGATGCTGACCAACAGCGACAACGACATCGCGGAGGCCCTGGCCCGCCAGACCGCCGTCGCGACCGGCAGGCGCGCCGACTTCGGCGGGGGCGCCGCCGCGATCGCCGCCCAGCTGAAGAAGCTCCAACTCCCGGTCAAGGGCGCGGTGTTCAACGACGGCAGCGGCCTGAACCGCGACGACCGGCTCACCGCCGACCTCCTGACCGCCCTCCTCGTCAAGGCCGGCGCCCCGGCCCACCCCGAACTCCGCCCGGTCCTCACCGGCCTCCCCATCGCCGCCTTCACCGGCACCCTGACGACCCGCTACACGGACGCCACGGGCGCGGCAGGCGTCGTACGCGCCAAGACCGGCACCCTCACGGGCGTCAACACGCTCGCGGGCACGGTCGTCGACAAGGACGGCCAACTCCTGGCCTTCGCCTTCCTGACGTCGAACACGACGAACGCACTGGAGGCCCAGGCGGCCCTGGACCACACGGCGACGGCGTTGGCGGCCTGCGGCTGTTCATAGGTGGGCACAGCCATCAACACCGGGTGCCGTTCCAACAGACGCTCACCTGACCGACCTCGCGGCCTGCCCCCAGCGGCAGCGCTCACGTACGGTTGACGCATGACGAGCATCGGTGGTGCCGAGATGGTCGACTGGAATCTCGCGGTGGCGACCGCGACCCGACTTGTACGCCCGGGCCCCGAGGTGAGCCGTGACGAGGCCCGGGCCGTCGTCGCGGAACTGCGCCGGCATGCGAAGGCCTCGGAGCAACACGTCCGGGGATTCACCCGGATGGGCACGGACGACATCCACGACACCCCGATCCTGGTCGTCGACCGCCCCGGCTGGGTGCGGGCGAACGTCGCCGGGTTCCGGGAGATCCTCAAGCCGCTGCTCGACAAGATGCAGGAGCGGCGCGGCAACACCCCGGGCGGTGCGGTCTTCGGCGCGGTCGGCGGCAAGGTGACCGGCGTCGAGCTGGGCATGCTGCTGTCGTTCCTGTCCTCGCGTGTGCTCGGCCAGTACGAGACGTTCGCCCCGGCGTCGCGCGAACTGCCGGCGGGGGCGAAGGGCGGGCGGCTGCTGCTGGTCGCGCCGAACATCGTGCACGTGGAGCGCGAACTCGACGTACAGCCCCACGACTTCCGCCTGTGGGTGTGCCTGCACGAGGAGACGCACCGCACGCAGTTCACGGCCGTGCCCTGGCTGCGGGACCACCTGGAGGGCGAAATCCAGTCGTTCCTGGGGGAGACCGAGGTCGACCCCATGACCGTCCTGGAGCGCATCCGGGAGGCCGCCCAGTCGCTGGCCGGCGGCCGGCCCGAGGGTGAGGAGGACGACGAGGGCCGGTCCCTGGTGGAGATCGTGCAGACGCCCGCGCAGCGGGAGATCCTCGGCCGGCTCACCGCCGTGATGTCTCTCCTGGAGGGGCACGCCGACTTCGTGATGGACGGTGTCGGCCCGGAGGTGGTGCCGAGCGTCGCGGAGATCCGCGAGAAGTTCCAGCAGCGGCGCGCCAAGGGCGCCTCCCGGCTGGACTCGGCGCTGCGCAAGCTGCTGGGCCTGGACGCCAAGCTGAGGCAGTACCGGGACGGCGAGCGATTCGTACGCGCGGTCGTCGAACAGGTGGGCATGGACGGCTTCAACCGTGTGTGGACCTCCCCGAACACGTTGCCGACGAAGACGGAGATCGCCAAACCGGCGGACTGGATCGCGCGGGTGCACCGCAAGGCCGAGTCGTGAACCGGTCGCGGATGTGGTGAAACGGATTCGGCCTACGGCAGGCGAACGCCCCCGCAATCACCCGTCCGAGGGACCGTGAGCGATGGGTGGGCGTGCGATGCTCGGGTAACGCCCCGGTTCTGTCACCATCTACACACTCTGAGTGACCGGATCTCGGGCCAACCCCCCGAAAACTTCATGAAGGGAACCGGACATGGGTCCCCATCCTGCGGTCGCGGCGATACGCCTGGCGGTCCGCCGCGTCCTCCACGACATCCTCACCGACCACGAGGCCCTGCAGACCGTAGGCGCCTCCCGGCACACCCCGCACGAGCGCCCGCCCTCGCCGCTCGTGCTCGTGGCGTGCTCCGGCGGCGCCGACTCCATGGCGCTCGCCTCTGCCCTCGCCTTCGAAGCACCCAAACTCGGCATCCGGGCCGGCGGCATCACCGTCGACCACGGCCTTCAGGCAGGCTCCGACCTGCGCGCCGACGAGGTCGTCCTGCGCCTGCGCGAACTGGGCCTGGACCCCGTCGAGGCCACCGCCGTGACCGTGGGCCGCGAGGGCGGCCCCGAGGCAGCCGCCCGGGACGCCCGCTACGCCGCCCTCGACGCGTGTGCCGCCCGCCACGGCGCCGCCGCCGTCCTGCTCGGACACACCCGCGACGACCAGGCGGAAACCGTCCTGCTGGGCCTCGCCCGCGGCTCCGGCATCCGCTCGCTGTCCGGAATGGCCGCGGTCTCGGGGGCCGACGGCCGTTACCGCCGCCCCTTCCTCCAGCTCGACCGGCAGACCGCCCGCAAGGCCTGCATGGTCCAGTCGCTGCCCGTCTGGGACGACCCGCACAACGCCGACCCCGCCTACACCCGCTCCCGGCTGCGCCACGAAGGCCTGCCCGCCCTGGAGAAGGCCCTCGGCAAAGGCGTCGTAGAGGCGCTCGCCCGTACGGCGCAGCTCTCCCGGGACGACGCCGACGCCCTCGACACCTGGGCCAGCCAGGCCGAGGCCTCCGTACGGGACGCCACCGGCCTCCTGGAGTGCGCCAAGCTCTACGCCCTGCCGCCCGCCGTGCGCCGCCGCGTCCTGCGCCGTGCCGCCATCCAGGCGGGCGCTCCGGCCGGTTCCCTGTTTGCCCGGCACATCGAGGAAGTCGACCGCCTGATCACCGGCTGGCGCGGCCAGGGAGCCATCAATCTCCCGGGCAAGGTCGTCGCCCAGCGCCAGGGTGGCAGACTGGTGATTCGGCAAGGCTGAATCGACACCCCCTCCGGACCTCCGGGGGTGGGGCCAGGTAGTAGCCGGTTGGACGACCGAAAGTGATGCGGGTGGACGCGAAAGACATGGGTGACGACCTCCAGTCGGTGCTCATCACCAAGGAAGAGATCGACGCGAAGCTCGTGGAGCTCGCCGCGAAGATCGACGCGGAGTACGCGGGCAAGGACCTGCTGCTCGTCGGCGTCCTCAAGGGCGCGGTGATGGTCATGGCGGACCTCGCCCGGGCACTGTCCACCCCCGTCACCATGGACTGGATGGCCGTGTCGTCGTACGGCGCGGGCACCCAGTCCTCCGGTGTCGTGCGGATCCTCAAGGACCTCGACACCGACATCAAGGGCAAGCACGTGCTCATCGTCGAGGACATCATCGACTCCGGTCTGACGCTGTCCTGGCTGATCTCCAACCTGGGCTCCCGCGAGCCCGAGTCGCTGAAGATCTGCACCCTCCTGCGCAAGCCGGAGGCGGCCAAGGTCGCCATCGACGTGGAGTGGGTGGGCTTCGACATCCCGAACGAGTTCGTCGTCGGATACGGCCTCGACTACGCCGAGAAGTACCGCAACCTCCCGTTCGTCGGTACGCTCGCGCCGCACGTCTACGGCGGCTAGGGCCACTCGGCCCAAGCCCTGTAAGACGATCGGGAACCCCAGCGGGTTTCGCGCCGTTGGAGCATGCAGACACGTCTCCCAGCCGTCCCGTGCGACTTCGGGCAACATTGCTGGGGTACGGTCAGAAGAACTGTCTTTATCAAACTCACTATGGCAGGAGGGACGGAGCGAATTCGCTCCGTATGGATGGACGTGAAGCGATACTTCCGTGGGCCGGTCATGTGGATCGTGCTGGCCGTCCTTGCCGTGGTCGTGTTGATGCAGGTCGTCGGCTCGTCCGGCGGCTACAAGACGGTGGACACCGGCCAGGTCGTCCAGGCGATCAACGACAACAAGGTCGAGTCGGCCAAGATCACCACCGGTGACGAGCAGACCATCAAGGTCACGCTCAAGAGCGGCTCCAAGGTCGAGGGCAGCTCCAAGATCCAGGCGAGCTACATCGGCGACCAGGGCGTGGACCTCGCGGCCACGCTGCAGACCAAGTACCAGGACAAGCAGATTCCGGACGGCTACACGGTCTCGCCGACGAAGCAGAACGCTTTCGTCGGGATCCTGCTGTCCCTGCTCCCCTTCGTCCTCATCGTGGTCGTCTTCCTGTTCCTGATGAACCAGATGCAGGGCGGCGGCTCCCGAGTCATGAACTTCGGGAAGTCCAAGGCCAAGCTCATCACCAAGGACACCCCGAAGACGACGTTCGCGGATGTCGCGGGCTCAGACGAGGCCGTCGAGGAACTGCACGAGATCAAGGAGTTCCTCCAGGAGCCGGCGAAGTTCCAGGCCGTCGGCGCCAAGATCCCCAAGGGCGTACTCCTGTACGGCCCCCCCGGCACCGGCAAGACCCTGCTGGCCCGCGCCGTCGCCGGCGAGGCCGGGGTGCCCTTCTACTCGATCTCCGGTTCCGACTTCGTCGAGATGTTCGTCGGTGTCGGTGCCTCCCGAGTCCGTGACCTGTTCGAGCAGGCCAAGGCGAACGCTCCGGCGATCGTCTTCGTCGACGAGATCGACGCGGTCGGCCGCCACCGCGGCGCCGGCCTCGGCGGCGGTCACGACGAGCGCGAGCAGACGCTGAACCAGCTGCTCGTGGAGATGGACGGCTTCGACGTCAAGGGCGGCGTGATCCTCATCGCCGCGACGAACCGTCCCGACATCCTCGACCCGGCCCTCCTGCGCCCCGGCCGCTTCGACCGCCAGATCGCGGTCGACCGCCCGGACATGCAGGGCCGTCTGGAGATCCTCAAGGTCCACCAGAAGGGCAAGCCGGTCGCACCGGACGTCGACCTCTCCGCGGTCGCCCGTCGTACGCCGGGCTTCACCGGCGCGGACCTGAGCAACGTCCTCAACGAGGCCGCCCTGCTCACGGCCCGGGGCAACCGCAAGCTGATCGACAACTCCATGCTGGACGAGGCGATCGACCGTGTGGTCGCGGGCCCGCAGAAGCGGACCCGGATCATGTCGGACAAGGAGAAGAAGATCACCGCGTACCACGAGGGCGGACACGCCCTGGTCGCGGCGGCTTCCCCCAACTCCGACCCGGTCCACAAGATCACGATCCTCTCCCGAGGGCGTGCTCTGGGCTACACGATGGTCCTGCCCGAAGAGGACAAGTACTCGACCACGCGCAACGAGATGCTCGACCAGCTGGCTTACATGCTGGGCGGCCGCGCGGCCGAGGAACTGGTCTTCCACGACCCGACCACGGGTGCCGCGAACGACATCGAGAAGGCCACCGCCACGGCCCGCGCGATGGTCACGCAGTACGGCATGACCGAGCGCCTCGGCGCGATCAAGTTCGGCGGCGACAACACCGAGCCCTTCCTGGGCCGTGAGATGTCGCACCCGCGCGACTACTCGGAAGAGGTCGCCGCGCTCGTCGACGAAGAGGTCAAGAAGCTCATCGAGAACGCGCACAACGAGGCCTGGGAAATCCTGGTCGAGAACCGTGACGTGCTCGACGCGCTCGTGCTCCAGCTGCTGGAGAAGGAGACGCTGAACAAGGAGCAGATCGCCGAGGTCTTCGCTCCCATCGTGAAGCGCCCGGCCCGCCCCTCGTGGACCGGCTCCTCCCGCCGCACGCCGTCCACCCGCCCGCCCGTGCTCTCCCCCAAGGAGCTGTCACTGACGAACGGATCGAACGGCGCGGGTCCCGCGATCACGGCCGGTGCGACCGCCGAGTCCTCTCCCACGCTGGAGAAGGCCCCGGAGGAGCGCCCCGAGAACTGACGCGAGCCTCACACGGCCCGAAATGGATGCCGCGTCCCCCTGGTCTTAGCCTGGGGGACGCGGCATTTTCGTTTTGCCCGCAGCTGAGGCGTGTGTCCCGCACACGCGTGACCCGCACAGGAACGAGGCACGACATGACCGACCCCGTGACGCTCGACGGCGACGGAGCGATCGGCGTCTTCGACGAGAAGCGCGCCGAGAACGCCGTACGAGAACTGCTGATCGCGGTCGGCGAGGACCCGGACCGGGAGGGGCTGCGGGAGACGCCGGGGCGGGTTGCGCGGGCGTACAAGGAGATATTCGCGGGGTTGTGGCAGAAGCCCGAGGACGTGCTGACGACGACGTTCGACCTGGGGCACGACGAGATGGTGCTCGTGAAGGACATCGAGGTCCTGAGCAGCTGTGAACACCATCTGGTGCCGTTCGTCGGGGTCGCCCATGTGGGGTACATCCCGTCCAGCGACGGCAAGATCACGGGGCTGTCGAAGCTGGCGCGGCTGGTGGACGTCTATGCCCGTCGGCCGCAGGTGCAGGAACGACTCACCACGCAGATCGCCGACTCCCTGATGAAGATCCTGGAGCCCCGGGGCGTCATCGTCGTCGTCGAGTGCGAGCACATGTGCATGTCGATGCGGGGGGTGCGGAAGCCGGGGGCGAAGACCATCACGTCGGCTGTGCGGGGGCAGTTGCGGGACTCGGCGACCCGTAATGAGGCGATGAGTCTCATCATGGCGCGCTGAGGGGGCGTCGGTCGGGTGCGGCTTCTTGTGGCTGGTCGCGCAGTTCCCCGCGCCCCTTTGGGGCGCTCAGGTGACCGGCGTAGCCCCCGCCGCGTTGTTGTCGTTGTCCTCCGGGAGCTTGCAGACGCGCTCCAGGAAGATCGCCGCCGCTATCACCGCGATGCCCGCGAGGACCGAGAAGCCGGCGTAGATGGCCTGGTCGCGGCGGGCCGGGATGTCCAGGGACTCCAGGAGGTAGGCGCCCGTGCCGCCGTACATGCCGGCGACGAGGGCGGCGACCAGGGCGCTGGCCTGGCCGAAGACGACCGCGCGGGCGGCCATCAGGGGGTCGACGCCCTTGGCGCCGGGGCGGCGCTCGCGCTGCGCCTTGAGGCGGGCGCGCAGGGAGAGCGCCGTGGCCAGCAGGACGACGGCGATCACGGCGAGGACGATGGGCGCGGCCAGCGGGACGCTGGGCAGGGTCCCCACCGCGCTCCACAGTCGCGCACCCGCCCAGGACAGCACTCCGGCGACGACGAACACGCCGGCCAGCACCCTGATCCGCAGCTCTCTCACGGTGTCCCTTCAGCTCCCCGTGCCCTGTCCGGGCGTTGTGGTCGTCTCGACCTTAACGACTACTCGGGCAGCCGGAGTTCCAGGTCCTTGCGGGGCGCGACACCGTCACGGGTGATGTCGTCCAGGAGGGCGGCGACCGGACCGCGGCCGGGCAACTGCGCCTCGGGGTCCACATCGTGCCAGGGGACGAGCACGAAGGCCCGTTCGTGGGCGCGCGGGTGGGGGAGCGTCAGCACGGGGTCGTCGGAGACCACGTCGGCGTACGCGACGATGTCGACGTCGAGCGTGCGCGCGCCCCAGCGCTCCTCGCGGACCCGGTGGAAGGCCTCCTCGACCGCGTGCGCCCGCTCCAGCAGGGAGGACGGGGGCAGGGTGGTCTTGAGGACGACGACCGCGTTGAAGTACGAGGGCTGGCTGCCGGGCTCGACGCCCCAGGGCTCGGTCTCGTAGACCGGGGACACGGCTTTGATGCGGATGCCGGGGGTGTCCTCCAGGGCGTCGATGGCGCCCTGGAGGGTCTCCAGGCGGTTGCCGAGGTTGGCGCCGATGGAGATGACGGCGCGCTTCGGGTTGCTGAGGGTGGTGTCGGCGGCGTCCACCTGTCGTACCACGGAGGCGGGTACCGGCTGGACGGTCGGGTCGCTGTGCCCCTCGGTGAACGAGAAGGTCATACTCGGCTCCGGGTGATGGTGACGGTCACGTCGTCGAAGGGGACGGTGATCGGGGCGTCCGGCTTGTGGACGCGGACCTCGACCTCCTCGACCCCTTCGTGCTTCAGGCAGGTCTGCGCGATGCGCTCGGCGAGGGTCTCGATGAGGTTGACGGGCTCGCCCTGGACGACGGCCACGACCTCCTCCGCCACGATGCCGTAGTGCACGGTCTTCGTCAGGTCGTCGTCGGCGGCGGCCGGCCGGGTGTCCAGGCCCAGGACGAGGTCCACGACGAAGGTCTGGCCCTCCGCGCGCTCCTTCGGGAACACGCCGTGGTACCCGCGGGCCTTGAGGCCGCTCAGCGCGACACGATCCACGCGAATCACTCCTGCAATCGTCGGTGGTGGCCGGTTCGTACCGGGTGCGGGCGGTGCACCGGCCTCGAACGAATCTACCTGCGGGCACTGACAGTGCCGGGCCGTGAGGGCGTGGGTGCCGTCCGGGCCCGCAGGTTTCGCCGACCGTTTCCCCCGGGGAACCCGGCGGCTCATGGGTCGGTAGCCGCCCCTACCCGCCGGTTCGTGATTCCAACCACTTCTTGGTCCTGATGGGTTCCGGCTGACGCCTCTGGAGCCGCCTACCCGCTCAGGAGGGTGACTCGTCGCTCTCGTCCTCGTCGTTTTCGGCCAGGACCGGGGACGCGTGGTGCGACCAGAGTTTCCAGCCCTCGGGGGTGCGCCGGAACACGTTCGTGGCGACGACGAGCTGGCCGACGAGCGGGCCGAGTTCGTCGCTGTCGTCGGGGGCCGGGCCGCCGCTGAGGATGTTCTCCGTGCAGGTGACGAGGGCGGTGTCTCCGGTCACCGAGACGTGCACGTCGGTCAGGAAGAACTGGATGTAGTCGGTGTTCGCCATGATCAGGGCGTACGACCGGAGGACCTCGCCGCGTCCGGTGAGCACTGGCCAGCCCGGGTGCACGCAGGAGATCACGCCGGTGTCCGCGGGGTCGTGGTACTCCTCGTCGACGCCCAGGTCGGCCGGGGTCAGCCAGAGCGCGGACAGCTCGTCGAAGTCGCCGCGCTCCAGGGTCTCGTAGAACGCGGTGTTGGCGAGTTCGACCTGCTCGACGTCGGTGTGGGGGGCGCTCACCGGGCTCCCTCGGAGCTGGTGTGCGAGGCCGAGCGGGCACCGGTGGCGCGCGCTCCCTCGATGGCGCGTGCGACGCGTACGGCGTCCGAGGTGGCGTGCACCTCGTGGACGCGCACCGCCCACGCGCCCGCGTGCGCCGCGAGCGCGGAGACCGCGGCGGTGGCGGCGTCGCGCTCGCGCGCGGGTGGGGGCGCTCCCTCGGGGCCGGCGAGGACATGGCCGAGGAACCGCTTGCGGGAGGCGGCGACCAGGAGGGGGTGGCCGAGGCCGAGCAGCCGGTCGAGGTGGGCGAGGAGGACGAGGTCGTGTTCGGCGTCCTTGGAGAAGCCGAGGCCCGGGTCGACGACGATGCGGTCGGGGGCGACGCCTCCGGCGAGAACGGCCTCCACGCGTGCGTGCAGCTCGTCGACGACTTCGGTGACGACGTCGTCGTAGACGCCCCTGACGTTGCCGCCCTCCAGGAAGCCGCGCCAGTGCATGACGACGAAGGGTGCGCCCGAGGCGGCGACGACCGGGATCATCGCGGGGTCGGCGAGGCCGCCGCTGACGTCGTTGACGAGGACGGCGCCGGCGGTGAGGGCCTGTTCGGCGACGGAGGCGCGCATGGTGTCGACGGAGACGGTGACGCCCTCGGAGGCGAGGCCGCGCACTACGGGGACGACGCGTTTGAGTTCTTCCGCCTCGTCGACGCGGGTGGCGCCGGGGCGGGTGGACTCGCCGCCGACGTCCACGAGGTCGGCGCCCTCGGTGACCAGGCCGAGGCCGCGCTTGACGGCGGCCGTGGTGTCGAAGAAGCGGCCGCCGTCGGAGAAGGAATCAGGGGTGACGTTCACGACCCCCATGACCGCGCAGCGGTCCCATTCCGGAAGGCCCGCGACGCGCCCGCGCCCGCTCTGCTTGCTCATACGTTCAGCGTAGGCCTTGGGGGAGGGGCGACGGTCCCGCGGGCCGAACGGGCTGAATGCAAAGGGGCCGGTCCGGGCTGTCGCGCCCCGCCCGGAGGCGGGGTGCTCGCCCGGACCGGCCCGGTCGGTCAAGCGGCTCGCACATCCCGTTCGGCGAGGCCGTGGGCGCAGGCCGGAGCCATGGCCGTGCGGCGGCGGAGGAAGCGGGGCAGGGGGAGGGCGAGGTTGACGAAGCCCTCGGCCTGCATCGCGGCGAAGCCGATGCGGGGGAGGTCGCCGGAGGCGCGGTAGACGACGAAGCGCGGCTCCCAGCGGGGCTGGAACTTGGCGTTGAACTTGTACAGGGACTCGATCTGGAACCAGCGGGACAGGAAGACGAGCAGTCCGCGCCAGGCGCGGAGCACCGGGCCCGCCCCGATCTTCTCGCCGCGGGCGAGGGCCGCGCGGAACATCGCGAAGTTGAGTGACACGCGCGTGATGTCGAGCTTGGGCGCTGCCTGGAGGGAGGCGACGATCAGCAGTTCGTTCATCCCCGGGTCGGCCGCGCGGTCGCGGCGCATCAGGTCCAGGGACATGCCGTCGGTGCCCCAGGGCACGAAGTGCAGGATCGCCTTGAGGTCGCCGAACTCGCCCGGCTGTTCGTCGGCCTTGTGGGCGGTGGCGACGAAGCAGTCGCCGTCGGAGGGGTCGCCGATGCGGCCGAGCGCCATGGAGAAGCCGCGCTCGGTGTCGGTGCCCCGCCAGGCCTCCGCGGCGAGCCGGATCCGCTCCAGTTCGCCTTCGCTGACGTCACGTACACGCCGTACCCGGGTTTCGTAGCCGGCCCGCTCGATGCGCTTCACCATTTGGCGTACGTTGCGCATCGCGCGCCCGGCGAGCGAGAAATCCGCCACGTCGACCACCGCCTCGTCGCCGAGTTCGAGGGCGTCGAGTCCGGTCTCGCGGGTCCACACCTCGCCGCCCGTCTCGGAGCAGCCCATGACGGCCGGCGTCCAGGAGTGGGCCTTCGCCTCGTCCATGAACCGCTCGATGGCGCCCGGCCAGGCCTCCACGTCGCCGATGGGGTCACCGCTGGCGAGCATCACCCCGGAGACGACGCGGTACGTCACCGCCGCCTTGCCGCTGGGCGAGAAGACGACGGCCTTGTCGCGGCGCAGCGCGAAGTGGCCGAGCGAGTCGCGGCGGCCGTGCTTCTCCAGGAGGGCGCGCAGCTGCGTCTCGTCCTCCGGGGTGAGGCGGGCGGCCGGGTGTTCGGGCCGGAAGGCGAGGTAGATCGTCGTCACGGCGGTGAGCAGCCCCAGGGCGCCCAGTGAGAAGGCGACCGTCCAGGAGGTGCTGCCCTCGTAGTCGACCGGTCCCTCGAAGCCGAACAGGCCGTACAGGACGTGGCTGATCCGGTCGGCCAGGCTCGGGTCGCCGACCATGCGCTTGGAGTGGACGCTGACGATGACCAGTCCCAGGACGAGGGAACCGGCGCCCATGAGCACGAAGTTGGCGAGCGCGCGCCAACGGCTGCGCGGGTCGGGCAGTGCGCGGAACTCGTCGCGGTGCAGCAGCAGCGGTGCGAGCAGCGCGGCCGAGATGACGACTCCTATGACCGAGTGCCGGTACGCGAACTGTGCCACCGCGCCCGCCGGCAGCAGCGCCACCGCGGCCCGCCAGGCCCGGCGCTTGCGCCGCCTGAGCCCGTGCGCGAGGAGCAGCAGCAGTACACCGGCGCTGAGCGAGAGCGCCGCGGCGAAGGGGCCGAGCGCGCCCGGCAGCACCTCCGCCATGGTGTGCATACGGCTGTGCCGGAAGCGCGGGAACACCCCTGCGGCGATGTCCAGCAGGCCGACGAGGGCGCAGGCCCTGGCGACGAGCGTGGGAACGACCTCGGGGCGCGGACCTCGGACTATGCGCCGGACCCGGCCTGACCGGCTCGGAACCCCACCCGACATTTCCCCATCTATCCTGACAGACATCGCATCCCGTAGTTCTGCGAGAGACCTTGGACCCGGGCCCGATTCGGGCATCCGGCGACATTGCGCCCTCTAGGACGGTGTCTAGGGGAAGGAGGTTCCTTCCTCACCGGAAAGCCGGTTCAAAGGCAGTGGAAAGCCCGGGGCAAAGGCACGCGAAGGTTGTGTGTCGTCGGGCGGAAAGCGCAGGCGGGGACAGCTGATGGGACTCACGAGCAACAAGGTGTTGGCACTGGCGTTCGTGTGCGCCGTGCTGCTGTTCGTCGGCACGGTGTGGCTGTGGCCGCGGCTGGCCCGGCGGAACTGGCGGGCCGTCAGCGGACGCGTGGGCCTGCTCCTGGCGACGCAGTTGGTGCTCTTCGCCTCGGTGGGCCTCGGCGCCAACCAGGCCTTCGGGTTCTACGCCAGCTGGTCCGACCTGTTCGGCAGGGAGACCGACCAGGGAGTGGTCGTCGACCACACGGCGCTCCGGGGCGCGGGCGGCCCGCTCCACGTGGTCGGCACCCGGCGGGTGGACGCCCCGGGCGGCGCCTCCCTGCCGAGCAGCGTGGGCCAGGTGCAGCGGGTCGACATAGTGGGCCGTACGACCCACATCGCCACCCCCGCCTACGTCTACCTGCCACCGGAGTACTTCCAGCCGCGGTACCGCACCCGCACGTTCCCGGCGACGGTCGTCCTCACGGGGTACCCGGGCACCGCCCAGGCGCTCGTCGACAAGCTCAACTACCCGCGCACGGCACTGCAGCTGGCCAAGGACGGCAGGATGCGGCCGATGATCCTGGTGATGCTGCGTCCCACGGTGGCGCCGCCGCGCGACACGGAGTGCGTGGACGTCCCGGGCGGACCGCACACCGAGTCCTTCTTCGCCAAGGACCTCCCGGACGCCGTGACGGCCCACTACAGGGTGGACAAAAAGCCCGGGAGCTGGGGCATCGTCGGTGATTCCACGGGCGGTTACTGCGCCCTGAAGCTCGCGATGCACCACCCCGGGGTGTACGCGGCGGGCGCCGGCCTGTCGCCGTACTACAAGGCGCCGACCGACCCCACCACGGGTGACCTCTTCCAGGGCGACGAGAGGCTGCGGAACGAGGCGAACCTGTGGTGGTACCTCAAGCACCGGCCCGCGCCCGACACCTCACTGCTCGTCACCAGCAGCAAGGCCGGGGAGCACAACTACAAGGACACCCTGAAATTCATCGACAGGGTGAGGGCCAACGACTCCACCCGAATCGCGTCGATCATCCTGGACAGTGGCGGCCACAACTTCAACACCTGGCGGCGGGAGATCCCGGCGACCCTGGAGTGGGTGAGCGGACGGCTCGGCAACGGCTGAAAGCGGCTGCTGAAGCCAGGTGAGGGATGAGGGGTGGCTGTGTTTTTACCGGGCGGGGCACCATGATTCGCCTACGCGCGGTAAGTTTCTGGCCATGCCACGTGGACGTCACCGCCATTCCCCGCCGTTGCACCGGCTGTTGCCTCCCTCGGCGATCGCAGGCGTGTCGCTCGTCTGCGCCTTCGGGCCGTGGGTCTTCTCGCAGGCCGCCGCGCTGCGCATAGTCGCCGCGGTCGCCGCCGCGACCGCGCTCGTCGGGGCGGCAGTCATGCGCCGCTGGGACACTCAGGCGGGCAAACAGGTCGCCGACCTGGTACGCGCGCGTACGAGCGACGAGTGGCGCTACGAGGAGCGGCTCGCCGAACTCGAGTCCGACCTCGACGAGTCGCGCGAACTGCGCGTCAAGCTGGAGCACAAGCTGCGCGCCAAGCGCACCGAGCTCGCGGGCCTGCGCAACGAACACGCGGCGCTGCTGCGCCGGTACGCCACGGCGGAGACCGAGCGCGCCAGCGCCCTGGAGGGCCGCCGCCTGCTGGAGATAGAGGCCGCGGAACCCAACGCGCGCGCGTTGCCACCGGTTGCGGCGGACGGCGACGACGAGGCCCCGGCGGACGTGGACCTGGATCTCGTGGAGCTCCAGGACGACGCCGACGACGACACCGAGTCGGACGGCACCGGGGCTGTGGCTGCCCCGGTCGAGTCCGCGACGGACGCCGAGGACGGGACCGAGGACGCCGACGAGGAGTCCGGGACCGAGGCCGTCGCGGAGAAGAAGCCGGCGGCTTCACCGGTGTTCTCCCCGGAGGGGTCCAAGCTGTTCCTGCGGGCCCAGGCCGCACTGGTACGGCTCGACGACGACGCCGAGTCCGCGGCGCCCGCGCCGAAGGACGACGACTCCGCGCCGGCCGAACCCGCCCCGGTGGAGGCCACCGGCGGCCCCGCGGCCGAGTCGGAGGCCGCGCAGGAGAACGAGGCGGAGGGGAAGCCCGAGGCGGTCGACGGGCATGAGCACTCGGCCGCCGTCCCCCCGGCCGCGAAGTCCGACCAACCCGCGCACCCGTCGGGGCACTTCACGGTGCCGACCGCGGTGGCGGTCGTACCGGCGGCCCCCGTGCGGCGGCCGATGGTCGAGGGCGGGTTCGACTTCTTCGGCATGCATAAGGGTGCGGCGTCCGCCGAGATGGACGCCGTCCAGAACGAGGACCTCGCGGACGTCGTGGGCCAGGAGGCCCTGGCGGTGCACAAGGCGGATGCCGAGGCGCAGTTCAAGCCGGCCGACGAGCGGTCCCGGGGCGTCGGCGCGGTCCAGGTCATCGACCTGACGGCACACGACGAGACCGAGCAGATCAACCTTCCCGGACTGCGCAGCGCGGCTTCCTGACCGCCGCTGACGGGTTCTCGAGCCGTCCTCAGGCCATCCAGCGGTCCGGGCGGGCGTCCCTGCGGCCCGTCCGGGAGCGCTCGGCCTGGCCGCGGAGCAGCTCCGCGGCCTCGTCCGCGTCCCGCAGACGGGCTGTCACGGTCTCGTTGGCCCCGGTGTCCACGTGCACCTCGGCAAGCCCCCAGAGCCGCTCCCAGGGACCTTGCGTGAGCCGTACGCTCTGCACCTTCGCGTGCGGCACCAGCGCCGTGCTGCGGCGCAGCAGCCCGTGCCGGGCCACGAACACCGTGTCGGTGACCGCGAGGCCGTAACCACGCCACCACAGCGGCACGCACCGGGCCGCCCTGCGCGGCGGCCGGGACAGCGCCGAGCGCGGCGGCACCGTCACACCGGGCAGCACGCGCGCGACGACCGACTCGGCGATCTCGCGCGGAGCGACCGGCACCAGCACGGAGTTGGACGAACCGGCCACGTCCAGTTCGACCCGCACCCAGCCGCGCCGCCGCCACAGCAGCGGCTCCACGATCCGTACGGTCTGCACCCGCCCCGGCGGCACCGTCTCGTGGGTGCGGTCCAGCAGCCCGTGATCGATGCGCAGCCCGTCCGGGGACTCGCCGACCGTCCAGTCGTACTCGCCGACGAACCGCCCCACACTGCTCGCGCCCGCCGCGCCCAGCAGCGGCAGCGCGGTCGCGAGGACCGTCCACACGCTGTGGGTGGCGAGCCACAGCAGCGGCGGCACGACGAGTGCGGCGGCCAGCGACCCCCAGGTGGCGCCGGTCAGCACCAGGGACACCGCGAGGACCCCGGCCGGCACGTGCAGCAGCTGCTGCGAGGGCGCCTCGCCGACCTCGTGGGCGGTCTCGGGCGCGAACCCGGCCGCCCGCGCGAGGAGTTCGGCCCGCAGCGTACGGGCCTCGCCCTCGCCCAGGAAGGCCAGTTCGTCCTTCTTGTCGGTGCCTACGACGTCCAGCTTCAGCTTGGCGACGCCCGCCACGCGCGCGAGGAGCGGCTGTGTCACGTCGACCGCCTGGATGCGTTCCAGCCGGATGTGCGCGGTGCGCCGGAACAACAGGCCGGTACGGATGCGCAGTTCGGTGTCGGTCACCGCGAAGTGGGTGAACCACCAGGTCAGGAAGCCGTACAGACCGGCGGCCGGCACGATCACGGCCAGCGCGATCAGCAGGGTGACGGTGGTCAGCCGCGTCAGCTGTTCCTGCGCCTGGGTGGGGTCGTGCACCGCCCACCCGATGATGACGGCGACCGGCGCCCACGCCCGGCGCAACGGCGTCACCGGATGCAACCGCCGCTCCACCACGGGCACTTGTTCCCGTACGACCTCCGCGGCCCCGGGTACGTCCTTGTCGGCGCCCGGCGTCGTCACAGCCCCGCCGATCGGGCCTCGCCGAGCTCGGTGAGCCGGTCGCGCAGCCGTTCGGCCTCGGCCGGGTCGAGCCCCGGGATGGTCGCGTCGGTCGCCGCGGCGGCCGTGTGCAGCTGCACGCTCGCGATCCCGAAGTGCCGCTCCACGGGCCCCGAGGTCACCTCCACGAGCTGCATCCGCCCGTACGGCACGATCGTCTCGTGGTGCCACAGCACGCCCTTGCTTATCAGCAGGTCGTCGGCGCGCTCGGCGTAGCGCCAGGAGCGCCAGTTGCGGCCCAGCACCACCCAGCCCCACGCCATGAGGCCGAGCGGCAGCAGCGCGAACGCCGCCCACCCCAGGCCGGCGAACAGGGCAAGCGGCACCCCGAGGGCGACGGTCAGCACCCCCAGCCACACCACCAGCAGCATCCGTCGCATCTTCAGCAGCCCCGGCGGCAGCCCGGTCCACACCGGCTCGCGCGCCGCGCCGTCCTGGGCGGCAGTCCCCGTTTCCATGGCGCAAGCGTACGTACGAGAGACTGTGTCCATGACTCCCACGACGGAGACCACGGTCGGGATCGGCGGCGCCGCGGAAAGCACCGACATGGTGCTCAACATCGGCCCCCAGCACCCCTCCACGCACGGAGTGCTGCGGCTGCGGCTCGTCCTGGACGGCGAGCGCATCCGGCACGCGGAGCCGGTGATCGGTTACATGCACCGTGGCGCCGAGAAACTCTTCGAGGCGCGCGACTACCGCCAGATCATCATGCTCGCCAACCGCCACGACTGGCTGTCGGCGTTCTCGAACGAGCTGGGCGTGGTCCTCGCGGTGGAGCGCATGCTCGGCATGGAGGTGCCCCCGCGCGCGGTGTGGACGCGCACACTGCTCGCCGAGCTGAACCGGGTGCTCAACCACCTGATGTTCCTGGGGTCATACCCCCTGGAACTCGGCGGCATCACCCCGGTGTTCTACGCGTTCCGGGAGCGCGAGGTCCTCCAGAACGTCATGGAGGAGGTCTCCGGCGGGCGTATGCACTACATGTTCAACCGCGTCGGCGGCCTCAAGGAGGACCTGCCCGCCGGATGGGCTTCCCGCGCGCGGGAAGCCGTCGCCGCCGTGCGCTCGCGGATGGACCGCTTCGACGACCTGGTGCTCGGCAACGAGATCTTCCGGGGGCGCACCCGGGGGGTCGGTGTGCTGTCAGCGGAGGCCGTGCACGCCTACGGGGTGAGCGGGCCCATCGCGCGTGCCTCGGGTGTCGACTTCGACCTGCGGCGCGACGAGCCGTATCTCGCGTACGGCGAGCTCCAGGACACCCTCAAGGTCGTCACGCGCCAGGAGGGCGACTGTCTCGCCCGCTTCGAAGTGCTCCTGGAGCAGACCCACAACGCGCTCGACCTCGCGGACGCCTGCCTCGACCGGCTCGCCGAGCTGGAGCCGGGGCCGATCAACCAGCGGCTCCCGAAGGTCCTGAAGGCGCCCGAGGGGCACACGTACGCGTGGACCGAGAACCCGCTCGGCATCAACGGCTACTACCTCGTCAGCAAGGGCGAGAAGACCCCGTACCGGCTGAAGCTGCGCTCGGCGTCCTACAACAACATCCAGGCCCTCGCGGTGCTGCTGCCGGGGACGCTGGTGGCGGACATGGTGGCGATTCTGGGGTCGTTGTTCTTCGTGGTCGGAGACATCGACAAGTAGGCGACAAGTAGGCGACAAGTAGAGCGCGTTCACCGCTCGTCCAGCGGGTCCGGAATTCCAACCGACTGCACGAGCCAGCCGAAGTCGCCGAGGCCGCCCGGTGCGGTGAGTTCGGCGGCCTCTCCGGCGCCCGCGAGAGCGCGGACGTACCCCGCCGGGTCGGTGGAGGCCAGCGTGAGCGGGGGGCGCACGCCTGTGACGTCGAGGGCGCGCAGGGCGGCACGCTGCCTGAGCAGGCGTGCGCCGGGGAGAGCGCCCGCTGAAGTCGCGGCCGTCGCGCAGGCGTCCAGTGCGACGTGTGCGGTGATGTCGCAGGATCCGTCCGGCACGGGTACCGTCTCGCGGCCCTCGCGGAAGCCGGTGAGCGTGCCGAACGGGGGGCGGGTGTCCAGGGTGTGCGCGTAGTCGACGGCGACCGCGAGCCCCCGGTCGACGGTGGCGGCGGCGGTTGCCCAGGCCGTGTCCCTGGGGAGCCCGATCTCGGCGCGCAGCCCCTCCTCGGGCGCCAGCGGCCACCACCGCGCGAGCCACTCGGCGTCCGCACCGGCGACCGGTTCCCCGAGCCGCTCGGTCCCGTCCTCGCGTACGAGCACGAGCCGCGGCAGGCCGGTGGAGTCCACCTCGGCGACCTCTACGGGTACGTTGTCCAGCCATTCGTTGGCGAACAGCAGTCCGGTGATCCCCTTCGGGGAGTCGGCCCGCCACTCGACGCGGGAATCGAGGCCTTCGGGGCGGTCGGCGATTTCCACGCCGTACGCACGCACGCGTGCCGCCACCCCAGCGGGCAGCGCGTCGAGTACACCGGTCACCAGCTCGCCGCGGCCCGCGCCCAGGTCCACGAGGTCCAGCGCGGCCGGCCGGTCCAGCGCCTCGTCCACCCGGCACAGCAGCCGTGCCACGGCCCCGGCGAAGAGCGCCGACGCGTGCACGGACGTCCGGAAGTGCCCGGCGGGCCCCTCGGGCCTCCGATAGAACCCCTGGGGCCCGTACAGCGCGTCCTCGGCCGCCGCCCGCCAGCCGCGCCACCGGTCCGCAGTGTCGTCCGTCACGGTGCCAGATTAAGTGCACAGGACAACCGGGCCTCCACCTTGGGGAGTACGCCGGACGTATACGGATCGATCCTCCGGTTGACCCCCGCACACTTCACGCTTCCCTACGCTGGGTTACGTGCAGCGCCTCTACGACTTCCTCCGCAGACACCCGACATGGGTCGACACCTTCTGGGCCGTCTTCCTGCTGGGGCTGAGCGGCGTGAGCATCGCGAGTACCAGCTACGCGTCGGGCCGGCACGGGACGGCCATGGGCGCGCTCGTGGTGTCCGCCGTCATGTGTGTGGCGATCGCACTGCGCCGCCGCTGGCCGGAGAAGATGCTCGTCGTGGTCCTGGCGACGGGGCTCGCGCAGCTGGTCCTCGACATCGAGCCCGTGGTGGCCGACTTCGCCATGCTGGTGATCGTCTACACGGTCGCCGCGGTCGGGGCCCGCTGGGCCTCGCGCTTCGCCCTGGCGACCGGTCTGGCCGCGGCGACCCTGTCGCAGATCCGCTGGCCCCAGGAGCACACCGGTTCCGCCGGGCTGGTCGCGATCGCGGTCTTCCAGACGGTGCCGTTCGCGCTGGCCTGGGTGCTGGGCGACTCGATGCGCACCCGGCGCGCGTACTTCGCGCAGTTGGAGGAGCGCGCCGCCCGGCTGGAGAAGGAGCGCGAGGCGCAGGCGAAGGTCGCGGTCGCCGCCGAGCGCGCCCGGATCGCCCGTGAGCTGCACGACGTGGTCGCGCACAACGTGTCGGTGATGGTGGTCCAGGCGGACGGTGCCGCCTACGTCCTGGACTCCGCGCCGGACCAGGCGAAGAAGGCCCTGGAGACGATCTCCTCCACCGGCCGCCAGGCCCTCGCCGAGATGCGCCGCCTGCTGGGCGTGCTGCGCACCGGCGAGCACAAGGAGGCCGGCGAGTACGTTCCGCAGCCGGACGTCGAGCAGATCGACGACCTGGTCGAGCAGTGCCGTACGTCCGGGCTGCCCGTCGACTTCAAGGTCGAGGGCACCCCGCGTCCGCTGCCCAGCGGTGTCGAGCTGACGGCGTACCGGATCGTGCAGGAGGCGCTCACCAACACCCGCAAGCACGGAGGGCCGAACACGGGCGCCAGTGTGCGGCTGGTGTACTTCGACGACGGTCTCGGGCTGCTCGTCGAGGACGACGGCAAGGGCGCCCCGCACGAGCTGTACGAGGAGGGCGGCGTCGACGGTCAGGGGCATGGTCTGATCGGTATGCGCGAGCGGGTCGGCATGGTCGGGGGCACTCTGGACGCGGGCCCGCGCCCGGGCGGCGGGTTCCGCATCAGCGCCCTGCTGCCGCTGAAACCCGCGCACTGATCTTTCGTGCGTCGACTACTGACACCTGTAACGAATTGTTGGACGACCTGTTGAGCGGCCTCAACCTGTTGAATGAATTGTTGAACGATCCTGCTGACGGAACGGAAGAGGACCCGATGACGATCCGCGTGATGCTCGTCGACGACCAGGTGCTGCTGCGCACCGGTTTCCGGATGGTGCTCGCCGCCCAGCCGGACATGGAGGTCGTCGCGGAGGCGGGCGACGGTGTCGAGGCCCTTCAGGTGCTGGCCGCGACCGCGGTCGACGTGGTGCTGATGGACGTCCGTATGCCGAAGCTGGACGGGGTGGAGACCACCCGCCGCATCTGCCAGGGCGAGAACCCGCCCAAGGTGCTGATCCTGACCACCTTCGACCTCGACGAGTACGCCTTCTCCGGGCTGAAGGCCGGTGCCTCCGGGTTCATGCTCAAGGACGTGCCGCCCGGTGAACTCCTCACCGCGATCCGCTCCGTGCACAGCGGGGACGCGGTGGTGGCGCCCTCGACGACCCGCCGGCTCCTGGACCGCTTCGCCCCGATGCTGCCCTCCGCGGGCAAGGAGCCCCAGCACAAGGAGCTGGAGCGGCTCACCGAGCGCGAGCGCGAGGTCATGATCCTCGTCGCCCAGGGGCTGTCCAACGGCGAGATCGCGGCCCGCCTGGTGCTGTCCGAGGCGACCGTGAAGACCCACGTCGGCCGCATCCTGACCAAACTCGGCCTGCGGGACCGGGTGCAGGTGGTCGTCCTGGCGTACGAGACGGGGCTGGTGCGGGCCGGCGGGCACGGCTGAGGCACGGTGACCGCGCCTACCTGAGGATGCCCTCCAGGAAGTCGCTGCCCAGGCGGGCCACCATCGTGACGTCCAGCTGGTGCAGGACGTACCGGCCGCGGCGGCGGGTGGTGATCAGGCCGGCCTTCTTCAGGACGCCGAGGTGGCGGGATATCTCGGGGGCGGTCATGCCGTGCACCTGGGTCAGCTCGCTGGTGGTGAACGCGGTGCGGGCCAGGCTGCGGCACAGGCGCATGCGGACCGGGTGGGACAGGGCGGTCATCCGCAGGGTCAGCTGCTCCAGGGAGGTCGGTGCGGCGAACTTGGGCGACCCCACGGGGTAGTGCACGACGGGCTGCCAGCCGTAGCGGTACAGGACCGTCAGATGCGGCCAGCCCAGGCTGGTGGGGACCAGGAGGAGGCCGCCGTCCTGGGTCGCCGTACGGCCGTCGCCGAGTTTGTCGACCGTGATGCGGGCGGCGCTCTCGTCGAGCGTCACCGCGGTGGACATCGACGTCAGCGCCTCCGCCAGGCCCTTGTGCCGAAGGAGGTCCGTCTTGTGGCGGGCGTCGGCCGCGAGCTGGTGCTGCATCCGGGACCAGGTCTCCGCGAAGAACGCCTCGTCGCAGTCCTCCAGGAACTGCCGGAGCCAGGCCCTGGTCCGCGGCGGGTCGGCCAGCAGCCGCTCGGTGAACGCCAGTTGATGCGGGCCGCGGGTCGCGGCCTGCTCCAGGGCGCGCAGCCTGATCGCGGCGTCCGAGAGCGGGCCGGGTCCGCCGGTGCTGTAGGTGAGGGTGCAGGTGGTGAACTCCAGCGCCGCGTCCACGAACTGCTCGTCCGTCAGCTTGTCCACCAGGTCCAGCTCTTCGGCGAGGGTCGCCCCGGGGAGCGTGCTGCGGCCGGGGATGCCCGCGTACGGCAGGAACAGGTCGGAGAACGTCGACCGCCACAGGAAGTCGGCCTCGCACATCCGGTCGGCCAGATGCGGGTCGAGCCGGGCGGTGACGCCGGTCACCCAGCCCTGGAGGCCGGGATGGTGGCCCGGCTCGGACATCGCGTGCAGCGCCATGCACAGCTCGCCCAGGGGCGAGGGCGCGAAGACGACCTGCTCCTGCCGCAGCCCCGTGATGTCGATGTGCACGCTCATGCCCCCATCGTGCACCTCCCCACTGACAACGCCCCCGTCGATTGACGCCGCCCGTCAATCGACGCGAGCGCCGCCGGGTGGCGGCCCCGCCCAACCGGTTTAGACCCGTCAGCCCCCGGTCTCCTCCTTCAGGAGGACCACGAAGTCCGCGACCGCCGCCTTCACGTCGTCGGCCGTCCACTCCAGGGCGGCGGCCCGTACGTAGACCTCCGTCACCGCCAGCCCCGGACCCTTCGCGTCCCAGGGATTGGCGAACAGAGCAGTCCCCGTCTCCTCCGCCTGCCGGATCGCGGCCTCCGTGACGGCGTCGCGGTCGTACGGCAGCCAGAGCTGGAAGTCGTGCGTGTGCGGCTGCTCGGGGTGGACGCGAATCCACGGCACACCGGCCGCGGCGAACCCCTCGCGCAGCGCCTCGGCGACCACGCGCGCGTGGGCCACGTACGCGGGCAGCCGGGGCAGCTCCCGGTCCAGGCCCGCGAGTGCCGTCAGCACGGTGGGGAACTGCTGGAAGACCATGCCTCCGTAGCGGTGCCGCCAGGTCGTCGCCTCGTCGATCAAGGTCTTCGGGCCGGCGAGCGCGGCGCCGCCGAGGGCGTCGAGGGACTTGTAGAACGACACGTAGACGCTGTCCGCCAGACCCGCGATCTCGTCGAGCGGGCGGCCGAAGTGGGAGGCGGACTCCCACAGGCGGGCGCCGTCGAAGTGGACCACCGCGTCGCGTTCGTGCGCGGCGTCGACGACGGCGGAGAGCTCCTCCCAGGAGGGCAGGACGAAACCGGCGTCCCGGAGGGGCAGTTCGAGCATCAGCGTCCCGAAGGGCTCCGGGAAGTCGTGCACCTCGTCGGCGGTCGGCTGCCGGGGCTCGCTCGTCACATGGACCGGGCGCAAGCCGCTGACCTGGGTGAGGGCGTGCCGTTCGTGCACTTCGGGGTGGGACAGCGGGTGCAGGGCGACCGCCGGGTTCCCGGTGCGGCCCGCCCAGCAGCGCAGGGCCACCTGCTGCGCCATCGTGCCCGTGGGGAAGAAGGCCGCGGCCTCCTTGCCGAGCAGTTCGGCGACCCGCTTCTCCAGGGTCTCGACGATCTCGGTGCCGTACATGTCCGACGCCTCGTCCAGGTCGTGAAGTTCGGCCGCCCCCTGCACGAAGGCGAGCCGCTCCCGGAGCGGGCCCAGGAACCCGAGGCGCGCGAGGGAACGCTCGGCGCTCCGGGTCGCGGCGGTACGCCGTTTGCGGCGCTTCAGGTTCCGTTCCTCCTCGGTCGCCGGCTCTGCCTCTTGGTCACTCTGCTCCGCCGCATCGCTCATGCTCCGGATGATGCCTGGCGCACGTCCGTTCGGGCACCCGGGTTTCCACCGGCTTTCCCGTCCGCCGGGGGCTGTGTGACAACCCACAGCCTGTGGACAACCGGACGCCCCTCGAACCGATCGCGTTAACATGACGAGAAATCGTCCGGTACCCGGAGCGGACTGGAACGGGAAGGCCGCACTCGCGTGAGTACATTCCAACAGCCAGAGCCCAAGGACCGCCCCGCGCGGCTCGCCGTCGGTGTCGTCGGCGCCGGCCGGGTGGGCCCCGCACTGGCCGCGTCCCTCCAGCTCGCCGGGCACCGCCCGGTGGCCGTCTCCGGGGTCTCCGACGCCTCCAGGCGGCGGGCCGCGCTGATGCTCCCCGACGTGCCGGTGCTCACACCCGCCCAGGTCCTGGAGCGCGCCGACCTGGTGCTGCTCACCGTTCCGGACGACGCCCTGCCCGGGCTCGTCGAGGGCCTCGCCGACACCGGCGCCGTACGCCCCGGCCAGCTCCTCGTGCACACCTCGGGGCGGTACGGCGCGAAGGTCCTGGACCCCGCCCTGCGCGTCGGCGCGCTGCCGTTGGCCCTGCACCCCGCGATGACCTTCACGGGCACCCCCGTGGACGTCCAGCGGCTCGCCGGATGCTCCTTCGGGGTCACCGCCCCCGAGGAACTCCGGCTGGCCGCCGAGGCCCTGGTGATCGAGATGGGCGGCGAGCCCGAGTGGATCGCCGAGGAGAACCGCCCGCTCTACCACGCGGCCCTCGCGCTGGGCGCCAACCACCTGGTCACCCTGGTCGCGGAGTCCATGGAGCTGCTGCGCACGGCCGGTGTCGAGGCCCCCGACCGGATGCTCGGCCCGCTGCTGGGCGCCGCCCTGGACAATGCCCTGCGCTCCGGCGACGCGGCGCTGACCGGCCCCGTCGCGCGCGGGGACGCCGGCACTGTCGCCGCCCACGTCACCGAGCTGCGCAAGCACGCCCCGCAGACCGTCGCCGGCTATCTGGCGATGGCCCGCGCGACCGCCGACCGGGCCCTGGCCCACGGGCTGCTCAAGCCGGAACTCGCCGAGGACCTCCTCGGGGTCCTCGCCAACGGCACCGAGGGAGATGCCGGATGACCACCACCCTGTTGCGCACCGCCGACGAACTGCACGCACGCGCGCGTGCGGGCCGTCGCGTCGTCGTCATGACGATGGGCGCCCTGCACGAGGGCCACGCCACCCTGGTCCGCACCGCGCGCGAGCTCGCCGGACCGGACGGCGAGGTCGTGGTCACCGTCTTCGTGAACCCGCTGCAGTTCGGCAAGGGCGAGGACCTCGACCGCTACCCGCGCACCCTGGACGCCGACCTCAAGATCGCCGAACAGGCGGGCGCCGACGTCGTGTTCGCCCCTTCCGTGGACGAGGTCTACCCGGGCGGCGAACCCCAGGTGCGCGTCTCCGCGGGCCCCATGGGCGAACGCCTGGAGGGCGCGGTCCGCCCCGGGCACTTCGACGGCATGCTCACCGTCGTCGCCAAACTGCTGCACCTGACCCGCCCCGACACCGCCCTGTTCGGCCAGAAGGACGCCCAGCAACTCGCCCTGATCCGCCGCATGGTGCGCGACCTGAACTTCGGCACCGAGATCGTCGGCGTGCCGACCGTGCGTGAGGCCGACGGCCTGGCCCTCTCCAGCCGCAACCGCTATCTCTCCCCCCAGGAGCGGCGCACCGCACTCGCCCTCTCCCAGGCCCTGTTCGCCGGCCGCGACCGGCACGCCGCCCAGGAGGCGCTGCGCGCCCGGGCCCGCGAGGTGCCCGCCACGCACGCGCGTGCCGAGGCGCTCAGCGCCATAGGCGAGTCCCGCGCGGCGGCCGACGCGCACGCCGTCGCCAAGGCCGCCCCCGGCCCCGGCGGCCCGGCGTCCATCCGCGCCGCCGCCGGCCTGGTCCTCGACGACGCGGCCCGCCTCGACCCGCCTCTCGCCCTGGACTACCTCGCCCTGGTCGACCCGTCCGACTTCACGGACGTGGACGAGGACTTCACCGGCGAGGCCGTCCTCGCCGTCGCCGCCCGGGTCGGGACGACCCGGCTGATCGACAACATCCCACTCGCTTTCGGAACCCTCGGAGCCGCCTCGTGACCAGCACAGGCATACGACTGCACGCGCCCGCCCCCGGGTGGTCCATCGCCGCGGACGTGGTGGTCGTCGGCTCCGGAGTGGCCGGTCTGACCGCGGCCCTGCGCTGCGAGGCGGCGGGCCTGCGGGCGGTCGTCGTCACCAAGGCCCGCCTCGACGACGGCTCCACCCGCTGGGCCCAGGGGGGCATCGCCGCCGCCCTGGGGGAGGGCGACACCCCCGAACAGCACCTGGACGACACCCTGGTGGCCGGTGCGGGCCTGTGCGACGAGGAGGCCGTACGGATCCTCGTCACCGAGGGCCCCGACGCCGTACGGCGCCTCATCGAGACCGGCGCCCACTTCGACGAGTCCGCCGAAGGCGGACTGGAGCTGGCCCGCGAGGGCGGCCACCACCGCCGCCGGATCGCGCACGCCGGCGGGGACGCGACCGGTGCCGAGATCTCCCGGGCGCTCGTCGAGGCCGTACGCGCGCGTGGACTGCGCACGATCGAGAACGCGCTCGTGCTGGACCTCCTGACGGACGCCGAGGGGCGTACGGCGGGCGTGAGCCTGCATGTCATGGGCGAGGGGCAGCACGACGGTGTGGGCGCCGTGCACGCCCCCGCCGTGGTCCTCGCGACCGGCGGCATGGGGCAGGTCTTCTCGGCCACCACCAACCCGTCCGTCTCGACCGGCGACGGAGTCGCGCTCGCACTCCGCGCGGGGGCCGAGGTCTCCGACCTGGAGTTCGTGCAGTTCCACCCGACGGTGCTCTTCCTCGGCGCCGACGCGGAGGGCCAGCAGCCCCTCGTCTCCGAGGCGGTGCGCGGCGAGGGCGCCCACCTGGTCGACGCCGACGGTGTGCGCTTCATGGTGGGCCAGCACGAACTGGCCGAGCTCGCACCCCGGGACATCGTCGCCAAGGGCATCACGCGGCGCATGCTGGAGCAGGACGCCGAGCACATGTTCCTCGACGCCCGGCACTTCGGCTCCGACATGTGGGAGCACCGCTTCCCCACGATCCTCGCCGCCTGCCGCAGCCACGGCATCGACCCGGTCACCGAGCCCGTCCCGGTCGCCCCGGCAGCCCACTACGCCTCCGGCGGCGTCCGCACCGACTCCCGGGGCCGGACAACAGTCCCCGGCCTCTACGCGTGCGGCGAAGTCGCCTGCACCGGTGTGCACGGCGCGAACCGGCTCGCCTCCAACTCCCTCCTCGAAGGTCTCGTCTACGCCGAGCGCATCGTCGCCGACATCACCGCGAGCCAGGCCGGAAACGCCCTCCACGCGCGCGTGCCCGAACCGGTCCCGCACCCCCAGAAGCCCGCGCACCCGCTGCTCGCCCCCGAGGCCCGCTTCACGATTCAGCGGATCATGACCGAGGGCGCGGGCGTCCTGCGCTCCGCCGACTCCCTCGCCAGGGCCGCCGGACAGCTCCAGCAGCTGCACACCGACGCCCGTGACGCGCTCGACGAGAACGGCAAGACCGCCGAGCCCGGCGTCGACACCTGGGAGGCCACCAACCTCCTGTGCGTGGCCCGCGTCCTGGTCACCGCCGCCGCGCAGCGCGAGGAGACCCGGGGCTGCCACTGGCGCGAGGACCACGCCGAGCGCGACGACAGCGCCTGGCGCCGCCACATCGTCGTACGGCTGAATCCCGATCGCACGCTGGCCGTGCGCACCACGGACACCGCAGACTTCCCCCCGACCCGGCAGCACCGTCCCCAGGAGCAGTGACAGAAGTGAGCACCGACGACCTTCCCCTCGCCGACAGCGGCGGCTGCGGCGACGGCTGTGCCTGTGGCGCGGGCGCCGACGCGGAGTACCTGGAGTGCGGTCTGGACCCCGCGCTCGCCGAGCTCCTGGCCGCCGCGGGTCTCGACCCCGTCGAGGTCGAGGACATCGCCAATGTCGCCGTCCAGGAGGACCTCGACGGCGGCGTCGACGTGACGACCGTGGCGACCATCCCCGAAGAGGCCGTCGCCACCGCCGACTTCACCGCGCGCGAGGCCGGTGTCGTGGCGGGCCTGAGGGTCGCCGAAGCGGTGGTCTCGGTGGTCTGCACCGACGAGTTCGAGGTCGAGCGGCATGCGGAGGACGGTGACCGTGTGGAGGCCGGGCAGAAGCTCCTGTCGGTCACCACGCGCACGCGTGACCTGCTGACCGCCGAGCGCAGCGCGCTCAACCTCCTGTGCCGCCTCTCCGGCATCGCGACCGCCACGCGCGCGTGGGCGGACGCCCTGGACGGCACGAGGACGAAGGTCCGCGACACCCGCAAGACGACACCGGGCCTGCGTTCCCTGGAGAAGTACGCGGTCCGCTGCGGCGGCGGCGTCAACCACCGCATGTCCCTCTCGGACGCGGCCCTCGTCAAGGACAACCACGTGGTCGCCGCGGGCGGTGTCGCCCAGGCCTTCAAGGCCGTACGGGAGGCCTTCCCGGAGGTGGCGATCGAGGTCGAGGTCGACACCCTGCACCAGCTCCGCGAGGTCCTGGACGCGGGCGCCGACCTGATCCTGCTGGACAACTTCACGCCCGGCGAGTGCGCGGAGGCCGTCGGCATCGTCCACGGCCGCGCCGCCCTGGAGGCCTCGGGACGGCTCACCCTGGACAACGCCAAGGCGTACGCCGACACCGGGGTGGACTACCTCGCCGTAGGAGCCCTGACCCACTCCGCGCCGATCCTGGACATCGGCCTCGACCTCCGTGAGGCGCAGTAGTCATGCTCCTCACGATCGACGTGGGCAACACGCACACCGTCCTCGGCCTGTTCGACGGCGAAGAGATCATCGAGCACTGGCGCATCTCCACCGACGCGCGCCGCACCGCCGACGAACTCGCCGTCCTCCTCCAGGGCCTCATGGGCATGCACCCGCTCCTCGGGGAGGAGCTGGGCGACGGCATCGACGGCATTGCGATCTGCGCCACCGTGCCGTCCGTCCTGCACGAACTGCGCGAGGTGACCCGCCGCTACTACGGAGACGTCCCCGCCGTCCTCGTCGAGCCGGGCGTCAAGACGGGCGTGCCGATCCTGACCGACAACCCCAAGGAGGTCGGCGCGGACCGCATCATCAACGCGGTCGCCGCGGTCGAGCTCTACGGCGGCCCCGCGATCGTCGTCGACTTCGGCACGGCGACCACGTTCGACGCGGTCTCCGCGCGCGGGGAGTACGTCGGCGGTGTCATCGCCCCCGGGATCGAGATCTCGGTCGAGGCGCTCGGTGTCAAGGGCGCCCAGCTGCGCAAGATCGAGGTGGCCCGGCCGCGCAGCGTGATCGGCAAGAACACCGTCGAGGCGATGCAGTCGGGCATCGTCTACGGGTTCGCCGGCCAGGTCGACGGAGTCGTCACCCGGATGGCCAAGGAGCTGGCCGACGACCCGGAGGACGTGACGGTCATCGCGACCGGAGGCCTCGCCCCGATGGTCCTGGGCGAGGCCTCCGTGATCGACGAGCACGAGCCCTGGCTGACGCTGATCGGCCTGCGGCTGGTCTACGAGCGGAACGTGTCGCGGATGTGACGAGGTGCCCCGTGCCGGGACGGGACCTCCTGGGCGCGGGGCGGCGCCCCGGCCCGGCCGGGGGTACCCAGACGCGTCCGCAAGGTGTCGTCCGGCGTCGGTCCCGGCGCGAACGGGGTTGCTCCGCGCCCATGAGGTGCCGCCGCCGCGCGCCCGGGGAGTGCCGCCGCCCGACGGCTGCGGCCGAGCCGTGGCACCGGCCACGCCGGGGCTGCCGGGTGCGCGCAGAAGCAGCCGCTGCCCGCCGCGGGCGGAAACCTCCGCGCCACACCCGCCCCGTTATGTCGAATTTGTCTGATTAGCGCGTATCGTCGCCGCATGCCCACGCCATACGGATCCCGCGGCGGCATGGCGTTCGGTGCGGAGGAGCTGCGTGTGCTCCGTCGCGCCCTCGCTCTCGCCCTCCAGCCCCGAACCGCCTCCGCCGAGGACGTCAAGGACTGTCTCCGGCTCGCCGAATCCCTCGACGAAGCGGTACGCGAGGGGGTCCGGCTGCGCGCCTTCCTGGTCGCCGACCTCGCCCGGTACCGCGCCGCCCTGCCCGGCACCACCGCCGGCTACCTCACGCTGCTGGAGGAGGCGCTCGGCGCCGGGTACCGCCCGGACGTCGACGACCTCTCCGCGCTGCGTGCGCTGCGCGGAAACCCGGCCGCCGCAGCCCTCCTCGACCGCTGCCTCACGCTCGCCGAACAGGACGTACGCGCGCGCCTGGCCCGCCGTACGACCGCCCGCCCCGCCCCGGCCGTTCCCGCGTCCCGCACCCGCCTCCTGGCGCTCCCAGGAGGCCGCTCGGGCGACGTTTCCGCGACCGTCGGGGAACTGGC
Organism: Streptomyces sp. NPDC050549; assembly: GCF_040655035.1. NCBI lineage: Bacteria > Bacillati > Actinomycetota > Actinomycetes > Kitasatosporales > Streptomycetaceae > Streptomyces > Streptomyces sp. NPDC050549. The sequence continues at coordinate 70,405 of NZ_JBFAJD010000033.1, forward strand.
CGGGGAGGACGCCAAGGAGCCCGTACGCAAGCCCGTGGAGCGGCCGGCGCCCTCACCCGCGCCCGCCGCCCCGAAGCCGTCGCGGCCGATCCCCACCCCGGGCGAGGTCTTCCCCCGGCGCAAACCGGCGCCACCCCCCGCGAACCCGCCGCAGCAGCTCGCCGCCGGCTGAACCGACCCCGCCCCGTCCGCTCCCGGGCCCGTGGCTACTCTGGAGGGCATGGACTATGTCTCCGCGCTCGTGCCCCCGGTCGTCATGGCCGTGTTCTTCATCGGACTGATCCGGGTCATCGTGAAGACCCAGGGCGGGGCCATGAAGGCCAAGGAGGACGCGGCCGTCGACGCCGCCATCGCGCGCGCGGAGGGCGCCCGCCAGGCATCCTCGACCACCGAAGCCTGACCGCCCGCCTTTCGGCGGCGCCTTCAAGGGCGTACGACTCCCGCACGCGTGGGCGTGCTTTCCGAGTCGTACGCCCTTTTTGTGCCTTTTCCACTATGGTTCTGAGCTGTGCCTCGCCCATTGGGAGAACTCGAAGACTCGGTCATGACGCGGGTGTGGAAGTGGAACCGCCCGGTGACCGTTCGAGAAGTCCTGGAAGACCTTCAGCAGGAACGGTCGATCGCGTACACCACGGTGATGACCGTTTTGGACAATCTCCATCAGAAGGGCTGGGTGCGTCGCGAGGCGGAAGGCCGGGCGTATCGATATGAGGCCGTCTCCACACGGGCCGCCTACTCCGCTGCCCTGATGAACGACGCCTGGTCCCAGAGCGACAACCCCGCGGCCGCTCTCGTCGCCTTCTTCGGGATGATGAGCGACGAACAGCGTGAGGCCCTCCGCAGCGCCGTACGCATCGTCCAGGGACCGGAAACACCCGAACCCGCGGATGGCGTCGAGAACCCCGGCTCCCCGTCCTCCGGCGGCGGGCGATAGCGTCCGCTCATGTCAGCAGAGCACCCAGAAGTCACCGCGAAAGCCATCACCGTCCGGCGGGCCCGGACCGGGGATGTCCCGGCGGTGCGCCGACTCCTTGACGCCTACGTTCGAGGTCGCATCCTGCTCGACAAAGCGACCGTGACTCTTTACGAGGACATACAGGAGTTCTGGGTCGCCGAACGCGACGACAACGCCGAGGTCGTCGGCTGCGGCGCACTGCACGTCATGTGGGAAGACCTCGCGGAAGTCCGCACTCTCGCAGTGAAGCCCGGGTTGAAGGGCGCCGGTGTAGGTCATCAGTTGCTGGAGAAGTTGCTGCACACGGCCCGTTGGCTAGGTGTTCGTCGCGTTTTCTGTCTCACCTTCGAAGTGGACTTCTTCTCCAAGCACGGCTTCGTGGAGATCGGTGAGACACCCGTCGACACCGATGTCTACGCGGAGCTGTTGCGTTCCTATGACGAGGGCGTGGCGGAGTTCCTGGGTCTCGAACGAGTGAAACCGAACACCTTGGGCAACAGCCGGATGCTTCTGCATCTGTGATCGCTGCGCTCAATTCGGCCCGGACGCCCTGCCCAGGTTCCCTATGTCCGAAACGCGCATCTTTCCGGACCGGGGAGGTCGCTCGGTCTCTCCCAGGGGTTTGTGTTTTTCCAGCAAAAGCGGTTTGCTTTCCGACGTACTGCAGTACTGCATATAACAGGGGACGGCGAAACGGCGGACGCCGCAGACCCCAGGCCCGCAAGTTATCGATGAAAGGAAATCCGGTGGCACAGAAGGTTCAGGTCCTTCTTGTCGACGACCTCGACGGCGGCGAGGCGGACGAGACGGTGACGTTCGCACTGGACGGCAAGACGTACGAGATCGATCTCACCACCGCGAATGCGGACAAGCTCCGTGGTCTTCTCGACGCTTACGTGAAGGGCGGACGCCGTACCGGTGGCCGTGCTTCGGGTGGCCGTGGAAAGGCGCGCGCCGCTACCGGTGGCAGCCAGGACACCGCGCAGATCCGCGCGTGGGCCAAGGAGAACGGCTACGAGGTCAACGACCGCGGCCGTGTTCCGGCGTCCATTCGCGAGGCCTACGAGAAGGCGAACGGCTGAGCGCACGAGCGCCGCAGCCGGACCCGGTGGCACTGTGTGGCCACCGTGTCCACCAGTCGTACGAGATCAGGGGCGCCCCCAACGCCCCCCACGGCCGACAGTGTCGGCAGCGAGGCCTCGACCTCGCAGCCCGGCTCGGGGGGCCGCAGCCATACGGCGGCCCCCTGCGCGGGACCCGGGAGACCCGCGGGAAGCGGCTGCCCAGGGTGCCCCTTCGCGGGCCCCGCGCCAGAGAGCGGTGGCACTTTTACGGGCCCCGCCCCGGGGACCGGCGGCGCCTCCATGTGCCCGCCCTCGCCGAGCGCCACCAGATCCAGCGCCGGCGCCAGCGCGCCCCACTCCAGCCAGTCCAGCAGCCCGGGCAGCTCCTCCGCGCTGCCCGCGGCCACCAGCAGCCGCATCCGGTCGCCCCGTACGGCCACCGGAGAGTCGGGCCCCAGCCGCCACAGCGCCGCGACACCGGCCTCGACCGGCACGTCCAGGACGTCGAACCGCAGCCCCGTGACGAGCCGGAGCGGCTCTCCGGGCACCGTCCGCCACCCGAGTTCGTTCTCGTACCAGTACCGCCGCCGGTCGTCCGGATCGAGCGGGCGACGGGGGGAGGGGACCGTGGTGACCGGGGGAACTGTGCCAACCATGCCAAGTGCAACCGTCGAACCGACCCCGGGGTTACGCTGGGTGGCCAGGTGATTGCGCAGGGTGCCGGGAAAAGGGGCGTTCGGGGGTGTCGGACCGCGCAAGGTTGTTCGCCCGTAGCGGAGGGAACCGGTGCGCTCGGCATGGAGTGTCAGTCCGTACGGGTAAGACAATCCCTAGTGGGAGGGGGCGACACGCAGAAAAGGGCGTCTCACGTTCGCCATCGGCGTACTCATGGTGAGGGTAACTGCCTGGCCTGCGGGAACATCGTCTCGCACCATCAGGTTGGAGCAGATGTCGGCGTTCGGGTTCAGGAGGCAGTGTTGGTTCTCGGTCCGGTGTCGGCAGTTGGAATGAGCGGTCCCCGCTTGCGGGACTAAGCTGCGGAAGGACAGGGAGGGGAGCGTCCCCTTACTGCCTGACCGCTCTGAGGAGCGATTAACGATGTTCGAGAGGTTCACCGACCGCGCGCGGCGGGTTGTCGTCCTGGCTCAGGAAGAAGCCCGGATGCTCAACCACAACTACATCGGCACCGAGCACATCCTCCTGGGTCTCATCCACGAGGGTGAGGGTGTCGCCGCAAAGGCCCTGGAGAGCCTCGGCATTTCGCTTGAGGCGGTCCGCCAGCAGGTTGAGGAGATCATCGGACAGGGCCAGCAGGCGCCGTCCGGTCACATCCCCTTCACTCCCCGTGCCAAGAAGGTCCTGGAGCTGTCGCTCCGCGAGGCTCTTCAGCTGGGCCACAACTACATCGGCACGGAGCACATCCTGCTCGGCCTGATCCGTGAGGGCGAGGGCGTCGCCGCCCAGGTCCTGGTCAAGCTGGGCGCTGATCTCAACCGTGTGCGGCAGCAGGTGATCCAGCTGCTCTCCGGTTACCAGGGCAAGGAGACCGCCACCGCCGGCGGCCCTGCGGAGGGCACCCCCTCGACGTCCCTGGTCCTCGACCAGTTCGGCCGGAACCTCACCCAGGCCGCTCGTGAGTCCAAGCTCGACCCGGTCATCGGGCGCGAGAAGGAGATCGAGCGGGTCATGCAGGTGCTGTCCCGCCGTACGAAGAACAACCCGGTCCTGATCGGTGAGCCCGGCGTCGGCAAGACCGCCGTCGTCGAGGGCCTCGCCCAGGCCATCGTCAAGGGCGAGGTGCCCGAGACCCTCAAGGACAAGCACCTCTACACCCTGGACCTCGGCGCGCTGGTCGCCGGCTCCCGCTACCGCGGTGACTTCGAGGAGCGCCTGAAGAAGGTCCTCAAGGAGATCCGCACCCGCGGCGACATCATCCTGTTCATCGACGAGCTGCACACGCTGGTCGGTGCGGGTGCCGCCGAGGGCGCCATCGACGCCGCTTCGATCCTGAAGCCGATGCTGGCCCGCGGTGAGCTCCAGACCATCGGCGCCACCACCCTGGACGAGTACCGCAAGCACCTGGAGAAGGACGCGGCCCTCGAGCGCCGCTTCCAGCCCATCCAGGTCGCGGAGCCGTCCCTGCCGCACACCATCGAGATCCTCAAGGGTCTGCGCGACCGCTACGAGGCCCACCACCGTGTCTCCATCACGGACGAGGCGCTCGTGCAGGCCGCCACGCTGGCCGACCGGTACATCTCGGACCGCTTCCTGCCGGACAAGGCGATCGACCTGATCGACGAGGCCGGTTCCCGGATGCGCATCCGCCGGATGACCGCGCCGCCGGACCTGCGCGAGTTCGACGAGAAGATCGCCGGCGTCCGCCGCGACAAGGAGTCCGCGATCGACTCGCAGGACTTCGAGAAGGCCGCCTCCCTCCGCGACAAGGAGAAGCAGCTCCTGGCCGCCAAGGCCAAGCGGGAGAAGGAGTGGAAGGCCGGCGACATGGACGTCGTCGCCGAGGTCGACGGCGAGCTGATCGCCGAGGTCCTCGCGACCGCCACCGGCATCCCGGTCTTCAAGCTGACCGAGGAGGAGTCCTCGCGTCTGCTGCGCATGGAGGACGAGCTCCACAAGCGGGTCATCGGCCAGAAGGACGCCGTCAAGGCGCTCTCGAAGGCGATCCGTCGTACGCGTGCGGGCCTCAAGGACCCGAAGCGTCCCGGTGGTTCGTTCATCTTCGCGGGCCCGTCCGGTGTCGGTAAGACGGAGCTGTCGAAGGCTCTGGCGGAGTTCCTCTTCGGTGACGAGGACGCGCTGATCTCCCTCGACATGTCGGAGTTCAGCGAGAAGCACACGGTCTCGCGTCTCTTCGGTTCGCCCCCCGGATACGTGGGCTACGAAGAGGGCGGCCAGCTGACGGAGAAGGTCCGCCGCAAGCCGTTCTCGGTCGTCCTCTTCGACGAGGTCGAGAAGGCCCACCCGGACATCTTCAACTCGCTGCTGCAGATCCTGGAGGACGGTCGCCTGACCGACTCCCAGGGCCGGGTCGTGGACTTCAAGAACACGGTCATCATCATGACGACCAACCTCGGCACGCGGGACATCTCCAAGGGCTTCAACCTGGGCTTCGCGGCCACGGGTGACACGAAGTCCAACTACGAGCGCATGAAGAACAAGGTCTCGGACGAGCTCAAGCAGCACTTCCGCCCCGAGTTCCTCAACCGCGTGGACGACGTCGTCGTCTTCCCGCAGCTCACCCAGGAGGACATCCTCCAGATCGTCGACCTGATGATCGGCAAGGTGGACGAGCGCCTCAAGGACCGGGACATGGGCATCGAGCTCTCCCCGGCCGCCAAGGAGCTCCTCTCCAAGAAGGGCTACGACCCGGTGCTGGGCGCGCGTCCCCTGCGTCGCACGATCCAGCGCGAGATCGAGGACACGCTCTCCGAGAAGATCCTCTTCGGCGAGCTGCGCCCCGGTCACATCGTGGTCGTCGACACGGAGGGCGAGGGCGAGGCCAAGACCTTCACCTTCCGGGGTGAGGAGAAGTCGGCACTCCCGGATGTCCCGCCGATCGAGCAGGCGGCCGGCGGGGCCGGTCCGAATTTGAGCAAGGAGGCGTAAGGCTCCAGGGCTTTACGGCTGGGAAAGGGGTCGGTGCCTTTTGGGCACCGGCCCCTTTGTCGTGCGTGGGGTCAGCCCAGGTCGTCGCCGATGTCGGCATCGGGGAAATGCCTCGTGTATTCGGTGAGGTCGAGGGTCACTCCGTATGCCTTCACGGTCACTTTGCGCACGCTCGGCAACCGGGCGGCCAGCGTGGCCAGGGAGTGCCCCCTGATGTTGCCGGGGATCCGCAGCTCCGCCACGGCGGGGAGCTCCGGCATGACGTCGAGGGCGTACGTCGAAACCGAGAAGGGGGCGTACATGACCAGGGCCCTCAGGGCCGGAAGGGCTGCCACCTGCTGCCAGTCGGCCGCAGTGAGGGGGTCGTCGGGGGCGGCCAGGCAGAGGGTGGCGAGTCCCGAGACATGAGGGCAACGCTGGAGCCAGAGGCTCTTCAGCGAGGAGAAGACCAGTAGCCGGCTCAGGTCCCCCACGCTGTCGTTCGCTTCCAGGCTCAGGGTTTCGACCCGGCCGGGGTCGAGGGCGCGGACCATATCGGGGACCGGTACCGACCCGATGAAGGACACCTTGTGCCAGGGGCGCATGAGGGACAGGGTCGCCCGTTGCTCGGGAGTCTCGCAGGTGATGTGGAGATCGTCGCGGTCCAGGTGGTCGAGTACCTCTGTCGCGTAGCGCTCGCTGTCGAACCGACCCCAGGTGCCTACGAGTTGACGCCGCACGCGCAGGGACGGATGGTCTCGGAACCGGAGCAGTACCGCCAGCGCACCCTCGGGTTCCTCCGCCCCCAGGAGGGACGCGGTCACCGTGACACCCCACGCGTCGCTGTCGCTCAGCCCCTCCGGCCCGGGCAGCAGTTCCAGAACCAGCGGCCCCGCCTTCACCAGCTCACGCGCCTCTTCCGGAGACCGCGGGGGAATCAGCTCGGCCGCCCGCCGCTCCACCTCGGCCCGGACCGCGGGATCCAGCGCCGCCGCGTGCTCCAGGCAGGCCAGCGCCAGCAGTGTCAGCCGGGGAATGTTCCGGGCCAGCAACCGCCCCAGCAGAGACGCCCGTTCCGTTACGACAACTGGCCGTCGTAGTCCGGCAGTTTGAAGGTCTTCTCGGCGTGGCCGCCGGACAGGTCGGTGGCGCTGTTGCCGATGTTCGCGATGATCGTGTAGCCCTTGGACTCGATGTCGGCGCGCTGGGCGGTCTTGTAGGCGGCGACGTCCTTGAAGAGGTCGAAGAGGCCGCGGACGTAGAGGCCGTCGACGTCGTAGCCGTCGTGTTCGAGGTTGTACTCGGTCGGCAGGTAGATGATGCCGGGGCGGGCCGTGACGAAGAACAGTGAAACGCCGTGCTCCTGGGCGTACTTGGCGACCGCGAGTACCGGCTTGTTGGCCGGCTGCGGCCAGCTGAAGCCGAAGTCGGTCTCCAGGGTGGTGTTGTCTATGTCGAAGACGATCGCCTGCTTCTCACCGGGCTTGGTCGCCGTGATGCGCTGCTTCAGGTAGGGCAGGGCCTGGTTCATGACCGTCTGGCAGTCCGTCTGCCAGGTCGCGTAGTCCACCGTGGCGGCCGCGGTGGTCGTGCTCGCCGTCGCGGCCTCTGCGGGGACGGTCAGCGCCGCGAGGGCGATCGCGGTCACGGCGACGGTGGCGGTACGGCGGGCCCAGGGGCGTCGTCTCGTCATGGGGGTGGGGGTTCCTCTCACGTCTGCCGGTGCGGAAGGCACATGATCGTGGGCGGGAGTGGCGGGAGGGGAACCATAAGGTTACTGAACGGTAGGTGCATAGAGGTCTGCGCCACATTCCCGCGGTCGGCGATCGCCTCGCCCGGTGACAAGCCGCACAGGCGATTCGGCCCCTACTAGGGCGGGTAGTCGTAAGCCTCGTTCGGGGCAAAAAGGACTTATCACTTGGAGTCGAAAGGGAGGTTTTGCCGTCAGGGGGGCGGTTTATGGCTAACGAGTGCTCTGTCAAGGAGTCGGAAGTTTTGCGGTGAAGTACTAGCTTCCGTCGTAGAAGAGCTGTTTGGGGGGCCGTGGGGGCTCGGGTTACCAATGGACGTGCCATCCGGCGGCCGCTTGTGTGCCGGGTGGTCTTTCTGTCCCCGTCCCCGTGAGGTTTCGATGTTCCAGCGCTCCACGTCCCGCTCTTCCCGTACGACTCCGCTCCGCACCCGGGTGGCCGTCCTGGCCGTCGGGCTGGGAGCCACCGCCGTGCTGGGCACCGGGGTCGCGAGCGCCGCCACCGTGGGCGTGGCGCCGAAGGCGGTCAGTGCGAAGACCGCCGCCTCCTGGGTCGACCCGGTGAAGAAGTACACGCTCTCCGCGAGCTTCGCCCAGGCCGGCAGCATGTGGCAGTCCACCCACAGCGGGCAGGACTTCGCCGTGGCCAGCGGCACCAACGTCGTCGCCGCGCACGGCGGGACCGTCGTCAAGGCCGGCGGCAACGGCGCGGGCGACGGTGCCGCGTACGGCAACGCCATCGTCATCAAGCACGGCAACGGCACCTACTCGCAGTACGCCCACCTCTCGCGCATCGACGTGAAGGTCGGCCAGGTCGTCAGCACCGGCCAGCACATCGCCCTGTCCGGCAACACCGGCAACTCCAGCGGCCCCCACCTGCACTTCGAGATCCGTACGACCGCCAACTACGGCTCGGCCATAGACCCGGTCGCGTTCCTGCGTGGCAAGGGCGTGACCGTCTAGGACCCGCCCCCGGCGGGCTTCGTGCCCGCGTGGGCCTGGGTGATCATGCCGGTGGCGACCTCCAGGACGGCCCTGCGCTTGTCCTCGGGGTCGCCTTCGAGGTCCTGTACGGCGAACATGCCGGCGTGCAGCGTGAAGATCGCGCTGAGCGAGCGGACCTGGTCGACCAGGGAGGCGTCCGGGTCGATGACGATCTCCCGCAGGCCGCGCATACGGTCCTTGAAGCGCTCGCCGATGCGCAGGTCCCGTACCTGTGCCTGGTTCTCCTGCATGAAGCGGAACAGCGGGGTCGCGCCGTCGAGCGCGTCGGCGTAGCGCCGTACGATCTCCCGCTTGGTCTCCAGGGTGTGCGGCTGGTCGCGGCCCCACTCGATCAGGTCCTCGATCGGCTTCGTGAGGTCCTCGAAGATGCTGACCAGGATCTCTTCCTTGGTCTTGAAGTGGTAGTAGAGCGCTGCCTTCGTGACGTCCAGATGCTCGGCGATCTCGCGCAGCGAGGTCTTCTCGTAGCCCTGCTCGGCGAAGAGTTCGAGCGCGACGTCCTGGATGCGCTGGCGGGTGTCTCCGCGACGTTGCCGCTTGATGCCGTCCATGGTGTCGCCCATCCGTTTCATGCTCCAGCAAACTTACTTGACGCCCGGCTAGTTGCGGGTCTACTTTCCCTGAGTGTAGTCAACTAGCCGGGCGGCAAGTAAGTAGCCGGACGGTGGCGGTACTTAGGGGAGTGGGAAAGATGGCGGACACGCAGACGGTCGACACCGGGCCGGAGGAAACCGAGAAACAGCCCAGGAGCGTGCGGGTCGTCCTGCTCGCCCTGATGATCACCATGATGCTCGCGATGCTCGACAACATGATCGTGGGTACGGCTATGCCGACGATCGTCGGTGAGCTGGGCGGGCTCGAGCATCTGTCGTGGGTCGTCACGGCCTACACGCTCGCCACCGCCAGTTCGACTCCCCTGTGGGGCAAGCTCGGCGACATGTACGGGCGCAAGGGCGCCTTCATGACGTCGATCGTGATCTTCCTGGTCGGTTCCGCGCTCAGCGGCATGGCGCAGAACATGGGCCAGCTGATCGGCTTCCGGGCCATCCAGGGTCTCGGTGCCGGCGGTCTGATGGTCGGCGTCATGGCGATCATCGGCGACCTCATCCCGCCGCGTGAGCGGGGCAAGTACCAGGGCATGATGGCCGGCGTCATGGCGCTCGCGATGATCGGCGGACCGCTGGTCGGCGGCACCATCACCGACAACTGGGGCTGGCGCTGGTCCTTCTACATCAACCTCCCGCTCGGCGTCATCGCGCTCACCGCGATCAGCGCCGTACTGCACCTGCCGAAGAAGCGCTCGCAGGCGCGCATCGACTACCTCGGTGCCGGGCTGCTCACCGTCGGCATCACCTCCATCGTGCTCGTCACCACGTGGGGCGGTTCGCAGTACGCCTGGACCTCCGTGCGGATCATGGAGCTGATCGCGCTCGGTGTGGCCGCGCTCGTCGGGTTCGTGTTCTGGCAGACCAAGGCCGTCGAGCCGGTCGTACCGCTGCACATCTTCCGCAGCCGCAACTTCAGCCTGATGGCGGTCATCGGCTTCATCACCGGCTTCGTGATGTTCGGCGCCACCCTGTTCCTGCCGCTGTACCAGCAGTCCGTTCAGGGCGCGTCCGCGACCAACTCCGGTCTGCTGCTCCTGCCGATGCTCGGCGCGATGCTCGTGACCTCCATGGTCGCGGGACGGGTGACCACCAACACCGGCAGGTACAAGGTGTTCCCGGTCGCCGGCAGCATCCTGATGGGCGTCGGCCTGTACCTGCTCTCCACGATGGACGTCGACACGACCCGGTTCATGTCCGGTGTGTACATGGCCGTCGTCGGTCTCGGCATGGGCTGTCTGATGCAGATCACCATGCTGGTCGCGCAGAACAGCGTCGAGATGAAGGACATGGGTGTCGCGTCCTCCACGAGCACGCTGTCCCGGACGCTCGGTTCCTCGTTCGGTGTCGCCATCATGGGCGCGCTGTTCAACAACCGGGTCCAGGACGTCATGAGCCAGAAGGCCGGGGCGTTGGGGGCCAAGGTGACCGAGCAGTCCGCGCAGCTGGACGCGAAGAGTCTGGCGAAGCTGCCGGCGGTGGCGCGTGAGGCATACCAGCACGCGGTGTCGGCCGGTATCCACTCCGCGTTCCTGCTGGGGGCCGTGGTGACGGTGCTGGCGCTGGTGGCGGCGGTGTTCGTGAAGGAGGTTCCGCTGAAGGGCGCGGGGCCGAAGGCCGAGGGGTCGGGCGAGGGCGTGGCGGAGAAGCTGCCGATCGTCGAGGCCGTCTGATTCGCCGGCAGTGAGCTGAAGGTCCCCCCGGTCGGTGTCCGCCCCGGGGGGCCTTCTTCTTGGTTTCTCGTTGTTTTCCCGCCCCCGCCGCCCCTGCCCGTCCGTCACTGGGGGCTGCCGCCCCCAGGTCCCTGCTTCGGCTTGGACGGCCTCGTCCTCCAACGCCGGACGGGCTGGAGGTGTCGGCCGGGGGCGACAGTTCCCGAACGGCCGGGCGGGTTGGTGAGTGCGGCCGGTGCACAAGTGCCGGACGGGCTGATGGATGCCGGCCTGCGTCGCCAAGTCCCGGAGCGGCTGAGTGCGGTTGGCCGGGGCCGTTGTCAGTGGGCCGTGTCACCATCGGGCGCATGGACAAAATGCGGCAGTTGCGACTGGCCAAGGACGCCATGGACCGCGACTGGGCCGAGCCGGAGCTCGACCTGGGCGTGGTGGCCGCGCATGCCGGATATTCGCGGTACCACTTCATCCGGGCCTTCAAGGAGGCCTACGGCGAGACGCCGGGCCAGTATCTGACCCATCGCCGTATCGAGCGGGCCGAGGAGATGCTCCGCAGCGCCGACCTCTCGGTCACGGAGATCTGCCATCTCGTCGGCTTCAGCAGCCTCGGGACCTTCTCGGCCCGGTTCAAGGCACGGACCGGGCTGACCCCGAGTGAGTACCGGAGGGAGCACGTGGGGCGCGGGGCCGCCCTCATCCCCGGGTGCTACGCGATGCTCTGGGCCGGCGGTTTCCCCTCCGCAACTTTGAAGAAGCGTGCCGCCGCCCGCCCTGCCTACGGTGAGGAAGAGGAAGAGGAAGCCACCTCGATCCCCACCTCGTCCGACAGGAGAGCGGAGCCATGATCCAAGGGCTGGCCATCACCACCGTGTGGACCTTCGACCAGCAGCGCACCAAGGCCTTCTTCACCGAGAAGCTGGACTTCGAGGTCCGGGACGACATCTCCATGGGCGACATGAAGTGGGTCACCGTGGGCGCCAAGAACCAGCCGGGCGTCGAGCTCGCGCTGATGAGCCTGGACGGCCCGGGCCTCGACCCCGAGTCCGCCGAGGCGCTGAAGAAGCTGGTCGGCAAAGGGGTGCTGGGAGCGGGTGCGTTCCGTACGGACGACTGCCGCGGTGACTACGCGACCTTCAAGGCGCGCGGTGTCGAGTTCATCCAAGAGCCCAAGGAGCGGCCGTACGGCGTCGAGGCGATCTTCCGCGATGACAGCGGCAACTGGTACTCGCTGACCGAGCGCAGCGAGGAGCTCGACTTCTCCAAGGACTTCGGATGAGCGGGGAGCGGGTGGCGGAGGTCGAGCCGGATCACACGGCGGTGCGGGTCGCCCTGTGGCGGGCCCTGCACGTCCGGGCGGACGCTGCGCCGCATGTCGTCGAGGACGAGGTCGGGCTGCGGCTCGTGGATCCCGGGGACGACTGGGGGGAGCGTCCCGACATGGACGTGGAGGCCACGCGCCGGATCCGCGCGTCGATCGTGGCGCGGGCCCGCTTCGTCGAGGACGTGGTGGTGGAGCGGGCCGAGAAGGGCGTGGACCAGTACGTCGTGCTCGGCGCCGGTCTGGACACCTTCGCCCAGCGGCGGCCCGAACTGGGCGCGAGACTGAGGGTGTTCGAGGTCGAACGGCCCGGTACACAGGCCTGGAAGCGGCGGCGGCTGGCGGAGCTCGGGTACGAGGAGCCGGACTGGCTGCGGTTCGTGCCGGTGGACTTCGAGGGCGACTGGTGGGGGCAGCTGGCCGCCGCCGGGCTCGACACCGGGCGGCCAGCCGTGGTGGCCGCGACCGGCGTCACCATGTATCTCACGCATGACGCGATCACCACCATGTTCCGCCGGGTCGCCCAACTCGCCCCCGGTTCCACCCTGGTGACGACCTTCCTGCGGCCGGTCGACGACGTGGAGCCGGAGCAGCGCGCGCAGTTGGAGGTTGCGGTGGCGGGCGCTCGCGCCGCGGGCACGCCCTTCCTGAGCTTCTTCACGCCGGAGCAGGTGCTGGCCCTGGGGCGGGAGTGCGGGTTCCGGGAAGTGCGGTATGTGTCGGCCGCGGATCTTGCCGAGCGGTACTTCGGGGGGAGGACGGACGGGGTGGGGCCGTCCCGGGGGGAGGAGGTGATGGTGGCAAGCACCTGAGCGAGTGCGACGGCTCCTGCCCGGACGGGCCTACGGCAGCATCGGATAGCTGCCGGTGCTCGTCGGTGCGTGTTCCGGCAGCCACAGCACCGCGACCGCGCCCTCCGCCGGGATGTGGTCCGGCGCGCCCGCGGGGCGGACGTTGCGGAAGGTCAGGCGGGCGCCGAGGACCCGGGCCTGGCCGGCCGCGATGGTCAGACCCAGGCCGTGGCCGTGGCCCGCGCGGTCCTTGCTGCCGGTGCGGAAGCGGCTCGGGCCCTCCGCGAGGAGCTCCTCGGGGAAGCCGGGGCCGTGGTCGCGGACCCGGATGACCCGGCCCTCGACCGAGACCTCGATCGGCGGCTTGCCGTGCCGGGCCGCGTTGGCCAGCAGGTTGAACAGCACGCGCTCCAGGCGGCGCGGGTCGGTGGTGACGGCCGACTCGTGGACGACGTGCACCACCGCGTCCGGGTCCTTCGCGATCACCCGGCGGCTCACGAAGTCGCCCAGCATGATGTCCTGCAGCTCGGCGCGCTCGGAGGCCCCGTCGAGACGGGCCACCTCCAGGACGTCCTCGACGAGGGTGCGCATCGCCTTGGCACGGTCCAGGACCAGTTCCGTGGGGCGGCCCGGCGGCAGTAGTTCGGCCGCGGTCAGCAGGCCCGTCACCGGGGTGCGCAGTTCGTGCGCGATGTCGGCGGTGACCCGGCGTTCCGCCTCAAGGCGTTGCTGCAGCGCGTCCGTCATGGCGTCCACCGCGCGCGCGAGGTCGTCGGTCTCGTCCCGCACGACTCCGCCGATGGCGTCCCGTACCCGTACGTCCGTCTCGCCCTTGGCGACCTGGTTCGCCGCGACGGCTGCCTTGCGCAGCCGGCGCGAGAGCTGGCCGCCGATCAGCACACCGAGTGCGCTGCCGCCGAGCACGGCCGCGATCGAACCGATCACCAGGGCCTGGTCGAGATCCTTGAGGATGTCCGTGCTGCGGTCGGTGAACCCGGTGTGCAGCGACATCACATGGCCGTCCTTGAGCGGCACGGCCGCCCAGATGTCCGGGATGCCGTGCGGCCGGTCCGTGACGTACGTGGCCCTGCGGCCCTCCCCGACCTTCTGGCGGAGCGCCGGCGGCAGGTTCGGGTCGTCGATCTTGATGCTGGGGAAGTTGGGCCGCCCGGACAGCTCGTAGTTGCGCTGGGCGATCTGGACACGTTCGTCGGCGAGGTCGCGCGCGTTGTCCAGCATCGAGACCCGGGCCGCGTTGTGCACGACCAGGCTGAGCGCGATCGCGACCAGCGTGCCGACCAGCGCGATGGCCGCGCTGAGCTTCCATCTCAGGCCGGTACGGATGCCCGCTCTGTCCATGAACGACGGGACCCTGCGCCGTGAATTCCCCCGCATACCCCTGCTCAGGCCTTCAACTTGTAGCCGAAGCCGCGGACCGTCTCGATCCGGTCCTGGCCGATCTTCGTGCGCAGCCGCTGCACATGGACGTCCACGACCCGGGTGTCACCGCCCCAGCCGTAGTCCCACACCCGCTCCAGCAGCTTGTCGCGGGACAGGACCGTACCCGGTGCCGAGGAGAACTCCAGGAGCAGCCGCATCTCGGTCGGCGTCAGTGCCACCGGCTGCCCCGCCCTGCGCACCTCCATGCCCTCGGTGTCGATCTCCAGATCACCGAAGGTGAGCACCCCGCCGTCGACCGGAGCCGTGTCCGCGTCCGTACGGTCGCCGCCGCTCGCGTGCCCGAAGCGGCGCAGCACCGCGCGGATCCGGGCGACCAGGACGGCGCCGTCGAAGGGCTTCGTCACGTAGTCGTCGGCGCCGGCCTCCAGGCCCAGGACCACGTCGATCGAGTCGGCGCGCGCCGACAGCATGATCACCGGCACGGTCGAGTCGTCGCGGATCCGGCGGCAGAGGCTGACGCCGTCCAGGCCGGGGACCATGACGTCGAGGAGCGCGATGTCGGGGCGGTTCGCCCGGAACGCCTCCAGGCCGGACAGCCCGTCGGGCATCGCCGTGACCGCGAAGCCGTCCCGCTCCAGGGCGAGTTGGGTGGCCTCACGGATGACGTCGTCGTCCTCGACGAACAGGACGTGGGTCTGGTCTGCCATCCCGGTGCTCTCAGTCCTCGTGTGGGTCGTTCTCAAGCATGGGACGCCCGAAGGGGTGTCCGCGTTCACTGAAGGATCGGATCAGAGGGGCCGATCGGTTCGCCCCCGCTCGGATTCCGTTCGTTTTTGGTTCGGGGTCGCTCGGATCTGTTCGGTTCAGTTTCCGCTCGGCGCGGGCGAGGCGTCGCCCCCGACCGCGTTGCTGTACTCGTTGTGGGTGCTGTACTTCTGGACGAAACGGCCCGACGTCCAGCGGTACGTGATCACGTTCTCACCGGAGGGACTCGACACCGGGTCGCCCTTCTCGTACACCTGCTTGGTCACGACCAGATCGCCGCGGTCGATCTCCGCGTAGACCGGGGGTTCCTCGGCCTTGAAGACATTCTCGTACGTCCCACCCGTCGCGCGGTACACGTACGAACCGATGCCGACCGCGTCACCGCAGGTCATCACGTTGACGACGACGTCGTTGGCGGTGCCGCCGGTCAGCTCGCCGTAGGACACGTCGACCGCGTACTCGTCGGCGACGCACGGCTTCAGCTCGTGCTTGACCGCCGCCGAGACCTGCGGGTCGTCCTGGACGAGTTTCACCGCGTCCACATGGTCGTCGGCGGTCGCGGAGGGGGTGGAGGAGGGCACCTCGGCGACGCCCACCGAGTCGGAGTGCGCCGGGCCCTCGTCACGGGCGCCGGTGCCGCCCGTGGCGCAGCCGGACACCAACAGGGCGAGGGCGGCGAGCACGGCCATCGCCGTGACCGCCGCCTCGAAGCCGCCGCGGACCCTGCTGGGTCCTGGGGTGTCGCTCAGGCCGCGCAACGCTCCCGCTCCTCACGCTCCAGCGCGCGTGCGTCCAGATCGCGGGCTTCCAGCTCCTCCCGGAGCCGGGCGAGCGCCCGGTGCAGCGTGCTCTTGACCGTACCGGCCGACATGCCGAGGGCAGCGGCCGTCTCCTCCGTGGACATCTGCTCCCAGTGTCGCAGGACGACAACACTGCGCTGTTTCGGAGCGAGAACTTTCATGATGTCCATAAGAAGCGCCCGATCCGCGTGCTGTTCGGTCGCGTCATCGACGCTCGCGTCCGGGAGCTGCTCGGTGGGGACCTCTTCGAGCTTGCGGGCCCGCCACCACTCGGTGCGGGTGTTGATCATGACGCGGCGCAGATAGGCGTCCGCGAGGCGCTTGTCCTCGATGGTCTCCCAGCGGCCGTACGTCCGAACCAGCGCGGTCTGCAGCAGGTCCTGGGCGTCGACAGGGTCGGGCACCAGCCGACGGGCGCTGCGCAGCAGCGCGTCCTGTCGGGTGCGGACGTACTCCTCGAATTCGAGCACCTCGCCCTGCGCCATGATCAACCGCCTCCATCCCCGTTTCCGGCCCGCCTGCTGCCGGTTGTCCTTTGCTGCGTCCCGCCGGTCTGCGGCACAGGAATGAAGCTACGGAGGGGTTGTCACGGCACTGTGCGGAGCAGCCTGCGGGGAGCGCTCGGCTGTCCGTCGGTTGTGTAACGGAAGTAGGTTCGGGGTAAGGCGGCGGGAGCGTTGGTGTGGGTATGGGGTGGTTTGGGCGTTGCCGGAGTGTGGCGAGGGCTGGGTGTTGGCTGTGATGTGGCCCGGGGTGAGCCGGGCGGCTGTGAATTGACCGTGTGTCAGGTGCGGGTCGCGGGGAGTTGGTACAGCCCCTGCGGGAGGGGTTCTACGAGGCCGTCGGCGACCAGGCCGTCCAGTGCTCTGGCCCGCTGTACCGGCTCGTGCCATACGCGGTCGAGTGCGGATTGCGGGACGGGAGTGCCGGGTGCGGCTTCGCGGAGTACGGCCAGGAGTTTGCCGCGGACCTGGCGGTCCGTGCCGGCGTAGGTCTGGCCGCGGCGGGCCGGGCCCTCGTGGTCCGGCTTTCCGGCCAGGTTCCAGGCGCACTGCGCTGAGATGGGGCAGCGGTGGCATGTCTCGTTCTTCGCCGTGCAGACCAGTGCGCCCAGTTCCATGGAGGCGGCGGCCCAGCGGGCGGCGGTCTGCTCGTCCGGCGGGAGCAGGGCGCGGGCGAGTTTGCGTTCGGCGGCGGTGGTGGCGTTCGGGGGGTACTGGACGCCGGTGACGGCGCGGGCGAACACCCGGCGGACGTTGGTGTCGAGTACGGCGTGACGCTGGCCGTAGGCGAAGGAGGCGACGGCGGCGGCCGTGTACTCGCCGATGCCGGGGAGGGCGAGGAGCTGGGCGTGGTCGGTGGGGACGTCGCCGCCGTGCCGTTCCGTTATGGCAGTCGCCGCGCCGTGCAGGCGGAGGGCGCGGCGGGGGTAGCCGAGGCGGCCCCAGGCGCGGACGGCTTCGCCGGGGGCGTCCTGGGCGAGGTCGGCGGGGCGGGGCCAGCGGGCCAGCCACTGTTCGTAGACCGGGAGGACGCGGGCGACCGGGGTCTGCTGGAGCATGAACTCGCTGACCATTACGCCCCAGGGGCCGGCGTCGGGGTGGCGCCAGGGGAGGTCGCGGGCGTTGTCTTCGAACCAGTCGATGACGGGAGCGTGGAGGTGCTCGCCGTTGGTGGACGTGGTGTGCGGGGGGTTCGTGGGCGCAGTCATGGCGTTTCGATCCTGCCATGGGCGTGGGTGGTTGCGGTGTTTTCCCCTGCGGGTGCGTGAGTGGGTCGCCTTCCGTTTGGTGTGGGTCGGTGCCGCGCCGGGGGGTGTCCGTCCTCGGAACGGCGCGGAATCGGTCGCTCAAGATCGTGGCGGTGTTGACGCGCCAACCGCTGCGGGCGGACACCCCCCCGACACGGCACCTTCGCGCCGTACGCGGCGACGGGCCACGCGGTGCCACCGTTCAACTCCCTTGCCGGGATGATGATCCGGAAAAGTTGGGGCCGGCGCGGCGGGTGGGGCGAGGTAACTCCCCGTTGTCTCGTAAGGTTTGAGCCGTGGGATCTCTGCGCAATCCGGTCGGGCCGCTTCCCTCCTCCATCTATTGGCGACGGAGGGTCCTCATGGTGTCCGTGGTCGCCCTGTTGGCGCTGCTGATCACCTGGATCGTCACCTCGGGCGGCGGGGGCGGCAAGAACGGTGCGGACGGGTCGAAGAACGGCAGGACTCCCGCGCCCACGATCACCGCCGGTCCGTCCGGCACCGGGCCCGCCATCAGTCAACACCCCGGCGGACGCGATGAGTCGAGCAGCGGTGCGAGCGGTGGGGCGAGTGGTGGAGCTAGTGGGGTCGGTTCCAGTGCCGGGTCCTCGGGTGACAGTGGCTCCGCCGGGGGGTCCGGGGACGGTGGCGGTATTGGGGGGTCCAACGGGGGGAGTAGTACAGGGACTACGGTTCCTGCCGATTCGACTCTGCCCAACTGCACTGCCAGTGCTGTGCAGTTGAGTCTGCGGAGTCTGCACAACTCCTACTCGCCGGATCAGACGCCCACTTTTGTGCTGACCGCCAAGAACTCGTCCAGCAGTGACTGCAAGGTCGATCTCGGGCCCAAGAGCGCCGTGTTGACGATTACTGAGGCGGGGGGTGCCGCCGACTACTGGTCCTCCGCCGACTGTCCGAAGAGTTCCGGAAGTGTCTACTACCGGGTGTCCGCCGGGAGCAGTGTCGCGTACACCCTGAAGTGGGACCGGAAGCCCAGTGCGCCCGAGTGTGCGACGCCTCCGGCCGGTTCGGCCGGTCCGGGGACCTATCTGGTGGAGGCGGCTGCTTCCGGGTTCGCCAAGGCGCAGACCTCGTTTGTTCTGGCCAGTGACTGAGGTCGGTTCGTCTTTCTAGACGTAGCGTTCCAGGATTGAGGATTCCGCCAGGCGGGAGAGGCCCTCTCGTACGCTTCTTGCCCTTGCCTCGCCCACGCCGTCGACTGTTTGAAGGTCGTCGACGCTTGCTGCCAGGAGCTTTTGGAGGCCGCCGAAGTGTTCCACCAGGCGGTCGATGATCGCGCCGGGGAGGCGCGGGACCTTGGCCAGGAGGCGGAAGCCTCGGGGGGAGACCGCCGAGTCGAGGGCCTCGGGGGAGCCGGTGTAGCCCAAGGCGCGGGCCACGGTGGGGAGTTCGAGGAGTTCCGCGTGGGAGAGCGCGTCCAGTTCCGCCAGTGCTTCGTCCACCGTGCGGGAGCGTTTGGCCGTGGGTTCGGGGACGTAGTCGCGGACCACCAGTTCGCGTTCCGGGTCCACGCCCGCGATCAGCTCTTCGAGTTGGAGGGAGAGCAGGCGGCCGTCCGTGCCGAGTTCCAGTACGTACTCCGCGATTTCGTTGGCGATCAGGCGGACCATTTCGAGGCGTTGGACCACTGCGGAGACGTCTCTGACCGTTACCAGGTCTTCGATCTCCAGGGCGGAGAGGGTTCCCGCCACTTCGTCCAGACGGAGCTTGTAGCGCTCCAGGGTGGCCAGTGCCTGGTTCGCGCGGGACAGGATCGCCGCCGAGTCCTCCAGGACGCGGCGCTGACCGTCCACGTAGAGGGCGATCAGGCGCATGGACTGGGAGACGGAGACAACTGGGAAGCCGACCTGCTTGCTGACCCGGTCCGCTGTGCGGTGGCGGGTGCCGGTCTCTTCTGTGGGGATCGTGGGGTCGGGGACCAACTGGACGCCCGCTCTGAGGATCTTGGATAGGTCGGACGACACCACGATGCCGCCGTCCAGCTTGCAGAGTTCTCGTAGACGGGTGGCCGTGAACTCCACGTCCAGGATGAAACCGCCGGTGCACATGGCTTCGACGGTCTTGTCGGAGCCGAGCACGATGAGTCCGCCCGTGTTGCCGCGGAGGATTCGCTCCAGGCCGTCGCGCAGCGCCGTGCCGGGTGCCACGGCGCTCAGTGAGGCGCGCATCAGCCCGTCGGCACCGGAGCTCCCGCCGGACTTTCCGGGAGCTGACGCCCGGTCGTTGGCTGCCACTGCACTCCTCGGGTCGCAGGTTCTTCAGGCGCCGCCGTTTCGCACAGTTGGTTCGTACGGACGGGCGAGACCAGGGCAAAGTCTACCGGCGGTCCTCGCCGTCCCGTGGGGCGTCTCGTTTACGGGAGCGTGGAAGGACCTGGAGGGCGTCTCCTATGTCGGCCACTTCGAGGACCTTCATGCCGGGCGGGATCTTGCCCGGGTCGCTCGGAACGAGGGCGTGGGTGAAGCCCAGGCGGTGTGCCTCGGAGAGTCTGCGCTGGACGCCGGTGACCCTTCTGACCTCGCCCGCGAGGCCCACTTCGCCGATCGCGACCAGGTTCTTGGGGAGGGGGGTGTCGCTCGCCGCGGAGGCCAGGGCCAGGGCGATGGCCAGATCTGCGGCCGGTTCGGAGAGTTTTACGCCGCCTACGGTTGCGGAGTAGATGTCCCTTTTGCCCAGTGCGCTGATTCTGCCGCGTTGTTCCAGGACCGCGAGCATCATCGAGACCCGGGATGTCTCCAGGCCGGACGTGGTGCGGCGGGGGGAGGGGATCTGGGAGTCGACCGTGAGCGCCTGGACTTCGGCCACAAGGGGGCGGCGGCCCTCCAGGGTGACGGTCAGGCAGGTGCCGGGGACCGCTTCGGCGCGGCGGGTCAGGAACAGGCCGCTCGGGTCGGCCAGGCCCGTGATGCCCTCGTCGTGCAGCTCGAAGCAGCCGACCTCGTCGGTCGTGCCGTAGCGGTTCTTGACGCCCCGTACGAGGCGCAGGCGGGCGTGGCGGTCGCCCTCGAAGGACAGGACGACGTCCACGAGGTGTTCCAGGAGGCGGGGGCCCGCGATCGCGCCGTCCTTGGTGACGTGGCCCACCAGAAGGGTGGACATGGCGCGCTCCTTGGAGGCGCGGATCAGGGCGCCGGCGACCTCGCGGACCTGGGCCATGCCGCCGGGGGCGCCGTCGATCTCCGGGGAGGCCACCGTCTGGACGGAGTCCAGGATCAGGAGCGAGGGCTTCACCGCGTCCAAGTGGCCGAGGATCGTGGCCAGATCGGTCTCGGCGGCGAGATACAGGTGGTCGTCGATCGCCTTGATGCGGTCGGCGCGCAGCCGGACCTGGCTGGCCGACTCCTCGCCGGTGATGTAGAGCGTGCGGTGCTCGTCGCTCGCCGCCTTGGCCGCCACGTCCAGGAGGAGGGTCGACTTGCCGACGCCTGGCTCGCCCGCGACCAGGACGACCGCTCCGGGCACCAGACCGCCGCCGAGCACCCGGTCCAGCTCGGGGACACCGGTCGAGCGGGCGGTGGCCTGGCGGCCGTCGACCTGGCCGATGGGCAGCGCGGAGGTGGTGACGCGGCCCGGGGCCGTCGTACGGACGGCGGGCGCGCCGTACTCCTCGACCGTCCCCCAGGCCTGGCACTCGGAGCAGCGGCCGAGCCACTTGGCCGTCTGCCAGCCGCACTCGGTGCAGCGGTAGGACGGACGGTCCTTGGTGGTCTTCGTACGGGCAGCCATGCGTGAACCGTAGTCGTAGCCACTGACAACGCGGTCGGGGGATGGAGGGGGGTCGTGAGGAATCCGGCCACGGGCGTCGGGATCGAGCCAGGGGAGGGGGGGTTCCTGTCCCCTATTGAGGGATCGTTTCACCCGTACGGATTAAAAGAGCTCAAGGGGGCGGAAGGGGGCATCGCCCGCCGCCTACGGTCGCACGGGTGATGAGCAGCAGCCCGGAGACCTCGACCCGCACCACCGGCGCGCACCGGGCGCACCGGGAGGCGCGCGACCGCGCTGCGGCGCGCACGCTGGCGCAGTTCCCGCCCGCGCGCTACGAGCCTTATCTGGACGGCCTGTTCACGTACTGCCTGTCCGTGCTGTGCGACCACGACGCGGCTACGGCGGCCCTGGGGGACGTGCTCGCGCTGGCCGAACGCCGGGGCGCGCGCCTGCCGGAGACAGCCGGGGACCGCAGGGCCTGGCTGTACGCGCTGGCCCGCTGGGCGTGCCTGCGCAAGCTGGCCGAGGCCAAGCAGAAACGTCAGGGCACCCACGCGGTGGGCCGTGCCGAGGCCGAGGAACCCGTCGTGCCCGAGGAACTGCGTGAGCAGCGGCGGCGCGAACTCGCCCTGCTGGCCTGGCCGGAGGCCGCCGGGACCACCCCGGAGCAGCGCGAGGCGCTCGAACTCGCCGTGCGCCACCGGCTCGCCGCCCACGAGGTCGCCGCCGTCCTCGGGATGGACCTCGCCACCGCCCGCGAGCTGCTGGCCTCCGCCGCCTGCGAGGTGGAACGCACGCGTGCCGCCCTCGCCGTCGTGGAGACCGGGAGCTGCCCGAGCGTCGCCCGGCTCACCGGCGACCACCAGCTCGTGCTCAGCAGCGCGCTGCGCCGCGAACTGGTCCGGCACGTCGACGACTGCCCGCGCTGCCGCCGTACCGCCGAGCGCGCGGTGCCCGGCACCTGGCCCGGTGCCGCTGTCACGCCCGCCGAACTGCCCGTCCTGGAGGCGCCCCGCGCGGCCCTGCATGTCGCCATGGCGCATCTCCCGCGCGCGCGTGGGGCCGCGGCGCCGCGCTTCGACCGGCGCGGTTTCCCGCTGGACCCCAAGGACCGCGCGGCCCGCAGGGACCGGCTACGCGCGCGTGCCGTCACGACGACCGTCGTCGCCACCGTCATCGCGGCACCCGTCCTCGCCCTGTGGGCCGCCTACCGGTCCACACCGACCGGCGAGGGCACCGACGGCAGGGCCTCCTCCGCGAGCGAGCAGCACGACGGGCCCGGCAGCCTGGAGGGCGAGGTTGCGAGCGGTGGCTACGAGAACACCGGTGACGCCAGTGCCGGGCCCCGCGCGCGGGTCGGCAAGGGTGGCAAGAACGACGTCTCCGTGGAGGTCATCAGCGTCGCCGGCACCGGCGGGAAGGGGGCAGGGCGCCTCGCCGTCTCGGCCGCCAACAGCGCCGACACCACGCTCGTCACCCTCACGGCGTCCGGCGCGGCCCCGGTCCGCTGGTCCGCGACCACCACGGCACCCTGGCTCTACCTCAGCCAGTCCTCGGGAACCCTCGCCCCGGGCGAATCGTTGACGATCAAGGTGTACGTCGACCATCTGCGCGAGCCCTCCGGCCACTGGACCGCGCGCGTGGCCGTCTCACCCGCCGGCGCCGTCGTCTCCATCGAGGGCTACGGCAGCGCGCCCGCACCGACCGAGCCGGGCGAGCCGGGCGAGCCGTCGTATCCCTCGCATCCTGATCCCGGCGGCCCGCCCTCGTCCGGGCCGGACCCGACGCCCGCGGCTCCGAGTGATCCCACGCCGAGTGGTCCGCCGTCCTCGTCCGCCGATCCGACTCCGACCCCGACGGACTCGTCCACCGGCGACCCCGGGGGCTCGGTGCCGCCGTCGGGCGACGGCGGCGAGCCGGGCCCGTCCTGAGCGGTCAGCCGACCGGGTCCGCCGGATGCGGTGCCAGCAGCGGGAGTTGCGAGGCCAGGCGCTCCTCGCACAGCTCGACCAGGCGGTCGTAGCCGGCCTTGCCCATCAGTTCGGTCAGCTCCGGGCGGTAGGACACGTAGACCGGGTCGCCCGCGCCGTGCGCCGAGGTCGCCGACGTGCACCACCAGTGCAGGTCGTGGCCGCCGGGACCCCAGCCCCTGCGGTCGTACTCGCCGATCGACACCTGGAGCACCCGTGTGTCGTCCGGCCGGTCGATCCACTCGTACGTCCGCCGCACGGGCAGCTGCCAGCAGACGTCCGGCTTGGTCTCCAGGGGCTCGCGGCCCTCCTTCACGGCGAGGATGTGCAGCGAGCAGCCCGCGCCGCCCGCGAAACCGGGGCGGTTCTGGAAGATGCACGAGCCCTTGTAGGGGCGGGTCTGGCGGTCGCCGTCCTCGTCCTCCGAGGTCCAGCCGTTCTTCGCGCCCTCGTCGTGGTGCTGCCAGATGTCCGGGGTGAGCCTCGCCACATGCCCGGCGACCCGTTTCTCGTCGTCCTCGTCGGAGAAGTGCGCGCCCAGGGTGCAGCACCCGTCGTCCGCGCGGCCCGCCTGGATGCCCTGGCAGCCGCTTCCGAAGATGCAGTTCCAGCGGGAGGTCAGCCATGTCAGATCGCAGCGGAAGAGCTGCTCCTCGTCCGCCGGATCCGGGAACTCCACCCACGCGCGCGCGAAGTCGAGCCCCTTCTCGTCGGCTTTCAGGGCCTTCTTCGACATTGTCGACGTCTTCGGGGGCTTGGCCGACGTCACCGGCGAAGAATCGCCGGGTGATTTGGCCGCCTTGTCGTTCTTCGCCTTTTTCGTCTTTGGCACGTGTCCAGGGTAAGTCGCCCGGGGCGGCCCCAGAAACCGTACCGAAGACGGAGATCGGCGCAGGTGGCAGTAGCGTTCCGTATATGAGACTCGGTGTCCTCGACGTGGGATCGAACACGGTGCATCTGCTGGTGGTGGACGCACACCCGGGCGCGCGCCCCTTGCCCGCGCACTCGCACAAGGTGGAACTCCGCCTTGCCCAACTCCTCGACGAGGACGGCGCCATCGGCCCCGAAGGGGTCGACAAACTCATCGGCGTCGTCCACGAGGCGCTGCAGGCCGCCGAGGACAAGGGCGTCGAGGAACTCCTGCCGTTCGCCACCTCCGCCGTCCGCGAGGCCAGCAACGCGGACGAGGTCCTCGCGCGCGTGCAGACCGAGACCGGCGTAGAGCTCCAGGTCCTCACCGGCGCCGAGGAGGCCCGGCTGACCTTCCTCGCCGTCCGCCGCTGGTTCGGCTGGTCCGCCGGCAAGCTCCTCGTCCTCGACATCGGCGGCGGCTCCCTGGAGATCGCGTTCGGCATCGACGAGGAGCCCGACGCGGTCGTGTCACTGCCGCTCGGCGCGGGCCGCCTCACCGCGGGCTGGCTGCCCGGGGACCCGCCGGAACCGGACGCGATAAGGGCCCTGCGCCGCCATGTGCGCGCGCAGATCGCCCGTACGGTGGGGGAGTTCAGCCGTTTTGGCGCCCCCGACCACGTCGTCGCCACGTCGAAGACCTTCAAGCAGCTCGCCCGCCTCGCCGGCGCCGCCCGCTCCGCCGACGGCCTCTACGTCCAGCGCGAGCTGAAGCGCGAGTCCCTGGAGGCGTGGGTCCCCCGCCTCGGCGGCATGACCACCGCCCAGCGCGCCGTCCTCCCCGGCGTCTCCGAGGGCCGCGCCGAACAGCTCCTGGCCGGCGCGATGGTCGCCGAGGGCGCGATGGATCTCTTCGGGGTGGAGACGCTGGAGGTCTGCCCGTGGGCGCTGCGCGAGGGCGTGATTTTGCGACGGTTGGATCAGATGCCTTCGGCGTAGGGGCTGCGGTGGCTGCACCCGCTGTGTTGGCTGTACCGGCTGTCGTGGGCGTAGGCGGGGCGGGGGGTGCGGGGCACGGGTGGGGGCGTGGTGCACGTGCGCGTGGCTGTTGTGTTCCCGCGTGGTTGCTGCTGGTCGGTCGCGCCCGGGGTCGGCCGTACCCTCGCCGGTTCGACTGCGATGCACGTGCGCGTGGCTGTTGTGTTCCCGCGTGGTCGCCGGTCTGGACGGCGCCCCGGGGGTGGGCCGTACGCCCGTTGGTTTGGCCGCGATGCACGCGCGCGTGCCTGTGCACGTCCCCGCGGCTGCCGGTTCGGACGGCGCCCGGGGTCGGCCGTACTCCCGCCGACTCGGCCGCGACTGCGACGCACGCGCGCGTGCCTCTCCGTGCCGCACGCGCGTGGTGGTCTTGACGTACACGCGTGGTGGTCGTGACGTACGCGCATGGCTGTCCGCCAGGACTGGTCGCGCCTCCGCCCGGCCAGGGCGCCCGCGCCCCCGCCCGCCAGCCCATGGCGCTCGCACCCCCGCCCGCAGTGCACGCGCGCAGTCGCTGCCGGCGTACACGCCCAGTGCTGGCGAACGCCCGCACGCCCACCCATGGCCCGCGCCCCCGCCCAACTCCTCCCGCGCCCGCCCATGCTGAACGCCCACCCGGCACCCGACGTATCAGACCCGCATGAAGTATCGCCACAACGCGGCCCCGCGCCGGAGATGGCCGGTTGCCGTACCCCGCACAGGGCGGGCGCAGCAACCGGCTCCCCCGCGCAAAGCGCCGCCCCGTAGTCTGTCCTCCGTGGCAGAACCAGTCGTGCGCATCCCGGATGCGAAGGTCGCGCTGTCCACGGCGTCCGTGTATCCGGAGTCGACGGCGACGGCCTTCGAGATCGCCGCGCGCCTCGGTTACGACGGCGTCGAGGTCATGGTGTGGACCGACCCGGTCAGTCAGGACATCGAGGCGCTGCGCAGACTCAGCGACTACCACCAGGTCCCGATCCTCGCCGTGCACGCGCCGTGCCTGCTCATCACGCAGCGGGTGTGGTCCACCGACCCGTGGATCAAGCTCCAGCGCGCCCAGGCGGCCGCCGAGAAGCTCGGGGCGAGCACGGTCGTGGTGCACCCGCCGTTCCGCTGGCAGCGCCAGTACGCGCGCGACTTCGTCAGCGGGATCTGGCGGATGGCGAACGAGACGGATGTGCGGTTCGCCGTGGAGAACATGTACCCGTGGCGCTACCGCGACCGCGAGATGCTCGCCTACGCCCCCGACTGGGACGTGACGCACGAGGACTACCGGCACTTCACGATCGACCTCAGCCACACCGCGACCGCCCGCACCGACGCGACCGAGATGATCGAGCGCATGGGCGACCGTCTCGGCCATGTCCACCTCGCCGACGGCAACGGCTCCAACAAGGACGAGCACCTGGTCCCCGGCCGCGGCACCCAGCCCTGCGCCGAACTGCTGGAACGGCTCGCCCTGACCGGCTTCGACGGCCATGTCGTCATCGAGGTCAACACCCGGCGCGCGATGTCCGGCGCCGAACGCGAGGCCGATCTCGCGGAGGCGCTCGCCTTCACGCGGCTGCATCTGGCCTCGGCAGTGAAGGTGCCCCGGCGGTGACCGACGCCACCGCCAAGCGCCGGGGCCGACCCCCTCGTACGGAGTCCGCCGACACCCGGGACCGCATCCTGGCCGCGGCCCGGGAGGAATTCTCCGAACGGGGGTACGAGAAGACGTCCGTGCGCGCCATCGCCAAGGCGGCCGGGGTCGACGCGGCGCTCGTCCACCACTACTTCGGTGCCAAGGAACAGGTCTTCGAGTCGGCCGTGGAGGTGGCGTTCGCACCGGTGCTGCGGTCCCGGGACACGCTCCTCGACGGCTCGCTCGACGATATCGGCGAGCGTCTGACCCGCATGATCTTCGGGCTCTGGGAGAACCCGGTGACCCGGACCCCGCTGCTCGCCATCGTCCGGTCGGCCGTGAACAACGAGGCCGCGGCGGCCGTCTTCCGCCGCCTGATCTCCGGCCAGCTGCTGCGCCGCATCTCGGGCCAGCTCGACGTACCGGACCCGGAACTGCGCGCCGAACTCGCCGCGGCGCAGATCGTCGGGGTCGCGATGATGCGGTACGTCATCAAGATCGAACCGGTGGCCTCGGCCGACCCGGAGCAGATCATCGCGCGCGTCGCGCCGGTGGTGCAGGAGCATCTGACGGGGCCGTAGCGCTGTCTTCGGTCCTGTCTTCGGTCCTGTCTTCGGTCCTGTCACGGGTCCTGTCGTGGGTCCTGTCCCGGGTCCTGTCTTCGTGGTGAGACATTCGTCCCGCGATGCGGACACCGTGTCCGCCCCCTGGATGACCGGCGTACGCTCAATATCAGCCCTATCTGTCTGAAGGAGCGAGCGACGATGCCCGAGCTGAGGTCCCGCACAGTCACCCACGGACGCAACATGGCGGGCGCCCGCGCCCTTATGCGCGCCTCCGGTGTACCCGGTGCGGACATCGGCCGGAAGCCGATCATCGCGGTGGCGAACAGCTTCACCGAGTTCGTGCCCGGCCACACCCACCTGCAGCCGGTCGGCCGGATCGTCAGCGAGGCGATCACCGCGGCCGGCGGCATCCCGCGCGAGTTCAACACGATCGCGGTCGACGACGGCATCGCGATGGGCCACGGCGGCATGCTCTACAGCCTCCCGTCCCGTGACCTGATCGCGGACAGCGTGGAGTACATGGTCGAGGCGCACTGTGCCGACGCCCTGATCTGCATCTCCAACTGCGACAAGATCACGCCCGGCATGCTCATGGCGGCACTCCGCCTGAACATCCCGACGGTCTTCGTCTCCGGCGGTCCCATGGAGGCCGGGCGCGCCACGCTGCAGGACGGCACCGTCCGCACGCTGGACCTGATCGACGCGATGGTCGAGGCCGCCAACGACAGCGTCTCGGACGCGGACGTCCTCAACATCGAGGAGAACGCCTGTCCGACCTGCGGCTCCTGTTCCGGCATGTTCACCGCCAACTCGATGAACTGCCTGACCGAGGCCATCGGCCTGTCGCTGCCGGGCAACGGCTCGGTCCTCGCCACGCACACCGCCCGCAAGGGCCTGTACCAGGACGCGGCCCGCACGGTGATGGACATCACCCGCCGCTACTACGAGCAGGACGACGAGACGGTCCTGCCGCGCAACGTCGCCACCTTCGCGGCCTTCGAGAACGCCATGGCCCTCGATATCGCGATGGGCGGCTCCACCAACACGATCCTGCACCTCCTCGCGGCGGCGCAGGAGGCGGGCGTCGCGTTCGGCCTGGAGGAGATCAACGAGGTCTCGCGCCGGGTCCCGTGCCTCGCGAAGGTCGCCCCGAACGTCGCGAAGAACCGCACGTACTACATGGAGGACGTGCACCGCGCAGGCGGCATCCCCGCCCTGCTCGGCGAGCTGCACCGCGCGGGCCTGCTCAACGAGGACGTCCACTCCGTCCACAGCCCGTCCCTCGCGGACTGGCTGAAGACGTGGGACGTGCGCGGCGGATCGCCTTCCCCGGAGGCCGTGGAACTCTGGCACGCGGCCCCCGGCTGCGTCCGCTCCGCCGAGGCCTTCTCCCAGTCCGAGCGCTGGGAGGCGCTGGACGAGGACGCGGCCGAGGGCTGCATCCGCTCCGCCGAGCACGCCTACTCCAAGGACGGCGGCCTGGCGGTCCTCAAGGGCAACCTCGCCGTCGACGGCTGCGTCGTGAAGACGGCCGGCGTCGACGAGTCCATCTGGACCTTCGAGGGCCCGGCGGTCGTCTGCGAGTCGCAGGAAGAAGCCGTCGAGAAGATCCTCAACAAGCAGGTGACGCACGGCGACGTCGTCGTCATCCGCTACGAGGGCCCCAAGGGCGGCCCGGGCATGCAGGAGATGCTCTACCCGACGTCCTTCCTCAAGGGCCGCGGCCTCGGCAAGACCTGCGCCCTGATCACCGACGGCCGCTTCTCCGGCGGCACTTCGGGTCTCTCGATCGGTCACGCGTCCCCCGAGGCGGCCTCCGGCGGCACCATCGCCCTCGTCGAGAACGGCGACCGCATCCGCATCGACATCCCGAACCGCTCCATCGAACTCCTCGTCGACGACGCCGAGTTGGCCCGCCGCGAGGCCGCGCTGGAGGGCCGCTACGCCCCGAAGAACCGCGAGCGCAAGGTCTCGGCCGCCCTGCGCGCCTACGCCGCGATGGCCACCAGCGCGGACCGCGGCGCCGTGCGGGACGTAAGCAAGCTCGGCTGAGGCACAACTGCTCCCTGGGGCCGCCTCCGTTCCGACGGGGGCGGCCCTTTTGCTGCCTTGCTACGGCTACCAGGCCCCGGGTGTAGGGAAGTTGGCATCGCCACAGCTACCAGGCGCCGGACATAAGGGAGTTGGCATCGCTACGGCTACCAGGCCCCGGGTGTACGGGAGTTGACCGCGAAGACCGTGCCGTCGGGGGCGGCGGCGTAGACACGGTTGTCTGCTACGACGGGTTCGGGGAGCGCCGCGCTGATCCGGTCCGAGTTGGAGTCGAGGCGCGCGGGTGTCTGCCCGACGAGCCGCCCCGCGCGGGCATCCACGGCGAGCAAGCGCCCGTCTGCGGCGGTGACATACACCTGATGTCCGTCCGCGACCGGCGCGGAACCCCGCAGCAGGGCCGTCTCCAGGCTCCACACCTGCTTCCGCGCGTCCATGTCCACGGCCACCAGCGATCCGCCCGCCCCCATGACGTATACGACGTTCCCGTGCACGGTCCCGTGGCCCTGGTCGAGCGCCACGGGCAGTGTCACGCGCTGGGAGGCGCCGGTGTCCGGGGTGTAGCGGACCACGGCCTTCGCGGCCCCGTAGACCGTGTCGACGGAGAGGAGGTACACGGATCCGCCGACCGCGCCGACGGGCTTCAACGTCCCGTTCAGCCGCACTTCCCAGCGCACCGCACCCGTGTCCGGGTCTATCGCCGTCACGCGCGTGTGCGTACCGTCGTGCGACGTGTTCGTCGCGTACGCCGACGCGTCCCCGGTGAACGAGGCGAAGTACGGCTGCTGTTGGCCCGCGATCGTGTGTCTCCACCTCGTGGCGCCCGTAGCAGCGTCCACGCCCGTGACCGTCCCGTCCGCATGGGTGAGCAGGAGCATGCCGCCGACGTCCGCCAGTCCCGTGTACGAGGGGACGGTCCGCTGCCAACGCACTCTGCCCGAGGCGGGATCGAGCGCCTCCAGCCGTCGGCCGTTGTCCAACGAGGGCTGCACGAGGCCACCTGACAGCACAGGCGGCCCGCTCCGCTGCGTCGTGGCGACGGCGTGCCGCCACAACAGGCTGCCGTCGGACGGGTCCAGGGCGAACACCACCCCGGGCTGCGCGCACAGCAACTTCCCCGCCCCGTAAGAGCATTGGGGGGTGCTCTTCTTGGAGACCGGTCTCGTCTTCCACCCGCCGAACGCGGCGCTGGGCGTGGTGCTGGGGGTGGAACTCTTCGTTGCCGAGGTGCTGTCGTCCGACAACTGGAGCGCGGTCAGTGTGCCGATCGCGGCCAGGCCGAGTGCGCCCGCACCGAGAGCCATCCGCTTGCCGAGGCGCCGCCCGCGCCGCAGTCCGGACTGCTCGGGCTCTTTCGTACGGGGCTCCGGCACCGGCGTGGTACCGGCCCGCTGTGCCGGTATGTAGGCCTGCGTGTCGTACGAGGCCGACACCGACCGCAGTTCACGCATCAACTCGTCGGGCGTGGGCCGGTCTTCGGGCTCCTTGGCCAGGCAACGCAGCACCAGCGGCGCGAGGTTCTCCGGCAGTCCCGTCAAGTCCGGCTCGTCATGGACGACTTGGTAGGCGACGACGTACGGACTGTCGGAGTCGAAAGGGCCGCGCCCCGTCGCCGCGTGCACCAGTACGGACCCGAGCGCGAAGATGTCGGCAGCAGGCCCGACCTCCCGGGGTCGCCGGAACTGCTCCGGTGCCATGAAGGGCGGCGTCCCGATCAACTTTCCGGTCTCGGTGCGCAGTTCGCTGTCCTTTGGCCGAGAAATACCGAAGTCGATGACCTTCGGCCCGTCCTCGGCGAGCAGCACGTTGCTGGGTTTCAGGTCCCGGTGCACGACGCCGACCCGATGGATGTCGCGAAGCGCCTCGGCCAGTCCAGCCATCAGCCGGCGCAACTCGCCGGGCATCATCGGGCCATTCCGCTTCACGTGTTCGGACAGGGTCGGCCCGGGGATGAACGACGTTGCCATCCAAGGCCGTTCGGCTTCCGGGTCGGCATCCACCACCGGCGCGGTGAAGGCCCCGCTCACCCGTCGAGCCGCCGCCACCTCCTGCCGGAACCGCCCCCTGAACTCGGGATCCTGCGCGAACTCCGCGTGGACGACCTTCACGGCGACCTTCATCCCGGAGGTGCTCTGAGCGAGATGCACCACGCCCATGCCGCCGGAGCCCAGGCATGACTCCAGGCGGTAGTGACCGGCGTACTCGGGAAGTTCCGCTTCCGCGCCCGCTCCGGTGTCGTGCTGTGGCGCCATGGAACCACCCCCGTGCTGATCGTTCGCGCGCGCGACGCACGGAGCCTAGTCGATGACCCGTACGGGACAGAGACGGCTTGCTGGCTTCCGAGTGCGAGTTGCGCACATGTGTTTCATGGCGTGTTTCAGGGGAATCATCGGGGCCCCATGGCAGTCATGGGGTCCAACGGGGGAGGTTTTTCATGTCTGTTGACCGCGCACCAGAAGTCCCGGGCGGCGAGGCCGAGGTCACCGCGACGGCAGCGGCTCTGCACTACTACTCGATCGCGCCCAACACCCGCGTCAACGTCCGCAGCGGACCGGGCACCGGTTACACCATCGTCCGCGTTCTCGCCGAGGGCTCCCAGGTCCCGATCTACTGCCAGACGCCGGGCACCACGGTGACGGGCTACTACGGCACGACGAACATCTGGGACAACATCGACGACGGCGAGTACATCTCCGACGCCTATGTGAACACCGGCAGCGACGGCTACGTCCGCCCGCGCTGCTCCTGACTCCACCACAAACCAGGGGATACTCGTGACCTTCCGAAGACGCGCATCCGTCCTCCTCGCGGGCACGGCCGGAGCCCTTCTTCTCGTGATGGGTTCACCGGTCACCGCCAGCGCGGTGCAGACCTACACGACGGCCAATGTCACCGTCAACATTCGCAGCGGCCCCGGCACGAACTACAGCATCGTCGGCACCCTGCCCGGGGGTTCCAAGGTGCCGATCTACTGCCAGACGCCTGGGACGACGGTCACGGGCACCTACGGCACCTCGAACATCTGGGACAACATCAGCAACGGCGAGTTCATCTCGGACACGTACGTGAACACGGGCAGCGACGGCTACATAGCCTCCCGCTGCTCCTGAGCCCCCAACGGGAGCCCGCGCCCACCCTCGGAGCCATAATCGTCCCGTGAACGACGAGACCGGCACCCAGGACACCCCCGCGGGCTCCCCAGGCGCAGACGCAGGTACGGGCACGGGTCCCCGCCCCGAGCCCCTCCGCTTCTTCGGCACCACCTGGGTGAACCACGACAACGGCTACACCCCCCGCCGCGTCGCCGCGGCCGCCGGCTCCATCGCCGTCGCCGTCGTCTCCTGCCTGGTCCTCCGCTTCGCCTACCAGGGCCTCCAGATCGCGGACGTCGGCAGCTTTGTCACCCTCCTCGTCATCGTGATGTTCGCGGTCTGCAGCGCCCTTGCCTTCGGCCACACCTGGGAGAGCTTCAAAAAGCGCCCCGACCCCGAACGCCAGGCCTCCCTCCGCGGTCTCCTGGGCATCGGCTTCGTCGGCTCTCTCCTCGCCTACTTCTTCCGCTCCCTCACCGAGGCCCCCGGCGAGAAACTCCACCGCGAGGAGTACGAGACGGCCGTGGCCCAGCACGAGAAGCGCACAACTCGCCGCACCGGCAACCCTTCGAAGAAGCGCCGCCGGTCCTGACCGGGACGGGCACGCGTTCGGGGCGGCTCGCGGCCTACGGCTCGCGGCTGGGGGTTGCGGACAGGGGCTCGCAGCTTGTGGCCTGTGGTTTCCGGTCTACGGTCCTGAGGCCCTGAGGCCCTGAGGCCCTGAGGCCCTGAGGCCCTGAGGCCTGCGACTCGCGGCTCGCGTCACGCGGCTTCCGGCCTGCG
This sequence comes from Streptomyces sp. NPDC050549, assembly GCF_040655035.1. Classification (NCBI taxonomy): domain Bacteria; kingdom Bacillati; phylum Actinomycetota; class Actinomycetes; order Kitasatosporales; family Streptomycetaceae; genus Streptomyces; species Streptomyces sp. NPDC050549. The sequence continues at coordinate 103,558 of NZ_JBFAJD010000033.1, forward strand.
GCCTGTGGATTCCGGCCCGTGGCTTCCGGTTTCCGGTCTGGGGCTGGGGGCGGACAGCGGCTCGCGGCTTGCGTCACGCCGCCTGCGGCTCGCAGCTTCCGCCTTCCGGCCTGTGGTTTCCGGCCTGCGGTCTGCGACTCGCAGCTTGTGCCCTACGGCTTCGCTTCCGGGCCGGTCACGCCCGCCCCCTCGGCTGCGCAGGGCCTGTATCCCGACCGCGCAGGGCCCGCACCCCGGCAGACCGGCCCGCGCAGGGCCCACACCCCGGCCGACCGAGCCGCGCCCCCGCCTCGCCCCTCTGCGCTCCCGTACCGCCCCTCCCCGCACCGCCCCTCCCCGCACCGCCCCTCCCCGCACCGCACCGCCCCCCTTCTCCCCAAAATTCACCTGCACCCTGCACCCATCCCGGTAACCATGGCCGTATGACCACTTCGTCGAAGCCGCCCTCGCACACTGCCCGAGCCCACTCCTTCAACACCGCCGCGGCCCAGTACGCCGAGAATCGCCCCTCCTACCCACCCGCCCTCTTCGACGCCATCGAGGAACTGGCCGGCCATCCCCTCGCCGGCGCCCGCGTCGCGGACGTGGGAGCCGGTACCGGTATCGCGACCGCCCTCCTGCACGCCCGTGGCGCCGACGTGATCGCGATCGAACCCGGCGCCGGCATGGCAGCCCAGTTCCGCCGTGCCCTCCCCGAGGTCCCGCTCGTCCGGGGCACCGGCGACGCGATTCCCCTGACCGACGACTCCGTCGACTTCCTCACCTACGCCCAGGCCTGGCACTGGACCGACACCGCCAAGTCGGTCCCGGAGGCCCTGCGCGTACTGCGCCCGGGCGGTGCGCTCGCCCTGTGGTGGAACACCAGCGCCGTCGACGTCCCGTGGATCGCCGCGCAGTCGGAACGCATCCGGATCCACTTCGGCATCGACCGCGTCGTGAAGCAGAACGGCAGCGGCCTGCACACCGCGCTCGCCGACCCCACCGGCAGGCTCGACTTCGCCCACCGAAGGGTCCGATGGAGCCGCCGCGTCCCGGTCGACACCCACCTGGCCAACATCAGCAGCCACTCGGTCTTCCTGGTCCAGGGTGAGGAAGGCACCAACGCCTTCCTCACCGAGGAGCGAAACCACCTGCTCACCGCGTTTCCGGACGGCACCGTGGAGGAGACCTACGTCGTGGAACTCGTCGTAGCCCTCGCGTCATGACCCCGTGACCACCTCGGCGGCAGGGCTGTCGGCCGTCCCTTCCCGCGCGGTGGCCCATCCCTCCAGGGCCGCCGCGCACGCGTGGTCCATGTGCCGCAACCCGCCCAGCTCCAGGCGCACTTCGCGGTCGTGCGGCAACGCCTCCAACGCGTCCAGCAGCTTCGGCAGGCGCAGAAACGTCGCATGCCCCAGCACTCGTACGACGATTCCCGCGGCGCCGAGGTCCTCCGTCTCCACGTGGACATGGCTGATGTCCCACGCCGTCTTCGCCACCGCCAACGCCAGGCCGACCAACACCCCCTCGAACAGATTCCCCACCACGATCGCCACCGCGGTCACCCCGAGCACGACCACCTCACCGCGATGTCCGGCCCACAGCCCCCGCACCTGCCGCACCGGTACGAGCTTGCAGCCGGCGTGCACGAGCAGCCCCGCCAGCGCCGCCACCGGCACCAGGCCCAGCACTCCGGGCAGCAGCGCCGTGAACAGCAACAGCCACCCGCCGTGCAGCACCCGCGACGCCTTGGTCCTGGCCCCCGCCTGCACATTCGCCGCGCTCCGCACGATCACCGCGGTCATCGGCAACGCCCCGAGCACCCCGCACACCGCGTTCCCCGCGCCCTGCGCGATCAACTCCCGGTCGTAATCCGTCCGCGGACCCCGGTGCAGCCGGTCCACCGCCGCTGCGCTGAACAACGACTCCGCCGACGCGATCAACGCGAACGCGACGACCGTCCCGATCACCCCCACTTCCGTAAGCCGCCCGAAATCCCCCCACTCCGGCACCCGCACGGCACCGACCAGCCCCCGCACCTCAACCCGCCGCACCGCCAGGTCGAACACCCCGGTCACCGCCGCGGCCAGCCCCACCGCCACCAACGGCGCCGGCACCAGCCGAGCCCCGCGCCGCCACCGGGGCCAGAGCACCAGTACGGCAATGGTGGCACCGCCCACTGACAACGCCACCGGATCCACCAGCCCCGGCAGCCACACCAGCCCCGCGAGCTTCCCGAGACCGTCCGCCGGCGCGGCCACATCGCCGAGCGCGTACACCTGCCCGGCGATCAGCACGAGCCCGATCCCGGCGAGCATGCCCTGCACCACGGCCGCAGACACAGCCCGGAACCACCGCCCGAGCCGCAGCACCCCGAGCCCCAACTGCACCAACCCGGCCGCGAACACGAGCACCCCGAGCGCCTCGATCCCGTAGGCCCGCACGGCCTCGTAGACGAGTACGGTCAGCCCTGCGGCCGGACCGCTCACCTGAAGGCTGCTGCCTGGTAGCGCCCCGACCACCAGCCCGCCGACGATCCCGGTGACCAGCCCCAGTTCGGCCGGCACCCCGGAGGCGATCGCCACGCCCACGCACAGCGGGAGCGCGACGAGAAAGACGACCAGCGAAGCGAACAGATCTGCCCTGCTCACACCACAGCGCATGACACCCATGACACCCGTACCACGCATGACAACGGCACCTCCGAAGACAGGACAAAGCCGGATGGGAGATGCGTGGGCGCCGTACCGGGGGAGGGCACGGCGAACTGAAATCCATTGTCGGGAACGGGAGTTGATCGCGCACCGGATTCATGTGACCACCCCGTGAACGCGGAGGCGCCCAGACCGGATCCCCCCACTCCGATCACGCCGCCGCGCGCCTGCGCCGTCCCGCGCACCCATGCGACGGCACCGCCGAACCGCCTTGACGACTCCGCCCCGCGAGAGCATTATTCATCACATGATGAATTATATTGCCGATCCACCCGGCGAGGCCCCCGCCCCCGCCGTCCAGGCCGAAGCCCTCACCGTCGTCCGGGGTCCCCGGACCGTCCTGCGAGGCATCGACTTCACCGTCCCGCGCGGCCAGATCACCGGCCTGCTCGGCCCCTCCGGCTGTGGCAAGTCGACCCTCATGCGCTCGATCGTCGGCACCCAGGCCAAGGTCGCCGGCACCCTGAACGTCCTCGGCCGCCCCGCAGGCCACCCCACCCTCCGCACCCGCATCGGCTACGTCACCCAAGCCGCCTCCGTCTACAACGACTTGACGGTCCGTCAGAACCTTGACTACTTCGCCGCGATCCTCGACCCCGGCCGCTCCGCCGCCACTCGCCGCCACGAAGTCGACCGCGTTCTCACCGACGTCGACCTCACCAGCCACACCGACGCCCTCGCCGGCAACCTCTCCGGCGGCCAGAGCAGCCGCGTCTCCTTGGCGGTCGCGCTCCTCGGCACCCCCGAACTCCTCGTCCTCGACGAACCCACCGTCGGCCTGGACCCCGTCCTCCGCCGCGACCTGTGGGCCCTCTTCCACGACATCGCCGCCTCCCGCGGCGCCACCCTCCTCATCTCCTCCCACGTCATGGACGAGGCCGAGCGCTGCCACCGCCTCCTCCTGATGCGCGAGGGCGAGGTCCTCGCGGACGACACCCCCGACGCCCTCCGCACCCGCACCGGCTCCGACACGGTCGAAGCCGCCTTCCTGCACCTGGTCGACGAGGCCGTGGCCGCCGGCGGCCAGAAGGAGACGACCCGATGAGCACGCCAACCACCACAGCCGCTACGACAACCACCGCGCGCGCCACCGCTCTCAGCGTCTCCCGCACCACCGCCACCGCGGCTCGCGTCCTGCGCCAGCTCCGCCACGACCCCCGCACGATCGTGCTGCTGATGCTCATCCCGTGCCTGATGCTCGTCCTGCTGCGCTACGTCTTCGACGGCAGCCCGCGCACCTTCGACAACATCGGCGCCTCACTCCTCGGCATCTTCCCGCTCATCACGATGTTCCTGGTCACGTCGATCGCCACCCTGCGCGAACGCACCTCCGGCACCCTCGAACGCCTCCTCGCGATGCCTCTGGGCAAGGGCGACCTGATCGCCGGCTACGCCCTGGCCTTCGGCTTCCTCGCGATCATCCAGTCCGCCCTGGCCACCGGCCTCGCCGTCTGGTTCCTGGGCCTCGACGTCACAGGCAGCCCCTGGCTCCTGCTCCTGGTGGCCCTCCTCGACGCCCTCCTCGGCACCGCGCTCGGCCTCTTCGTCTCGGCCTTCGCCGCCTCGGAGTTCCAGGCCGTCCAGTTCATGCCGGCGGTGATCTTCCCCCAACTCCTCCTCTGCGGCCTCTTCACCCCGCGCTCCGAGATGCACCCCGTCCTGGAGACCATCTCCGACGTCCTCCCCATGTCGTACGCCGTCGACGGCATGAACGAGGTCCTCAAGCACACGGACATGACCGCGACCTTCGTCAGGGACGTCCTGATCGTGGCCGGCTGCGCCCTGTTCGTCCTGTGCCTTGGCGCGGCCACACTGCGGAGGCGTACGGCATAGAGCCACACTCCGCAGACAGGTGCTGTTCCGCCAGCCGGACAGCCCCCACTCCCTCCCCACCGCCGGTGCGAGGATGACCCCATGACCCAGAAAGTCGCAGTCCTCGGCACCGGCAAGATCGGCGAAGCCCTGCTCAGCGGAATGATCCGAGCGGGCTGGGCCCCGGCCGACCTCCTGGTCACCGCCCGCCGCCCCGAGCGCGCCGAGGAACTCCGCACCCGCCACGGAGTCACCCCGGTCACCAACCCCGAGGCCGCGAAGAGCGCCGACACCCTGATCCTCACGGTCAAGCCGCAGGACATGGGCACCCTCCTCGACGAACTCGCCCCGCACCTCCCCGCCGACCGCCTGGTCATCAGCGGCGCGGCTGGCATCCCCACCTCCTTCTTCGAGGAGCGCCTGGCCGCGGGCACCCCGGTCGTCCGTGTCATGACGAACACCCCCGCCCTCGTCGACGAGGCGATGTCCGTCATCTCCGCCGGCAGCCACGCCACCGAAGCCCATCTCGCGCACGCCGAGGAGATCTTCGGCGCCGTGGGCAAGACGCTCCGCGTCCCCGAGTCCCAGCAGGACGCCTGCACCGCCCTCTCCGGCTCCGGCCCGGCGTACTTCTTCTACCTGGTCGAAGCCATGACGGACGCCGGCATCCTGCTCGGCCTGCCCCGCGACAAGGCTCATGACCTCATCGTCCAGTCCGCGATCGGCGCCGCCGTCATGCTCCGCGACAGCGGCGAACACCCGGTCAAGCTCCGCGAGAACGTCACCTCGCCCGCAGGCACGACGATCAACGCCATCCGCGAACTGGAGAACCACGGCGTACGCGCCGCACTCATCGCCGCCCTGGAGGCAGCCCGCGACCGCAGCCGCGAACTGGCCTCAGGAAACAGCTAGCCGATCGACAGGCGGCAAGCCTGTCGATCGGCTAGCCGCCTGTCCGGCTAGCTACGCAGGCAGAAGCCCGATGGCCCGATACGCGGTATCGACCATCGGCTTCGCCATCTTTCTCGCCTTCTCCGCCCCATCCCGCAACACCCCTTCCACATAAGCGGGATCCGCGCACAATGCCTTGTGCCGCTCCTGCACAGGCCTGAGCAGCTCGACCACAGCCTCCGCGGTGTCCTTCTTCAACGCTCCGTACGACTCATATACACCGCTCAAGTCCTCGGGGTTCCCACCTTCGCAAGCGGCCAGGATCTCCAGCAGATTGGCGACCCCGGGCCGCTCCTCCCGGTCGTAGACGACCCCCGCCCCGCTGTCGGTCACGGCCCGCATGACCTTCTTCCGTACGACGTCCGGCTCGTCCAGCAGATAGACGATCCCCGGCCCGGAGTCGTCCGACTTCCCCATCTTCGAAGTCGGCTCCTGCAGGTTCATCACCCGCGCCGCCACCCCCGGCCGAGTCGCCCGGGGCACCACGAACGTATGGCCGTACCGCTGGTTGAACCTGACCGCCAGATCCCGGGCCAGCTCCACATGCTGCGTCTGGTCGTCCCCGACCGGCACCTCGTCCGTCCCGTACGCCAGGATGTCCGCCGCCATCAGAACGGGATACGTCAACAACGACAGCCGCACACTCCCGCCCCGCTCCCGCTCACGCGCGGCCTTCTCCCTGTACTGGATCATCCGCCGCATCTCACCGTCGGTGGCCACACACTCCATGACGTACGACAGCCGCGTGTGCTCGTCCACATGACTCTGTACGAACACGGTGCACAGCCCGGGATCCAGCCCCGCCGCCAGCAACAGCGTCGCCGCCTGCCGCGTCAGCCTCCGGACCCGCGCCGGATCGTGGTCCACGGTCAGCGCGTGCAGATCGACCACGCAGAACAGGGCGTCGCCCTGCCGCTGATCCACGTCGACCCAGCGCCGCACGGCGCCCAGGTAGTTCCCCAGCGTCAGGTGCCCGGTCGGCTTGACCCCACTGAAGACCCGTGTCATCTCTCCACCTCCTGGTCGAGACCGCCGCGCCGGCCGGCCGACCCCCTGGAGGGAGAAACAAGAACGGCCGCCGAGGCGGCGGCCGTTGAGTACATACGTGTGTACGGCCGCCGTCAGGCGGCCCACCACTGCTGGGTGCACGTATGTGTAGTCACGTCACACAGCGTACGCCTCTACGAGGCTCTCCGGAGCGGAGTTGACACGCCCCGACCGCCTACGTAGTGTTCTCCGAGTTGTCCGACGTGAGCGCCGACTCCGGTCGGTCCCCGGACAACCATTCCGCAAGTACCTACAAACAATCGACGATCCGTCGTCGCGTGTATTGCCATGCGTATTTGCGAAATGAGGAATCCGCGTTCGAAAGGACGCACCCCCCGATTCGCTCGGGACTCAGGAATCCGCTAAAGTCTCACTCGTCGGAACGGCCCAGCGGCCGGGATGGCAGCCCCTTCTGACTGGGAGTCAGGCCCGAAAGGATCTGATAGAGTCGGAGTCGCCGGAAAGGGAAA